>QJYK01000297.1 GCA_003248075.1 Gemmatimonadota bacterium | reverse complement strand
GCTCGCGCTCCGGCACGGACATGGACGCCTCGATCGGCGTGACCAGGTAGTCGTGCACCGGGGGTCGGTCGAAGGCGGCCGGCGAGCGGTAGTAGAGGAAGTACAGGTGCGGGGCCGCCGCGCGCGTCCATCCAGGCCGCGGCAGGTAGCGGATCGGCGCATCCGGCCATGTGACCAGGTCCCGCTCCACCGCCACCGCGCGCATACGATTCCAGGTCTCCGGGTAGGACGGCAGATAATGGTCCAGGTCCGGATGGAGGTCCGCCACGCGAGCCTGTGCCTCTTCCGGGGACGAGGCACCCAGAGCCTTTGCGCTCCCCAGAAGGTTCGACCGAGCCTCCGCGAGCGCCTCCTCGGCGTAGCGCGCGATCTCCTCCGCGTCGTCCTCCAGGAAGTGCGCCTCCCTCAGGTGAAGGTCCAGGGCATCCTCGCCGCATGCAGGATCGTCCTTGGCCGTGTGCTGAAGCTCCGCCGCGAGATGGGCTTTGTGCACCGCGAACGCCTGGGCCACCTTCTCGGCCGCGCGAGTGAAATGGCGGTCGTCGATCCCGCGGTCAGCCGCCAGGCGGGCGACCCCGTCCGTGAAGAGCGCCACACCCCCGTCGCATTCGCGGAGGGCGCGCCCGATCCAGCCCGCGGGAGACCGGCGTACGTTGTCCCTCCCCTGCCCCAGCAACTCGGGTATGGCGGACATCCGCGACACGGCTGCGTCGACGCGGTCGACGAGCGATCCGTGGTCGGTCAGGAACAGCGACATCACCCCGAACACCGCCTCGCCCGTGTAGAGGCTCGGGTTGCGCAGGTGCTGGTGACCCGATTCCAGCTCCCAGGACGCCGTGCGCAAGAAGCCCACAGCCAGGCGGACATCCAGCGCGTCCACGTCCTGAGCCAGGGGTCGCTCCGGCGTCCGCCCGGGCACCTCCTCCGGGATGGTGGTGAGCAGCGCACGCATCTCGGCCAGCGTATCGCCGACCCCGGACTCGGACAGGTCGGGGAGGCCTCCGTCGTGTTCGTGAACGCCGATGAACGTCGCGCCGACCGGATGGCGCGCGTAGTACCAGGCAAAGAACCGGGCGAGCCATTCGCGTGGCGTCGGGAGGGTGGAATGCATCAGGGCGGCACGGGGGTCGGAAGGAGGCGGGCAATGAGTAGGCGCCCGCGGCTGCCGGCGCCAGCGTGGCGCGGCCCCCAGCCGCGCCTTCTATTGAGCCCGACCACCCTCGACCCGCACCGATGCATGGACGGAAATCCCCGCGACCACGAGACCCTGCTCTTCACCAGCTGGATCGAGTCGGAGCTGGTGGAGCGCGTCCGGGCGTCGGTGCCGTCCTGGACGGTCATCCACGAGCCCGACCTGCTACGCCCTCCACGCTACCCCGCCGACCACGGCGGCCATCCAGTCCAGCGCGGGGATGCGCAGGAGGCGAGGTGGCAGGCGCTCCTGGCCAGCGCCACCGTGCTGTTCGACTTCGACCCCACCCATCGTGAGGATCTCCCGGAGCTCGCCCCCAATGTCCGCTGGATCCAGGCGACGAGCGCGGGCATCGGACAGTTGGTGCGCCGGATGCGTTATGCGGAGAGGATGCCGGGGACCGTCTTCACGACCGCGAGCGGAGTCCACGCACGCCCGCTCGCGGAGTTCGTGCTCATGGCCATCACGGGGCATGCGCGCGGCCTTCTGCGGATGGCCCGTGACCAGCGCGAGGGCCGTTGGGAGCGCTTCGCCGGAACCGACCTGGAGGGGCGCACCCTGCTCGTGGTCGGACACGGGCGCATCGGAACGGAGGTGGGGCGCGTGGTCCGGCCGCTCGGGGTGAAGGTCCTCGGCATTCGCCGAACTCCGGACGGCCTGGACCCTCGCACCGTGCACGCTGACGAGCTGCACGGACCGGAAGCGCTGTCGGCGCTGCTGCCACGGGCCGATTTTCTCGTGCTCGCGGCCCCGCACAGCGACGAGACAGAAGGTATGATCGGAGCCGAGGAGCTGGCGGCGCTAAAGGAGAGTGCGGTGCTGGTGAACATCGGCCGGGGTGCGCTGGTGGACGAGCGGGCGCTCATCGACGTCTTGCGCTCGGGACGCCTGGCTTCGGCTTGGCTGGACGTCTTCGAGACCGAACCCCTGCCCGTCGACAGCCCCTTGTGGGACCTACCCAACGTGCTCGTCAGCCCGCACTCCGCATCCACAAGCGACCGGGAGAACGCGCGCATCATGGACCTCTTCTGCGACAACCTCGCCCGCTGGCAGGACGGACGGTCGTTGCTCAACGTCCTGGACACCGAGCGTCTCTACTGATGGCACCCCTCTCGCTCGTTCCCGACGTCACGCGACGGTCGCGGGAAGCCGAGCTCATGGACCAGCCCGACCTCGACGCAGGGCCTCATGGCCAGGCGCTCCGCGCCCTGGCACGCGTCAACGCGCTCTCGCTGGCCACCGCGAGGGTCTGGCGCGTCGTTCACCGGCACGCGCTCGTGACCGCACCGGTGCGCGTGCTCGACCTCGCGTGCGGGGGCGGCGACGTCGCGGTGGGGATCGCGCTGCGGGCGGCACGCTCCGGCCTCCCGGTGGAGGTGCACGGCTGCGACCGTAGCCCCTTCGCGGTTTCTTGGGCGCGCGCGCACGCCGAGCGGGCCGGGGTGGTCGCGCGCTTCACCGAGCTCGACGTCCTGGCGGCGCCCCTCCCGGGGGGATACGACGTGGTGACGTGCTCGCTATTCCTCCACCACCTGAGCGAGCAGTCGGCAGTGCGCTTCCTTCAGGCCATGGCCGCCGCAGGACGCGAGGGCCTCGTCCAGGACCTGAGGCGCACACGCGCCGGATATGCGCTTGCTTGGACGGCATTGCGCATCCTCACTCGATCGGAGATCGCCCGGGTGGACGGGCTGCGTTCCGTCCGAGCCGCGTTCACCGAACCCGAGCTGCGGGGCCTGGCCCGTGACGCCGGGCTTCCGGCACCCACCGTGGGGGTGGCCTGGCCGGAGCGCCTGGTGCTGCGTTGGACCCTCGCGTCCCCGGAGCGGCACCCCGCGTGAGCGCGCCGCTCTGGGACGCCGTGGTCGTCGGGGCCGGTCCCGCCGGGTCGGTCGCCGCCCTCGAGCTCCGCCGCCGCGGCCTCGAGGTGCTTCTGGTCGACCGCGCTCGCTTCCCTCGTCGCAAGGTGTGCGGCGGGTGCCTCAGTCCGGGCGCGGTCGAGGTCCTGCGCGCGTCCGGCCTCGACGGAATTGCTCCGGCAGAAGGTGCACACCCCCTGAAGCGCCTCCGCCTGTTGGGCTGGGGAACGAGCGCCGAGGTCCTGCTGGACGGCGGCTGGGCGATCTCCCGCGATGCGCTGGACCACGCCCTGGTGGCGGCCGCGGTTCGGGAGGGCGTGGCGCTCCGGGAAGGCGCACAGGCGCGCCTGCACCCTCCGGAAGGACCCGTACGACGCCTGGGCCTGGTGGAACGCAGCGGCGAGACCCTGGTCGACGCTCGTGTCGTCGTGGCAGCCGACGGCCTGGGCGGCGCGCTGCTGCGCCAGGGGACGTCCGGGCCCGGCGACCGATCGGATCCGGCGGCGCGCATCGGTCTCGGCACCCGGTTGCCCGACGCTCCCGAAACGTTCGAGCCCGGGACCATCACCATGGTGGTCGCGGACGGAGGATACGTCGGTCTGGTGCGGGTCGAGGGCGATTCGCTGAACGTTGCCGCCGCGGTGGATGCCACCACCCTTCGACGGCACGGCGGCCCCGGCCGCTGCGTAGCCGCGCTGCTCGAGGGCTCCGGCCTCGCCGTTCCCGACCGTCTCGAGAACGCAACCTGGCGAGGAACCCCGCCGCTGACGTGGAGCGCCGGCGCGCTCGGCGCTGAGCGGGTGTTCCGCGTCGGGGACGCCACCGGTTACGTGGAGCCCTTCACCGGCGAGGGCATGTGCTGGGCGCTCGCGGGCGCCCGCGCGCTCGCACCCATCGCGGCGGCCGCCGCGCATTCGTGGGACCCCGGGCTGCTTGTGCACTGGCAGCAGGCGCGCGCCCGGAGCATCGGCCGTGCCCAGCGCCATTGTCGCGCCGCGGCCTGGGCGCTGCGCCGTCCTCCTCTGACCCGCCTCGTGCTGGACGCCCTGCGCACCATCCCGGCGCTGGCCACGCCCTTCGTGCGTGCGGTGTCGACCCCTCCCACACCGTTCCCCGGGCCCACCGCATGACGCTCCGCATCGTAGGCATCGGTACCGCGACGCCCGGCCACTCCATCCTCCAGGACGACGCGGCCGCGCTGCACGCTGCGTTCACCACTACCGACGAGCGCCAGGCGCGACTCCTGCGCGCCCTCTATCGCCGAACCGGGGTTCGCTCACGCCACAGCGCGATCCTGGACGTTTCCGACGGTCCGATCGAGAGGCGGCAGACGTTCTACCCGCCCTCCGCCGGACCGGACGACGGGGGGCCACCGACGGCTGCGCGCATGGAGCGCTACGAACGCGAGGCCCCTGGCCTGGCCCTGGCCGCGGCAGAGGCGGCGCTCGATCGCTCTGGTGTGCAGGGAGGAGAGCTGACACACCTGGTGACCGTCTCCTGCACCGGTTTCTTCTCGCCCGGCGTCGATGCGCACGTCATCGACGGGCTCGGGCTCCGTCCCGAGGTCGAGAGGACGCACGTCGGCTTCATGGGGTGCCACGGAACGCTGAACGGCCTCCGCGTCGCCGCAGCGTATGCACGCGATGCACAAGTTCGCGCCCTCGTGTGCTCGGTGGAGCTCTGCTCCCTCCACTTCGCCTACGGGTGGCATCCGGACCGGATGGTGGCCAACGCGCTCTTCGCCGACGGCGCGGGCGCGCTCGTGGGGGTGTCCGACGAGGTGGCTCCGGACGACCGGGCCGGGCAGCCCGACTCCACCCCGCGACGGGGGAAGGAGTGGCGGGTCCTTGCGAGCGGGGGCTGCCTCTTCCCCGATGCCGACGACGCCATGTCGTGGCGCGTCGGTGACCACGGCTTCCACATGACCCTGTCGGCGCGTGTGCCCGATCTGATCCGGGACAGTCTAGGACCCTGGATGTGCGCGTGGCTCGCGGGCAACGGTCTGACCGTGGCGGACGTGGGCTCCTGGGCGGTGCATCCGGGGGGACCGCGGATCCTCGAAGCCGTCCGGGAAGCCCTCGACCTGCCGGACGCGGCGACCGAGGTGAGTCAGGAGGTGCTGGCCGGTCACGGGAACATGTCGTCGGCGACGATCCTGTTCATCTTGGAGGAGATGCGCCGGAGGGGCGCCCGGCTCCCCTGCGTGGCCTTGGCCTTCGGGCCCGGCCTGGTCGCAGAAGCGACACTGATCGGATAGCCTCCGGACCGGCCGCTCCTGGCCGACCGAGTAACCCCCGCCTACTGTGCCCGCACCTTCCTTCGCACGAACAGAGGCCCCATGCCCGCCCGTCCCGTCGCCCTGGCCCTGACACCCCTCCTGCTCCTCGCCGCCTGTGGGCGCGCTCCCGCGGGAGACCCCGTCGCCGGGGTCTTCAACGGGAGCGGGGGTCGCTGGGTGGACCTCACACACACGTTCGACCACAATACCGTCTACTGGCCGACCGACACGGCCGGCTTCCAGCTCAGTCAGTTGGCGTACGGGCCCACCGAGGGGGGTTGGTTCTATGCCTCCTACGCGTTCGCAGCGGCCGAGCACGGCGGTACCCACCTGGACGCCCCCATCCATTTCGCGGAAGGGAGGCTCACCGCTGACCAGATTCCCCTCTCGGGCCTGATCGGCCCGGCGGCGGTGGTGGACGTCACCGACCACGCCACGGCCGACTATCTCGTATCCGTGGCCGACCTCACCGAATGGGAGTCGCGCCACGGCCCCATCCCCGACGGAGCCATCCTTCTGCTGCGCACCGGCTGGGGCGACCGCTGGAACGACCGGCTCACGTATCTCGGCACGGATCTGACGGGGCCGGAAGCCGTGCCGGAGCTCCACTTCCCCGGGTTGGACCCCGAGGCCGCACGCTGGCTGGTCGCCGAGCGGGGCATCGTCGCGCTGGGGATCGACACGCCCAGCATCGACCGCGGGCAGTCCACCGACTTCGGCTCACACGTCGCGCTCTACGCGGAGAACATCGCCGGATTCGAGAACGTGGCGTCCCTCGGGCTCCTCCCGGAGTCCGGCGCCTACGTCGTGGCACTCCCCATGAAGATCGGGGGCGGGAGCGGCGGGCCCCTGCGGATCGTCGCGTTCATCCCGGGCTAGGAGCGGGCTCACTCGCCACGCAGCACGCGGACGGGATCGACGCGCATCGCCCTCAGCGCGGGCACCAGAGAAGCGGCCATGGCCACCGCGAGCATCGAAGCGGCCAGAGCTCCGACCGTCAGCGGATCGGTGGGCTCCACGCCATAGAGCATTCCGCGAATGAAGCGGGACAGTCCCAGCGCGATGACGACACCCAGCGCGACGCCGATTCCCGCCAGCGTGGCTCCTTCTCGGATCACCATCCCCATCAGCGCGGCACTCCCGCCACCGAGCGCGCGACGGATGCCGAGCTCCGCCACGCGTCGCTCGACCGAGAAGCTCACGAGCCCATAGATGCCCACGGCGGCGAGCACCAACGAGACGGTCGCAAAAGCGGAGAGAAGCAAGAGGTTGAACCGACGTCCCCGGAGCCAATCTGCGACCAGGCCGTCCACGGTCGAGACGCCCCAGATCGATTGCGCCGGATTGGCGCGCCAGATCGCCTCCATGACGGCGCGTGTGAGCGTTGCGGCATCGACCTCGGTTCTGGCCACCAGCACCAGGCTCCCGACATCCACCTGGCTCATGGGGAAGAAGACCTCGGCGCGAGGCTCCGAGGCGTGCCCCAGCGCCCTGATGTCGCGAACGACGCCCACCACCTCCCAGTCCACGTCCCGCCGCCCGAAACGGATGCGCAGCCGTTCGCCGATGGGGTTTCCGTCGCCGGAGATCTGGCGCGACAGGGTCTCGTTGACCGCGATCACCGGAGGTGTCTCCGGGAGGTCCGAGCGCGCCGGGCCCCGCCCCGAGAGGACCTGAATGCCCATCAGCTCGAAGTAGTCGGGCGAGACCGCGTTCGCCCGAGCGACCGGCTCCTGCCCGGCGGGTGGAACGGCGCGGTCGGCGATCGTGAAGGGCAAGTCGATGTCCAGGCGGGCGATCACGCCGTCGGTTGCGCCCGGCACCTCGGACGTGAGCGCCACGCCGCGGACTCCTGGCACGGCCTCGACATTCTCGATCGCACGCGACAGGAACGCAGATCGCTCGCCAGGGTTCGCGTAGTCGTACGCGAACAGTTGTACCGCCAGCCGGTCCTGGGGATCGAAGCCGAGCTCCTGGCCCACCAGGGTCCGGAAGCTCCGAAGGAGCAGGCCCGCACCGATCAGGAGAACCATGGAGGACGCGACCTGCACGACCACGAGTCGGCCTCGCAGGCGTCGGTGACGCAGGCCGCCGGTCCCTCGAGCACCGTCGGACAGGGCCCCCGCCAGGTCGGGCCGGGCCAGGCGAAGGCATGGAGTGAGTCCGGCCAGCAACGCGCTCAGCGCGCCCAGGGCGATCCCGAAGAGGAGCACTGTCCCGTCGACCTGCAGCTCGTCGATCCTCGGTAGGTGGCTCGGGCCGAGGCGTCGGAGCGCGGCGACGCCGCCATAGGTCATCCCGATACCCAAGACGCATCCGGCACCCGCCAGCACGACGCTCTCCGCCGCGACATGCGCGATCATCCGTCCGATGCCGGCACCCATGGCGCCCCGAAGGGCGTACTCGCGCTCCCGCTGGGCGCCCCGGGACAGCACCAGCGCCGCCACGTTCGCGCAGGCGATCAAGAGCACGAGCGCGACGGCGACGAGCATCACCAGAAGGGGCGTGCGCACATCCCCGAAGAGATGATCCCTGAGCGGGACGGCCGTGAAGCCCGACCCCCAATTCGATTCGGGGTAGTCTTCGGCCAACGATGTCCCGATCCGGTCCAGCTCGGCCCGCGCCTCGGCCAGAGATGCGCCGGGGCCCAACCGAGCCACCCCGGCCATGAAATCCTGGCTGCGCGACTCCTGGTCCCAGGACCGCGGCGGCCGCGGCAGCCACAGCTCGGCCCGGTTGGGAAAGCCGAACTCCGGCGGGAGCACTCCTACGATGGTCGTGGGCGATGCGTCCAGCGTCAGCGTTCCCCCGACGATGCCCGGATCCGCTCCGAAGCGGCTCACCCAAGCCCCGTGCCCGAGGATCGCGACGGCGTCGCCACCGTCCGCGTATTCCAGGGGCACGAAGGTCCTGCCCAGGATCGGCTCCACCCCGAGGGCCTCGAAGAACGCGCTCGAGACCGCCCACGCGCGCAGGCTCTCGGTTCGGTCGTCGACCCGGTAGTCGAGGCTCCACGGCTCGGCCACCGCCACCGACTCCATGCGCGTCGCGATCGCACCAATGTCGACGACGTCGGCGGCAGACATGCCGTTGCCGCGCTCACCCGTCTCGAGGTCGGTCCGGAACAGCGTGACGATGCGGTCGGAATCGGCGTAGGGGAGCGGTCGGAGCAGCACCGTGTTCACGGCGCTGAACATGGTCGTCACGGACCCGATCCCGAGTCCCAGAGTTCCTGCCGTGATCAACGCGAAGCCGGGTCGCCGTGCCAGAGAGCGGGCGCCCAGCCCCAGGTCCCGAGCCACCGACTCCAGGGTCACCGCGCCGGCGGGGGTGGCGGCGCGCCGAAGCTCCAGCGCCACGCGGCCGAGCGCGAGGACCTCGCGCGCGCGGGCCGAGGCGGCGGCCATTCGACCGCGCTGCTCCCGCGCCTCCCGACAGCGCTCGTCCGCCACACGGCGCAGCTCGTCCCCGAATTCCCTGCGGAAGTCGCGGGGCGTCAGCGCGAGCAGGACCTCGAACAGGATGCGCACGTCAGCTTCCGCGGCCCGAGGCCGGGCGCAGGACGCGCGCGTTCCGCGCGAGCTCGACGAGCTCGGCGAGCCGCTCAGACTCCAGGCGCAGCACCTCTCGTCCCACCCGCGTCAGCCCGTAGTAGCGCCGCCGCGCGTCTGCGCCTTCAGGCGGCGCCTGCTCCTGGAGGAGCCCGTCGTCGCGGGCGCGCTTGATGGCCGCATAGAGGGTTCCCGCCTCCAGGACCAGTCGTCCGCCGGTCCGGTCCTCCACGTCCTTGATGATCCCGTACCCGTGGCGCGTCGCGCCGGCCAAGGACAGGAGCAGGTGGTACGTGACGTGTGTGAGGGGCAGGAACGACGTCGCCGGCGTTGGGGTCACGAGGCCTCCCGGAGAATACAGGGACTGACACTATATGGTGTCACCCTATATTCGACGCAAGTCCCTCGTGGTGGTCGCCGCCGTCGCGCCGGTCCTCGGCGCGATCAGGGACGTGCGCTGACCACCTCCCCACCCTTCATGACGAAGACGACCCGCCCGAGCGCCCTGATGTCACGGATCGGGTCGCCGTCGACCGCTACGACGTCGGCGAGGAGCCCGGCGCGGAGGTCGCCCACCCGGTCCGCCACGCCCAACGCCTCGGCCGCTACCTTCGTGGCGCTACGCAACGCGTCGGCGGTCGACTGTCCGGCGGCCACCCGCCGCTCGAACTCCAGGGCGGTCTGACCGGACCAGACCCATCCGGAGTTGGCGTCGGTGCTGAACACGATCTTCAAGCCCATCGCAGCAGCCCGGCCGAAGATCTCCGTGCGTGGTGGGAGCAGGCGGCGGGTCCAGTCCAGCTGCTCCTCGGTGTAACCGAACTCGTCGCCGTGCTCGAGGTAGTACTCCGACAGGTACAGATTGGGCGCATAGTAGACGCCGCGCTCCTTCATGAGCTCCAATGTCTTCTCATCGAGCAGCGCGCCATGCTCGATCGTGCGCGCACCGGCCTCCACCGCCCGCCGGACCGCTTCAGCAGCGTGGGCATGTGCCGACACGGGCACACCGGCACGCGTCGCCTCGTCCACGACCCAGCGCAGCTGCTCCTCGGAGTACGTTGGCGTCCCGCCCGCCCGAGAGCTCTGCGACGCGAAGATCTTCACCCAGTCGACGCCCTCCGACGTGCGCGCCCTGACCGCGCGTCTCATTTCCTCCTCACCCGACGCCCGTTCGCCGCGTCCCGCCCGGGTGCCCTCGGCCGCCACGGCGCCGGCGCCGTCCGTGATGCCTTGTCCGGAGACCTGGAGGCGCGGCCCCGGTACCAGACCTTGCTCGATCGCGTCCCGGAGATCCAGGTCCGCGAAATCCGGGCTGCCCAGGGTACGCACGGTCGTGAATCCGCTGTTGAGAAGAGCGCGAGCCGCGCGCGCGCCAAACAGCGAGGTCGCAGAGCGACGCTCCCCCGCCCCATCGAAGTGGTTCGTGATGTGGACGTGCGCGTCGATCAGCCCGGGGACCAGGGTCGCGGTGCCGAGGTCCACCACGCGCGTCCCGGCGGTGACGGCGACGTCCGCTCCGACCGCGACGATGCGCTCGCCGCGGACCTGAACCTGGGCCGGCGTGACGCGGCGTCCGTCGCCGTCGTACGCCAGCGCAGCCTTCAGTACGACGTCGCTGGCCTGGCTCGCGGCGGTCGCGGTCGGGGCTGCCGGGGACGTGGCCAGCGCGGCAGCGGCAGGGGCCACCGCGAGGAGGGTGACGACGGTCGCACGCATCGGGCATCTCCGGTCGAACGTGGGGGCGATCCGTTTCGCTTCGGGAAGTGTGGCGCGTGGGACCCAACGGCGCCACCGTTCAGGGTCGCTGCCGATTCCGGTGGCGATCGCCGTCACCGATCGAGGAAGGAGGGTTCAGGAATGAGCGCCCCCGCTGCCGACGAGCTTCGCACGTTGGTGCCCTTCGCGGCTGCCTCCCTGAGGGGCTGGTCCGAGCAGCGTGCATCCACCCCCCGGCGCCCGGGAGCGTGGACGCCGAAGCAGATCGTGGGCCATCTCATCGACTCGGCATCGAACAACCACGACCGGTTCGTCCGCGCCCAGCTGCAGGAGCACCTCCGTTTTCCCGGCTACGAGCAGGACGAATGGGTCTCCGTCCAGCGCCACGTCGAGGCGCCATGGATCGGTCTCGTCGACCTCTGGGAGGCGTTCAACCTCCACCTCGCTCGCCTGATGGATCACGTGCCGGACCGGCTCCGCCTGCGCGAGACCTGCGACCACAACCTCGACCAGATCGCGTGGGAGGTCGTTCCCGCCGGGGAGGCGGCTTCGATCGACTACCTCATGCGCGATTACGTGGCGCACCTGCGGCACCACCTGCGACAGCTCGATCCGGCCCTGTGCGAGCCCCCGGTGCTCCAGCGGGGGCATCCGCTTCGGGTCTAGGGAAGCTCTGCGCCGGTACCCGGCACGAGCACCCCCTCGCGGCGAGACGCCCGACGCTCAGCCGTCCAGTCGCAGCTCCGCGAACTCGTCCCACGACACGCGCACCGTGCGGCCTCCGACATCGATCAAGATGCCCCGGTTGCCGTCGTCGACGTCGTTCGATCCGGACAGCTCGAACGAGCGTCCGTCGCGAAGCTCGACCCGTGTACCCCGCGCCGTCCGCTCGAGCCGAGCGATGCGGCTGAACTCGACCTGGAACGCGACGCCGTCCTGCTCTCCGTTGAGCATCTCCCAGGTGCTCGCCTCGTCGGCATCCCAACGAACGAGCCCGTTGAAGCGCTCTCCCGCCGACGTCAGGACCGTGCCCTGGATCCGCCTTCCACCGTCGAAGGAGACTTCCGGCGCGGACGCTTCGACATCGTCGAAGTCGACGCGGTCGAACTCGCCCCACGACACCTTCACCTCCCCTAGCTCGGGGTCCGAGACGGCGATACCGCTGTTGGAGTCGTCGACGTCGTTGGTGCCTTCGAGGACCAGCTCCTCGCCCGAGCGGAGAAGGACGCGCGCCGCCCGCCGGCTGTAGCGCTCGATCGCGGCGATCTCCCCGAACGGAATGCGCGCCCGCTCCCCGGCGACGTCGCCGTCGAGCAGGTCCCCGGAATAGATCTCGTCCACGTCCCAGGAGACGGCGCCCGAAAACGAGGCTCCCGAGCGTGTGCGGAGCACACCACGGATGCGGCCTTCCGTCGGATGCGCCTCGACCGGTGCCGGCATCAGCTCCACGACGTCCAGATCGCCCCAACCGAGCTCGACCTCGGCCAGCCCGGGACGATCGACGCGGAGCGCCCGAAGGCCGTCTCCGAGGTCGGTGGCCCGACCGCTCATGCGGACGTGCTCGCCCGACCGCAGGGTCAGCATCGCCTCGCCGCGCCCCAGGCGCTCGATCAGTCGAACGTTCCCGAATCGGATGCCCGACTGGGTCGTCCGCCCATCCTGTTCCTTGTTGGCGTCGAGCACGTCCGTCCAGCTCCCCTCGTTTCGGTCCCACCTCAGGAAGCCCTCGAAGCGGGCCCCGTCGCGGGTGGTTACGGAGCCGTAGAGCCGATCGCCAGCGGACATGGGCGCCGCATGTACCCGCTCGGCCACGCGGACGACGACCGGGGAGGTCACCCGCACCGGTGCGGCAGATCGGGCGACGGCGACGGCGGTCAGGGCGATGCCCACGAGGGCCGCACCGGTGATCAACGACAGATTCTTCGCGTCCTCTCTCGTTTGCCGAGTCATCATCGTCTCCCCCTACCCTCGCGTAT
Source organism: Gemmatimonadota bacterium (assembly GCA_003248075.1). Taxonomy (GTDB): domain Bacteria; phylum Gemmatimonadota; class Gemmatimonadetes; order Longimicrobiales; family Gaopeijiaceae; genus SZUA-318. The sequence goes on along the minus strand of QJYK01000297.1, from coordinate 24,455 downwards.
GCGTAGCCCCACGAATCCACTACGAGGTGTGACGCGCGCGGTTTCCGGGGCGTTGCACGGAGGTCCCCCGCTTCACGCGTCGAATCGCCTCAAACCACGTCTTTCCTGCCCACCTCGTTGGGCGGACCGTCGCCAACCTCGCGGAGCACGTCCGCCAGGGCGCGCCTCAGCGCGTCGGCCCGCACCGGCTTCTGGACGAAGCGCGCGACCTCGAGACCGGGCGGAGTGCTCTGGTCGCTGTAGCCGCTCGCGACCAGCACGGGCATGGAGTGGCCACGCGCGCGCATCTCGCGGAGCGTGGCGACGCCGCCACGCCGCGGCATGGTGAGATCGAGGAGCACCGCGTCCACGCGACCCTGGTCCGACTCCAGGACCGCCAAAGCATCGTCCCCGTCGACCGCGACCAGCACCTGGTAGCCGGCGGCCTCGAGGATTCGGGTCACGACCTCGCGCACCCGCTCCTCGTCGTCGACGACCAGGACCCTCCGTTCATGCCCCTGCATCACCGGGTCGTGCGTCTTCTGAAGGCCGAGCGGCGTGGCGTCCGAGGCCGGGAATGCGACCTCGAAGCGCGTGCCGAGCCCTGGCGCGCTCTCGACGAAGAGGGCGCCATGGTAGGCGCGCACCACGCCCAGGGTCGCCGCGAGCCCCAACCCCCGTCCCGGCCCTTTCGAGGAGTAGAAGGGGTCGAAGATCCTCCCGATCGTCCCGGGCCGCATCCCGATCCCTCCGTCTTCGACCACGACCACGACGTGGTCTCCGGGCGCCGCCGTCTCGGATAGAAGCGCTCCCGACAGGGACTCATCGTCCAGATGGCGTCGCGACACGGACACCCTGACCGTACCGTGGCCGGGGCCGGCCTGGACAGCCTCGGAGGCGTTGGTCACCAGATTCAGGATGACCTGGCGCACCTGGGTCTCATCGACGGCAGCGACTGCGGGCTCGGGTCCGAGGCTCAGCTCCAGCTCGACCTCGCGGGACACCGACACCCGCAGCAGCTGACCGATCTCGCGCGCACAGCGGGCCACGTCCACCGGTCCGATCTGGAGCGGTCGCTTGCCGGTGTAGGCGAGCATCTGCCGACACAGGCCGGCTGCTTGATCGACGGTGGCGACGATGCCCTCCACGTCCGCCAGCTCACTTGGACCGAGTCGGTCGGATTCCCGGAGCAGGTCGGCGTGCCCCACGATGCCAGCGAGCAGGTTGTTGAAGTCGTGAGCGATGCCGCCCGCGAGCACCCCGAGGCTCTCGAGCTTCTGGCCCTGCAGGAGCCTGGCCTGGAGCCTCTGACGTTCCTCCTCGTCGCGAACCCGGCGCGTGATGTCGTGGAACGACCAGATCCGCCCCTCGACCCCGTCGGAGCGCATCAGGGGCGCACTCTCGGCCTCGAGGATGCGGTCGTCGTCCAGCCGCAGGCGGGCGCGGACGCGGACGGGGTCCAGTGGAGGGACGTGGCTCAGGGGGAGCGGACCCTCGTTCATCTCCTCGGTGGCGCCCCAGCGTGCCAGAAACGCCTGGGCCGACTCCCCGACCTCGGGCTCCCTGGTTCCCGCCATCTGGCTCAAAGCGCGGTTGACGTCGGTGATCGTTCCCGCGCCGTCTGCAACGAGCATCCCGTCGCCCGTAGCGTCCAGCACTGCGCGCAGGCGCCGCTCTCCGTGCGAGAGCCTGCTGCGGACCCGCTCTCGCTCCACCACGAGGGCAGCGACGAAGAGCGTCGAGGCCACGGCGACCGAGGTGTAGCACCACGTCAGAAAGAGCGCCTCGTTCTCGGATCGGCCCATGAAGAGGCCCTCCGAGCGAACGGCCGCCGTGAGCGCCGCGGCGGTGACCGGGACGGTGGCCAGCGCCGCGCCCCCCATACCGAGGCGGACCGCCGCCCAGATGAGCAGCGGGAAAGGCAAGAACACCAGCTCGGCGATGATGGAGCTGGGCGGGGCCATGAAGGGGATCCAGGCGGACGCCCCCACCGCGAGTACCACCAGCGTGCGACGGACGAGGCGCCGCCAGGGGATCCCCCGCCACCCCTCGCGGAGCGTGAGCACCGGCGGCACGACCAGGAGCATGCCCATCGCGTGGGTGAGCCACCACATCAACCAGATGCGCAGGAAGGCGCTGCGCGGTGCCCCGCCGGTGGCGACCAGGGACGTCACGGAGACGAGCGCTGCCAGAAGCGTGATGGTGGTGGCCGCCACGAAGAGGAGCAGAACCACGTCGCGCACACGGTGCAGGGAGCCCTGGAAGCGATGGCGCCGGAGGAGCACGACGGCCCAGCCGATCTCGAACGCATTCGAGATCCCCGTGGCGAACACGTGGAGCGGGGGATCGCCGGCAAGGGCCGTCGCCACCGCGCTCCCGACCCCGACCCCGGGCCAGATCGGGAACGGGACGATGAGGCCGACGGCGAGCGCCATGCCGGAGCTCAACCAAACCACACGGCGCAATTCGGCCCCCGCCGTGCCTCCCAGGGCGAGCGTCATGTACCCGATCGCGGCGTACGCGACCGCCATCGCCACGTTGCCGGCCACGGGATGTCGCCCGAGCCACTTCAACGGCTGCCTCCACGTCGCCCGCGGCCGTCGAGCCACAGGGTCATCACGCCCTCCTGTTCCGATGAAAGCGGAGGAACGTAGGAGCCCCGTGGGGCCGCTTCAAGAAGCCGCGGAGAGCCCCAGGACGAAGGCGACCACCTGATCCAGCTCCTCACCGCTGAGCCGCGCACCCCCCATGGGAAGCATGGGCGCCGGATGTTTCCTCGGCTTGGGGACGCCGGTGGTGACGAGCTGTCTCACCTGGTCCGGCGTGGGCCGAGACGGGAAGTTCAGCCACTCCCCGTCCGTGAGATTCGGAGCGAGCACCGTCCCCTTGGCGTCCGGCCCGTGACAAGAGAAACAGTTCCCCTTTCCCCTGAAGATGGCCTGCCCCGGGGATTCCTGCAGGGCCCACGGCGGCGCCGGGCGAGCGGCCGCGATCGTGCACAGGACCGCCCCGGCGATCCCGATGAACGTCGCGCGAACGCGGCCGCTTCCTTCCTTCCGACTCGTGATCATGGTGCCGTCATCCCCCAGGGACGCTCTGGACGGGTATGGTGCCCCAACCGATGCCTATGTAACTCGGTCTCCCCCATGCTGGTGGGCGCATGGCGGTTTCGCGGTTGATCCATCGTCGTTCCTCCTCGCCGTAGCGCTGCTACGACTCGTCGTCTCTCCTTGCCTGAACACGCGAAAGCGCCGTGCGCGGGGTACCATACCCGTGCAAAGCTTCCCTAGAACGCGGTCATGAACCCGACCACCAGCCGGGTCCGATCCAGCTCCAGGTCACGCTGGACCTCGCCGGTCATGCGCATGTTTCTCGCCAGCAGATAATTCGCCCCGAGCGCGACCGAGCGGTACCGATCGAGCAGTCCGTCCTCGCCCTGACGCACCGTGAAGATCGGGTCGTCCGCCTCGACATGGTTGTAGAGCGCGGTGAAGAACCACCGGCCTGCGCCCCCCTGGGGCGAGTAGACGAGCTCGGCGAAGCCCATGTCGACCTTCGTGCCCGGCTCGTCCAGATCCGTGAAGAACGGTCGCTCGTCGGTGCGGCGGAGGTACTGGCCGTTGAGCTCGAGCAGAGGACCCAGCCCGAGAGTGAGATCGGGTCCGTAGATCCTGATCTCGCTGTCGAGGTCGTTGGCGGTCTCGACGCCCCAGTACCCTACCGCGCCGATGCGGAGCGGCCCCGCGCTCTGGGACGCCCGCGCCACGAAGCTCTTCCAGTCGTTCCGGTCGTATGCCTTCGCCTCGCTGGCCTGACCCAGACCCTGCCCGTTGAGCAGCTGCACGGACAGGTCGGTCCCGTCTCTCGGGCTGTAGTGGGCCATCAAGCCGCGGTCGTACGTGAGGTCCGCCTGGGTTTCACCGACGCGGACGCGGTAGGCCTGATAGTCCTCGTACTCGAGGCGCAGCTCACGCTTGAACAGCGGATCCGACACCTGGAACTGTCCGACGACGAGGTCCACCCCCGAGCCCGCGACGTCGCTCACCTGGACGAAGGCGTCCTCGAGACCGGCCACCTCACCGCGCTCGGTGAGGAAGAAGTACATGTAGTAGCTGATCCTGTCGGTGATCTCGCCGCCGGACAGCAGCTTGATACCCCATGGCGTCTGCAGGTCGACCTTCGGCGTGGCCGAGCCGGACAAGGAGCGCATGTACGCGTCCACCCGCATCGCCAACGGCACGTCCTGCATCAGGCGCAGGAGCCCGTCCCCGGTGTCGACGGCTCCCACGGCCGGCTCACCGAGCGCGAGTCGGAAGCCGTTCGCGGCGAACATCTCGCCCACCGCGTTCAGCCGGGGGGTGGGCTGATGGCAAAGGGAGCACGACACACCGTACTTGCGTGCGAACGCCGGGATCGCCTTCGCGTCTCCGACGGGAACGGCGAGCGCGCCGAGCGCGAGCGGCGTCAACACGAGGAGCCGGCCGACTGACTTCGATGCCACGATCTTCACTCCTTGTCAGGCGCCGCGCAGGCGCGGCGTCGGGGGATCGGGAGGGATTCGGGCAGTCGTCGAGCTCCTGCGTCCTCCTTCAATGGCGTTCACGCTCCTCACGTTCCCGCTCACCCCGCTCGCCTCCCGGGGCGTCGACCCGCGAAGAACCCGCGTCGCTCACATAGGCCTGCGCCGCGCCGCGCTCGTAGACCAGAGACCCGCCCGCGGCTCCCACCTGTACGGCCGCCCCGGCCACCACGAGGGATCCCACCGTGGCCACGAGCCGTGCGGCCCGGCCGGGGGTGCCGCGCAACAGACCGGCGCCGGCGACCAGGAACAGCACCCCTGCCAGCACCGTGAACCGCTCGGCATCCTCCTCGTGCTCATGAAGCGGGGTACTTCCGACCACCGCCTCGACCCGGTCCTCTTCTCGGCGCCCGGTCTGCAGCGCCACCCACGCCGACAGGGCGAGCGCCGCTCCGACCGCCACCGGGAGGGCCCACGCGCGGGCCGGCGCCACGCCGCGCCGGATTGCCCAGAGCGCGCCGCCCGCGGAGATTGGCACCAGGAACGCGAGGACCAGCGGAAAGTGGATGACGGCGGGATGCAGGGGCTCGGGTATCATCGGGACACGCTCCGTTGGTGTATGGCATGAACGTCGATCCCCGTTCCTCGGACGGCTATCCCGCACACGTTGTCTTCGCCGCACGCAGGGCCGCGAATGGATGGACCTCCAACGGATGATGGATGGGAGTCCCGGCTGGCCTCGGGCCGCCTCGGTCTGGTATTGGCGTTGGCTCTCGGCTCGATCGTGGTCGGCGGGAGCGTGGACCTCTTTCTCGACCGCCCACAGAGCTGGCTGAGCTTCCACGTCGTCTTCGAGCTGCTGCTGATCGCGGGGGGCCTGGTCATGGCCACCGCGCTCTGGTTGGGTTGGCGGAACAGCGCGCGCTCGGTCGACGCGTTGCGCCGCTCCCTGGAAATGCGTCGCGAGGAGCGCGACGCGTGGCGCGCGAGCGCCCAGGCGGCCCTCGAGGGGCTGGGGCGCGCGATCGCCGACCAGTTCGATACCTGGGGCCTCACGCCGGCCGAGCGCGAGGTGGCCCTGCTCCTCATGAAGGGTCACTCGCACAAGGCCATCGCTCGTCGCACGGGCCGATCCGACCAGACGGTCCGGCAACACGCCGCTTCCACCTACCGGAAGGCGTCCGTCTCCGGTCGGGCGGAGCTGGCGGCATTCTTCCTCGAGCATCTCATGCTCCCCGAGGACGAGGTCGAAGCGGGGCCCCAGCGGCGCGAGCTTCCATGACGCCTCACGCGGGGAAGGTCGCGGCGAGCGTCCGGAGCCGCTCGTGTCGAGCCCTGCACGCGGCACGGATCGCGTCCAGGTCCAGCTCGTCCGGGCGGAAGCGTCGCTGACGGCGGAAATACTCCGCGGGATCGGAGCCGTCGGGCTCCGCGTTCAAGCGCCAACGTTCTCCGTCGAAGACCTCCAGGAGCGGGAACAGCCCCGAGCGCACGGCCAGACGCACCAGCGCCACCGAGTCACCGGGCTCGGACTTCCAGCCCGTGGGGCACGGCGAGTGGATGAGCAGGAATCGCATCCCCCGAATGCCGAACGCACGGAGGAGCTTCTCGCGGAAGTCTTCCGGATGGGCGATCGACAGCGTGGCCGTATAAGGGATCCCGTGCGCCGCCATGATGCCCACGATGTCCTTCTTGCCCTCGCGCTTGCCCGAGGGCGTGGTCGTCGTGCGGGCTCCGGCAGGTGTCGCCGACGAGCGTTGGCCGCCGGTGTTCCCGTAGATCTCGTTGTCGTAGCAGATGTACAGGATGTCCTCGTCCCGTTCGGCGGCCGCGGAGAGAGTGGCCATGCCGATGTCGTAGGTGCCTCCGTCGCCGGCCCAGCACACGACCTGGCCGGACTCACCGTTCAGGTCCCGTATTGCTGCGAGGCCCGACGCGACCGCCGCCGACGACGCGAACGTGGTGTTCACGACCGGAACCCCGTAGCTCGTGGTCGGGAACGCCCCCGCGGTCACCGCGCCGCAGCAGGCGGGGATCGCCATCATGCAGGCCTCGCCCGCCTCCTCCAGCGCACGCCCGAGCATCGTGAGCCCGATGCTCATGCCGCAGCCACCGCAGTTGGTGTTGCCAGGGCGCAGGAGGCACTCCTCACTGCAGGGAATGGACGGAAAGCCCGCTGCCAACGCCCCCTCCGTCACGGCGCTCACGCGACCTCCTCGCGACCGGCGCCCCCCACGGCCAGATCGACCCACGAGGCGGGTCCAGCCCGATCCCGGTCGCGCAGGTCGTCCAGGACCCGGTCGATCGACTCGGCGGTGACGTCGCCGCCGCCGATGCCCAGCAGGTAGTCCTGAACCAGAACGTCGTCGCGATGTCCCTGGAAGGCGGCCCGGACATCCTGCCCCCACACGCCGCCGATTCCAGCCGCGTAGTCGCGATCGAGCACGCCCACCCGACGCGCACTGGCGCACGCGCGGTGGAGCTCGCCCTCGGGGAAGGGTCGGTACATCCGCATCTTGACGAGTCCGAGACGCTCGCCGCGGGCCCGGCGCGCCTCGATCACGTCGCGGACCGTCGTGGCGATCGTCGCGGACGCGACCAGCACGGTCTCGGCATCCTCCGTCCGGAAGGCCTCGAGGACGCCCCCGGGGTCGCGGCCGAAGACGTTCCTGAAGGCGTCGCGGCACTCCTGGTACACGGCCGGGACCCGTCGCATGGCCTCGTCGACATCGAAGCGCTGAGATGTGGTGACGTCCGGCCAGATGAGCCCACCCAGCGTCCTCGGCACGTCGTGACGCATGCGGTGGGGCAGCTCCAACTCCGGCAGATAGCGGTCGACCCGCTCCTGTTCCGGCAGGTCGGTCTCCGCCTGTGTGTGGGACACGATGAAGGCGTCCATGCACACGAGGACCGGAAGCAGGATCCGTCGATCCTCCGCGAGCCGGAAGGCCAGGAGCGTGAGGTCCGCGACCTCCTGGTTGTCCGAGCAATAGAGCTGAACCCAGGGGAAGTCCCGGAGCATCAGCGAGTCACCCTGGTCCGCCCAGATGTTCCACGGTGGGCCCAGCGTGCGGTTCACCGCGACCATCACGATGGGGAGCCGATAGAAGCCCGCCGTCATGATGTTCTCGACCATGTACGCGAGGCCGTTCGAGGAGCTGGCGGTGAAGGCTCGCGCACCCGCCAGCGAGGCACCCATGGACACCGCCATCGCCGAGTGCTCGCTCTCGACCGGCACGACCCTGCCCTTCGTGAAGGGGAAGCCCGCGACGCGCTCGACGATCTCGGTCTGCGGCGTGATAGGGTAGATGCCGCACGCGGCGCCTCGGGCCCCCCGGTTTGCTTCTCCCGCGACCGCGAGGGCGTATCCGGCCGCGTGGTTCCCGGTTACGACTTCCAGAGCCATGAGTGCAGCTCCTCCTACAGGTCAGAGGTGGCTCATGAACACCACGTTCCTGGGGCACTCCGTGACGCAGACGCCGCACCCTTTGCAGTGCGCGTAGTCGAACACGAGGTCGTGCCCGACGCGCTTGAGGACACCCTCGGGGCAGTACGTCACGCACAGATCACATTCGTTGCACACCCCGCACGACAGGCAGCGGCGCGCTTCGCGCGGATCGGTCAGCCCCGAGTGGACCTCGTCGAAGGTTGTGACGCGGCGATCGAGTCCGATCTCGCCCTGGACGTCGGTGCCGGCGCGCTCGAACAGGTGGAGCCGAAGCGCTTCGGCACGAATCACCTCGTCGTGCCACACGTCCACGTCGGAGCGCACGCGCATGCGTTCGCCCACCTCGACGACCTCGCCGGTGAGGGTCTGGTGGATATGCAGCGCGGCCCTGCGTCCGCTGCCGATGGCGGCCGCCACGGTCCCCTCGCTCGTGGCCAGGTCACCCACCGCGAACACGGGCGTCTCCAGCAACCCGATCAGCGCTGCGCCTTCACGGATCTCGGTTCCCTCGGGAAACACGGAAAGGTCGGGCGACTGACCGAGCGCGAGGATCACGCGCTGGCAGGGGATCGAGAAATCGGACCCGGCCACCTCCATCGGGCTCGGTCGCCCCGAGGCGTCCGTTCCCCGAAGCTCCATGCGTCTGCACAAGAGGTGTCGCTCTCCCAGATCCCCGTCCGCCTGGGCCATGCGGTGGATCGCGACCGGCTGTGTCAGGAAGTCCATGACGACGCCCTCCTCCAGGGCCTCGTCGATCTCCTCCCGAATTGCGGGCATCTGCTCCCGTGCCCTTCTGTAAACGACACGGACGGACTCCGCACCCAGCCTCATCGCGGAGCGCGCCGCGTCCATCGCGGTGTTGCCGCCACCGACCACGACGACGTCCTCACCATCCAGCCGTTCCTGCGCACCGCTGCGCACGCGGTCGAGGAAGTCGATGCCCTGCTCCACCGCTTCCTCGTCGTCGCCGATGCCCAGGCGCAGGGCACGCATCTCCTGCAGTCCGGTGGCCACGAGCACCGTGTCGTGTGCGCGCGCCAGGGCCAGCAGGCGCTCCCGGTTCACGAAGACACCGGTCACGACCTCGACGCCCAGATCCAGGATCCGGCCGATCTCCCGGTCCAGCACGTCGGCCGGCAACCGAAACTGGGGGATGCCGCTTCGTAGGAGCCCCCCGAGCTGGGAGCCGCCCTCGTAGACGATGACGCCGTATCCCAGCAGCGCGAGGTGATAGGCCGCGGCGAGGCCGGCGGGCCCGGATCCGACGACCGCGACCCGCTCGGGGCGGGACCCGGAGGGGACGAGAGCCACCCGTCCACGATCGCCGGCGTACCGCTCCAGCGCGCGCACGTTGACCTCGCCGTCCAGCTGGATGCGGTTGCACGACGCCATGCACGGAGCCGGACAGACCCGGCCGCACGTGGCTGGAAAGGGCGAGGTGCGCAGCAGGATCTCGAGCGCGTCGTCCGCGCGGTCGTCGGCCAACGCGTGCAGGAAGCCCTGGACGTCGTTGCCCGCCGGACACACGTGGTTGCAGGGTGGCACGAACTGGCTCCGCCGCGGCTGCTCGGAGGCCCACTCGCCCGTCAGGATCGTCGGGGCATCCACGCCCGCACCGTCCAGGAAGCTCGGCGCGCGGACCGCGGGACCGACTCGGGCGCCTCCCTGACCGTCGGGCCCCCGTGCCGGGAGGTCCGAAGCGAGCATCGCCTCAAACGCGTCGGATGCCGCGGCGACATTGCCGCCACCGAACCCCAGATGCTCCAACGCCGCGAGCATCTGTTCCAGCGCAATGCTCAGCATACGGGCGACCGCACCCGCCAGCGCCGTGTTCACGATCGGCACGCTGCGTGTCCCGAGTCCGTATTCGCGCGCGATCGCGGTCGCGTCCACCGTCGCGACCCGGTTGTGTGGGAAGAGACCGGTGAAATGCTCGGGCGAGTCGCCCGAGTTCAGCAGGATCCACCCTCCCGCCTTCAGCCCCGTGGAGACACCCGGCCCGATCAGCGTCGGATCCAGGACGACCACGTGATCCGGCTCGTAGATGAGATTCCGGTTGGTGATCGGTGCGTCGTCGAAGCGACAGAATGCCTGCACCGGCGCCCCGGATCGCTCCGCCGCGTAGAGACCGAAGGCCTGGACGGACTGTCCCGTCAGGAACCGCGACGTGGCGACGAGCTTGGCCAGGGTGACGCCCCCCTGTCCGCCGCGCCCGTGGATCCGGATCTCGACCATGTGTGTCCTCCCGTCGGGCGGGAGGGTCACCACGGGGCGTGGCAGGTCGGCCCGGCTGCGTCCTCTTCGGACGACACTTAAAGATGGGGCATCGCGACGGGCGCGTCGACCGTCACGGCAGCACCCGCGTACCCCCAAGGCCCGCGACCAGGGCCACCGTCTCCTCCATGGCCCCTACCACCGCCGCGCGGCCGGTCGCCTCCGCGAAGCGCGTGGCGGCCAGCGCCTTGGGCCCCATCGATCCGGAGGCCAGATCGAGCTGCCGGAGCTCCGGAACGCGGATCTCGGGGATGGGCTCCCCGTCGTCCGGCCAGCGCCGATGCACGCCGCGCACGTCGGTGAGCAGGCACAGCAGGTCGGCCTCGAGACCCACCGCCAGTAGGGAAGTCGTCAGGTCCTTGTCCACGACGGCCTCCACGCCGGTCAGGGCTCCTCCGTCCGTTTCGCGAACGGGCACGCCTCCGCCACCTCCGCACACCACCACGTGCCCCGCGTCGACCAGGGTTCTGATGCTCTCGATCTCCACGATCCGGATGGGGTCCGGAGAGGCGACCACGCGCCTCCATCCCTGGCTGTCCGGGGCGACGGCCCAGCTCCGCTCCCGTGCGAGGCGCTGGGCCGTCTCGCGCGTGTACACCACGCCGATCGGCTTGGAGGGCGCCTTGAACGCGGGGTCCTCGGGATCGACCACGACCTGGGTCAGGAGCGTGACGACGCGCAGCTCGGGAGCGCTGTTCCGGATTTCGCGTTGGAGGAGATACCCGATCATCCCTTCGATCTCGGCCTCGAGCACGTCCAGGGACTCGTGCCAGGACCCCTCCGCCGATTCCGCGCGCTGCGCCAGCATGCCCACCTGCGGACCGGAGCCGTGGGTGACCACCACGCGGTGCGCGCGGGCCACCTCGGCGATGGCGCGGCTGGCACGAACGAGGTTGTCCTGCTGGGCACGGGTCGTGAGTCGCTCACCCCTGCGCAGGAGCGCGTTGCCACCGAGCGCCAGGACGATCAGGTCCATCGCCGCACGCTCACAGACCCAGACGCTCGAGCACCAGCTCCGCGAGCCCCGGCTCGGACCCGTCCGCGTACCCGTAGGTCACACGTACCGCCGGCTGGTCGATGCGGATGACGCGAGACAGGTCGATCGGAGTGCCCACCACCACTGCGTCGCACGGTACGGCCCGAATCGTCCTCTCCAGGTCCGCCAGCTGGCGAACTCCGTAGCCCAGCGCCGGGAGGATGTCGCGGAGGTGGGGATACTTCTTGAACGCATCGGCGATCTCGCCGGTGACCCAGGGTCGCGGGTCGACGATCTCCGCCGCACCGCCCGCGCGCGCCGCGAGCCACCCGGCTCCATAGCCCATCCCGCCATGGGTCGTGGTCGGGCCATCCTCGACGACCAGCACTCGTCGGCCCCGGACCGCATCCGGCTGGGCGAGGGCGTACGGCGAGCGGCCGAGCAGCACGCGTGCTTCCGGGTTGTGCGACGCCGCGCTGGAGCTGACCGCCTCTACCTGGCCGCGCTCGGCCTGGTCGCTCTTGACGATCACGAGGAAGTCGGCGCGCTCGAGGTTCGGCAGGGACGGGAAGTAACGGAGCTCGTCGCCGGCACGGAGCGGGTCCAGGAGCGTGATCCAGACATCGGGCCGGACGAACGGTGTGTCGTTGTTGCCGCCATCCCAGAGAATGACGTCGGCCTCGGTCTCGGCGGCGCCGAGGATCTTGAGGTAGTCGGCCCCGGCATAGACGGTGCCGCCTGCCGCGATATGCGGCTCGTACTCCTCCATCTCCTCGATCGTGCATTGTTGCGTCGCCAGGTCCTCGATGCGCGCGAACCGCTGCACGACCTGCCGCTCCAGGTGTCCGTACGGCATGGGATGACGCAGCACGGCGACGCGGCTCCCGCGCGCGCGCAGCGCGCGGGCCAGGTAACGGGATACGCCGCTCTTACCACAGCCCGTACGCGCGGCGCACACCGCGATGCACGGCCGGGTGGCGGGCAGCTGCGTCGCAACCGGATCGAAGGTGCGGAAGCGCGAGCCCGCGCCCTCCACGCGCCGCCTGACCTCCTGGAGGTGATCCAGGGGGACGTCCGAATAAGCGAAGACCGCCTCGTCGATCCTCAGCTCCGCGACCAGGCGCTCCAGGTCGTCCTCGGGGTGGATGGGGATCCCCATCGGGTAGAGGGGGCCGGCGAGGACCGGAGGGTAGGTGCGGTCGTCGATGCTCGGGATCTGGGTGGCCGTGAAGGTGACCACCTCGACGTCCGGGTCGTGTCTATAGCGCGTGTTGAAGACGTGGAAGTCACGTCCCCCCGCGCCGAGGATCGCGATCCGGGCAGGCCGGTGCGCGTTCATTGCGGTATTCGGGTCCAGAGGGGTGATCGGAAGGGGGTGGGAGGACCCTCTCGGACCTGGCGGCGACGCGTCCGCGAGCGCGGCCGGGCCATCTCAAGCTCCCCAAGCCCCGGCTGGCTGACAAGACCCCGGGCGACCCTCCGTCCTCCGGAACAGAAGGACTTCCAAACCTTTTGCGTGGGTTCTCCGTCCTATTTGTCATACATTGTCATCTTGCGTGACGCGGACTCCGGCCATGCATCCATCCCCCGGCCCTCCACGACTTGCAGCACGCCTGTTGCGTCGCATCCTCCCGGACGAGCGACGCGAGGACGTCCTGGGCGACCTGCACGAGGAGCTCGCGGCGCGTCGACGCCGGGGACGTTGGAGGGCGGCGGCCTGGTATTGGCGGGAGGCGCTCGGCCTGGCCGCGCGGTACTTGGCGGCATCGTGGGGGCGAACACGTCGATCACCGACATCGGGAGGCGGAATGGACGGGTGGAGGCGCGACCTGGGGTTCGCCTTCAGGCGGGCCTGGAGGGGCAAGGGATTCTCGGCCGTGGTGATCGGCACGGTCGCCATCGCGATCGGCGCCAATGCGGCGATCTTCGGGGCGGTGCGCCCCGTGGTTCGTCCGGATCTACCCTTCCCCCAGCCGGACCGCATCGTCCGCATCTGGGAGCGGAACGACGAGCGCGGTTGGCTCCGGTCCAGCGCGTCCTGGCAGGATGCCCGTGACTGGAGGGACGCCTCACGGACGGTGGAGAGCCTGGCCGTCTACACCATCTGGGAAGGAAACCTCCGAACCGACGCGGCGGCCGAACGGATCCGATACGCGCTCGTCGAGCCCGACTTCTTCCGCGTGTTGGGGGTCGTCCCCGAGCTCGGGCGGGCCCTCCTGCCCGAGGAGGGCGACCCGGGTCGGGACGGCGTCGCGATTCTCAGCCATGGCCTGTGGACGCGGGCGTACGGCTCCGATCCGGGCGTCATCGGTCGGCGGATCACGCTCTCGGACCGTGCCTTCACGGTCGTGGGCGTCATGCCGGAAGCCTTCCGCTTCCCGGCCGCCGACATCGACGTATGGAAACCGTTCGGCATGGCTCCGGACGACGGGGGGACCCGGGATTCCTATTGGGTGTCCGCCATCGGTCGTCTGGCCCGGGGGGTCACCCTCGCAGAGGCACGCACCGAGATGGACGCGATCGGCCGCGGTCTGGAGGAGGCGCACCCGGAGACCAATGTCGGCTTCCGACCCTTCCTGGAGCCCCTCGCGGACGTCGCCGTGCGCAGCGCACGACTCGGGGTGCTGCTCCTCTGGGCGGCGGTCGGGCTTCTCCTGGTCGTGGCGTCGGTCAACGTCGCGACGCTGCTCCTCGCGCGGGGGGAGGCGAGGGCCACGGAGATGTTGATCCGCTCGTCCATCGGCGCCGGACGGGGAGCGCTGCTTCGGCAGCTGTTGGTCGAATCCCTGGTCCTCGCCGCGGCCGGAGGCGTCGCGGGGCTCGCTCTGGCCGTCCCGGCGACCCGGGGCATCGCGGCCCTCATGGCGGGGCGACTGGCCTTCGGCCTCACGGTCGAGCTGAGTCCGTCGGTCGTGATCTACACCCTCGCCGTGACCGCGATCACGGGCGTGGCCTTCGGCCTCCTGCCGGCGTTGCGGACCTCACCGGTGGAGCGCGGAGCCGCCGGAGCGGCGCGGGGGGCGGCAGCCCCCTCGGGCGCGCGGCTGGGAGCGGCGCTGGTCGTCGCCCAGGTCGCGCTGACCTCGGTCATTCTGGTGGGCGCCGGGTTGCTGGCACGGACGTTCGCCGGGCTGAGATCCGTGGATCCCGGGTACAGGACGGCCGGAGCGCTGGTGTTTCGCGTCGCCCCGGCCTGGGAGCTGGGACGCGAGGGGGCGCAGCGGGTCCTCGACGACATCCGCGTGGGTCTCGCGGCTCGCCCCGAAGTCACCGGCGTCTCTGCGGTCAATCGGCTTCCGCTCACCGGCTCGATGTGGGGGAGCACGTGGACCGACCGGCGACGCCCGGGTGAGCCGCCGCTGCGGGCGTATACCCGCGTCGTGCTGGAGGGCTATTTCGAGACCCTTGGACTGCCGCTGGTCGCGGGCAGGAGCCTGGTGCCGACCGACGACGCCGGAGCCGAGCCCGTGGTGGTCGTCAGCCGCAGCGCCGCCGATACCTACTGGCCGGACGGCGACGCCCTCGGGGCGGACGTGTCGCTCTCCCCGGACGACGCACGTGCCGACTGGCATCGTGTCGTGGGCGTGGTCGACGACGTGGAAGAGACCGGGATCGGCAACGGTCCGGGGAACGCGGTCTACGTGCCCTTCGCCCAGGCGCAGTTCGGTCATTTCGGCGATTGGGGAATGGACTTCGTCGTGCGCACCCGCGCCGACGCCGCCGCACTGGCCACCACGGTCCGTGAGGTGGTGGCGCAGGTGGATCCGGCGCTCCCCGTGTTCTCGGTGCAGACGCTGCAGGAGCGCGTGGCCGGCGCGATCGCCGCCCCCCGTTCCCTGGCGCTCCTCATGGGGTTCTTTGGGGGTGCCGCCCTCTTCCTCGCCTCGCTCGGCATCTACGGGACCCTCGCCTACGGGGTCACCCGGCGGCGCGCGGAGATCGGGGTGCGCCTGGCGCTCGGCGCGCCGCGCGGGGGAGTGATCGGGGCCGTGGTACGTCGCGCCTTGTTCCTGTCCGGAGCCGGTCTCGGCATCGGGCTGATGATCGCGCCCCTCGGCACCCGATGGGCTCGAGCCCTCCTGTTCGGGATCACCCCGTTCGACCCCGCGACCTACGGGGGCATCGCGCTGGTTCTGATCACGGTGTCCGGGCTGGCGAGCGTCGTCCCTGCCTGGCGGGCCGCGGTGGTGGACCCGGTGGAGGCGCTCCGGGAGGAGTGATCCGCGCCGGAGCAGTCGGCGGTAGGTCCCGGCGCGCCCCGCCCGTGGCGCGATCCCGGATGGCGCGGTAGCCTCCCGGCGATGAGCGCCGACCCGACACGCCGACACCGCACGCGAGGATTCCCGGGGGGGGTCTTTCTCGTCGTCGTCCTCGCGCTCCTGCAGGTCGCGCAGCCCTCGACGTCCGTCGGCCAGAGCTCCGGCTCGCGGAGCGCTTGCCCCCAGGACCTCCCGGCCTTCGCGGCGTCTCCGGCCGAGCGGAGCACGGCTGTGCCCCCACCGGCGCTCGACCTGCGCTGCATCCAGCTCCATCCAACCCCGCGAGTCGGGGGCGCCCGCGGCATGGTCGAGCTCGAGCGGCCCCGAACCCCTTTCGGGGTCGCGGTCACGGCCGACGGCCACGTCCGCTCGGCGCTCCGGGCCAACGTCGAGGGGCTTCCGTCGCCGTCGTCCCTCGGACCCTTCACCGCCTACGTCGCCTGGGTCTCGCCCCTCGAGCTCGACCCGGTCGTCCGGCTCGGCGAGGTGAGGAACGGCACGGTCGAGCTCGGAGAGGTCGCGTTCAACAAGTACCTCATCCTGGTGACCGCCGAGCCGTCGCCGGACGTCTCGGAGCGCACGGGACCGATCGTGCTGAGGGGTCGCTCTCCCTCGGCCCGCATGGAAGCCCACGACATGCTGGCCCAGGCGCCGTCCGCCGAGGAGGCCGGCCCCGAAGGACACCGCCACGACGGGGCCTGGGCGATGCCGCCGGAGTATCCCGACGTACCCAGGATGGCGGGCATGATGAGCGTGCGTCCGTCCGTGTCGCCACGGATGCTCGAATGGGCAGGGGACGCCCCACCCCCGGAGGCGTTGCCCGCCACGGTCGTCTCGCTTCCGGACGGGGGTACTCTGGACCTGACCGCCGGGCTTGTGCGCAGAACGGTCGCCGGCCGGGACATCCTCATGCTCGCCTTCAACGGCCAACATCCGGGGCCTCGGATCCGGGTGACGGCCGGCACGACCATCTTCGTGAACTTCACGAACGACACGCCCTACCCCACCGCCGTGCACTGGCACGGCGTGAGGCTAGACAACCGCTTCGACGGCGTCCCGGGGGTCACCCAGGACCCCGTGCAGCCCGGTGGCACCTTCCGCTACCAGGTCCGATTCCCGGATGCGGGGATCTACTGGTACCACCCTCACCATCGTGAGGACGTTCAGCAGGAGCTGGGCCTTTACGGCAACATGCTCGTGGACCCGCTGGCCCCGGACTACTACGCTCCTGCGAACCGGGAGGAGGTCGTCGTGCTCGACGACCTGCTGCTCGACGATGCCGGGGTGGTCCCCTTCGGCGCGGAGGCGGCGAACTACTCCCTCATGGGCCGATTCGGCAACGTGCTGCTGGTCAACGGCGAGCCCACGTACCGACTCGAGACGCGCCGCGGCGAGGTCGTTCGGTTCTTCTTCACGAACGTATCCAACACCCGCACCTTCAACGTCTCGTTCCGGAGGACGCGCGACCCCGACGACCTGTACGGAGCGGCACCGGTCGCCATGAAGGTGGTGGCGACCGATGTCGGCAAGTTCGAGCGCGAGGAGCAGGCGTCGAGCGTCGTCATCGCGCCGGCGGAGCGCTACGTGGTCGACGTCCTCTTCGAGGAGCCCGGCGAATACGTGATGATCAACCGGGTCCAGGGAATCAACCATCGCATGGGCGTGTTCCGCGAGGAGCTCTCCCAACTCGGCCGGGTGCTGGTCGACACGGTCCGAGCCGGGGCCGACCATCGCGGGCCCTTCGAGACGCTGCGGGTGAATCGGGACGTGGTGGCGGACATCGACCGGGTGCGCCCGGAATTCGACCGTCCCGTGGACCACGAGATCGTTCTGACGCTCGAAACCGAAGGCCTCGCGCTACCGATCGAGCAGTCCATCCGCTACGACTGGGTCTACTTCAATCCCGTGGAGTGGACCGGCACGATGCCGATGATGAACTGGGCCACCACCGGCCGCGAGGTCCACTGGATCATTCGCGAGCCGTCCACGGGCAGGGACAACTCGGATATCGACTGGCGATTCCGCGTCGGCGACGTCGTGAAGATCCGCGTGCACAACGATCGCGGCGCTTTCCATGCGATGCAGCATCCCCTACACATCCATGGACAACGCTTTCTGGTCCTCGCTCAGGACGACGTTGCGCGCACGAACCTCGCGTGGAAGGACACGGTCCTGTTGCCCACCGGGTCGGTCACGGACATCCTGCTGGAGCTTTCGAACCCCGGGCGCTGGATGGTGCACTGCCACATCGCGGAGCACCTGGAGTCCGGAATGAAGTTCGTCTTCGAGGTCGAAGGAGATCGACGATGAGAGTCCTGCCCCTGGGCGCCGCCGCCTGGCTCGCGCTGAACGCCACTCCGCTCGCCGCCCAGAGCGCGGCCGAGCGTTTTCCAGATCTCGTCGCGGTCGATGCCACCCCCGTGGCGCTCACCCACGTCAAGGTGATCGACGGCACCGGCGCACCGGCGCGGACCGACCAGACCGTGGTGATCGAGGGAGGGCGCATCGCGGCGGTGGGGCCCAGCGCGTCCGTGCGTCCCCCGATGGGCGCGCGCGTCATGGATCTCTCGGGTCACACGGTGATCCCGGGCCTGGTGGGTCTCCACGACCACAGCTACTACACGGGTGGAAACGGCCGCGCCGCGCAGCTCTCGTTCAGCGGTCCCCGGCTCTATCTCGGCTCCGGCGTCACCACCATTCGCACCACCGGCGCGCGTGCGCCGTACGAGGAGCTGAACCTCAAGAGCGAGATCGAGGCCGGCAGGGCGGTCGGCCCGACGATCTTCACGACCGGCCCGTACCTTACCGGCGAACAGGGCTCGGCGTCGATGACGCGCCTCGACGGGCCGGAGGCGGCTCGGCGGGTGGTCCGCTACTGGTCCGAAGAGGGCGTGAGCTGGTTCAAGGCGTACACGTGGATCAGCCGGGCCGAGCTCGGCGCCGCGATCGAGGAGGCCCACCGGCACGGCGTCAAGGTGACGGCGCACCTCTGCTCCGTGGGATACCGGGAAGCGGTCGCGCTCGGCATCGACAACCTCGAGCACGGTCTGTTGGCGAACAGCGAGTACGATCCGGACAAGCGGCCAGACGAGTGCCCACCCGGCTTCCGGGGCGATTATGCGGGCCTCGACGTCAACGGTCCGGAGGTTCAGGCCACGTTCAAGGACATGATCGACCACGGGGTGGCGATGACCTCCACCCTCGTGGTGTACGAGATCAGCGTCGCCGGCCGCCCACCGATCGACGAGCGCGTCTACGAGGTCCTGGCCCCGGAGATCGCCCAGGAGGTGCGCGCGATCGCGGAGGCGCGGCGGGCCGGCCGGGGAGCGATCTCGCCGGAGGTCTACGCCAAGGCCACCGAGTACGAGCGCGCGTTCGTGAAGGCCGGGGGGCTCCTCGCGGCGGGGGTGGATCCGACCGGCTACGGCGCCGCGCCGCCCGGCCTGGGCGATCAACGCAACTACGAGCTCCTTCTTGAGGCCGGCTTCACCGCACCCGAGGTCGTCCAGATCATGAGCGCCAACGGCGCCAAGGTCCTGGGAATCGACGACGAGGTCGGAACGGTCGAGGCCGGAAAGGTCGCAGACCTGGTGGTGCTCCAGGGTGACCTCGAGGACCTCGGCAGCCTGCGGACCACCAGGATCGTGTTCAGGCACGGCGTCGGCTGGGACTCGGCCAAGCTGTTCGATTCGGTGCGGGGCATCGTCGGAATCCGCTGAACGAGGGCTTCGCCGCACGACACGGCGCCCCGTGTCAACGGCCCACGAGCTCGAGCAGGCTCCTCGGATCGACGCTGGTGGTTCCGTAGCGGACGACCCAGTGCAGGTGGGGGCCCGTGACCCGGCCGGTGGCGCCCACGAGCCCGATGGGCGCCCCGGCCTCAACGGTGTCCCCGGGCTGGACCAGCTGCTCGCTCAGGTGGAAATAGGCGCTGAGCAGCCCGCCGCCGTGGTTCAGGTAGACGACGTTGCCGGCGAGCAGGAACGCGTCCACGACCTCCACCACGCCCCGGGCAGCCGCGACCACCGTGTCGCCCGGGTCGCCGTCGAGGTCGAGGCCCATGTGGCGGCTCGAGATCTGCCCGTTGAACTCGCGACCGTTGCCGAAGCCGCTGGTCACCCGAGACTCGCGCGGGCGGCGCACGTCGCCCCCCCAGATCCGCGCGGTCCGATGGGACCGGCGAGACACCTGACGCGCCTTGGCGTTGTCGCTCGCGATGCGCGCCTGGTCCGCGGAGTCGGGTGGGGCTCCGAACCGTGGCGCAACCGTGAGTCGCTCGTGCCGATAGTCGCCCGGCGCTACCGTCACGCGACGGGAAGCGCTCGCCTGGGCACCGTCCTCGTACCGATAGGTCAGGGCCACCTCCACGGAAGTCGCGTCGATGGGCACGGCCGCGAGGCTCTCGAACGCCCCATCGGCGACCCGGTCGAAGTGGAGCTCCTCATTGGCCGCGCGACCCTCGACGCCCGCCAGGCGCTCGCCCGGCCCCGCCGTCACCCGGAGAACGAACAGGTGTCCCTGGACCGGCTGCTCGGGGCGCCAGGTGACCTCGGGCGCCGCGTCGCCCCCCGCGGTCGGGGGCCGAGGGATCGACAGCCAGGTCAGCATCAGCAGGATCGAAGCGAATGGTGCCATGATCTACCATAGGCAGGGGCCGGCGCCCGTGCCAAGCGGGCAGCCGTCGCCCGTTCGGCCTCAGGAGCGGCGCATCACTTCGACCGGGTCGACCCGGGCCGCCCTCCGTGCCGGGAGCCAAAGCGCCGCTACGGCCACGATCCCCACCAGCAATGGAACGCCGGCGAGGACGAGCGGATCGAGGGCGCGGACCCCCGTGAGCATCCCTTCCAGGACACGCTTCGCCGCCAACGCTCCGGCGAGGCCCGCGAGCGCGCCCGGCACCGCCAGTCGCAGCCCGTCGATCAGGACGTCCGACGCGATCGTGTTGGACCCCGCCCCAAGCGCCATGCGCACCCCGATCTCCCGGGTCCGCTCCCGGACGGCCTGCGCCGCCACCCCGTACACGCCCAGACACCCGAGCAGGAGGGCGACCACCGCGAAGCCGGCCAGCAGCCGGGTGGTCAGCAGAGTGCGCGCCTCCGACGCTCCGATGAGCCGGCCGTAGGGCGAGACCCTCGAGAGGGGGAGGCCAGGGTCGACCTCGGCCACCGCCGCCCGGACGGCGGGAGCGAGCGCGGTCGGGACGCCTTCCGTAGACACGACCAGGACGACCTCCCCGGCCGGGTTCTGATCGAGCGGCACGTACCAGCGCGGGCGGCGCTCCTCGCCGAGGCGGTCGTCCGCCACCGAGCCTACGACACCCACGATCTGGAACCAGGGGGCGCCCACCCAGGGGTAACGGATCCGGCCGCCGATCGGGCTCTGGTCGGGCCAATACGTCCTGGCCATGATCTCGTCGACGATCGCCACGCGCTCACCGCCCGCCCGGTCGTCGGAGCCGAATACCCGCCCCTCGAGCAGCGGGATGCCCAGCGTGGCGAAGTACGCGGGGCTCACCCGGTCGCTGTCGATCATGGGAAGCGCGTTCGGGTCGAGGTCCGCCTCGTCCACGTAGGTCGCGTACGACTCGTTTCGGCGACCGAAGGGGATTGAGCCGGCCAGGGCAGCTCCGGTCACGCCCGGGAGCGCACCCACGCGCTCGAGGATGCCTGCATAGGTTCCGGTGGCCGCGCTGGGATCAGCCGTCGAGGGGAACGTCACCTCCGCCGTGAGAACGCCTTCGGTCGAGAAGCCGGGATCCGTGCGCCCGATGGCCGCCAGGGAACGCGCCAGCAGCGCGGTCGACGCCACCAGGACCACCGCGGCAGCGATCTGGCCGGTCACCAGAATCCGGGTGAGCACCGCGCGGCGTCGGCCCCTCCCGGCCCCTCGACCCCCCTCGCGCAGGATCGAGCCGGGGTCGCCCCGCAGGCCGCGGACCGTCGGTGCGGCCGCGGCCACGAGGCCCGTGACCACCCCCATGACCGCGGCCAGGGCGAGGACCCGTCCGTCCACGGAGATCTCCGAGGCGCGGGGGATGCGCGCCAGCAGCGTCGGCCTGAGCACCGCCAGCCCGGCGCGCGCCAGGATGGCGCCACCGGCCGCACCGACGACGCCGAGCAGCGCACCCTCGGCCAGCGACTCCCGGGCCAGGCGGGCACGACCCGCGCCGAGCGCCGCCCTGAGCGCCACCAGCGGCTGACGGTCGACGGCGCGGGTGATCAGCAGGCCCGCGACGTTCGCGCACGCGGCGAGGAGCATGACCGCGACCGCGGCCAGAAGGAGTCCCAGGGCTCCGCGCACGTCGCCGGTGAGGGCATCACGGAGCGGGACCACCCCCGCCTGCCGTCGATAGTCGGGGGACGGTGACCAAAGCGGGTTCCGGCGAGACAGCGTCGGACTGAGGGCACGCAGCTCCTCCTGGGCCGAGGCCGGCTTGGCGCCCGACGACAGCCGTGCCACCGCCCGGACACCCCCCGCTCCCCAGAAGGGGCCGACCTGGGTGGGGTCCCACCCCAGGGGGAGCCAGAGCTGGTCGGTGGGACGCGGGAACGTCCACTCGACCGGGAGCACGCCCACCACCTCATGGGCGCGCCCGTCCAGAACGATCGTACGGCCCACGATCTCTGGATCGGCGCCGAAGCGCGCGCGCCACAGGCCCTCGCCGAGGATCGTGACCTCGGTTCGCCCGGGCGCGGCCTCCTCGGGCAGGAACAGGCGACCGACCAGGGGGCTGGCCCCCAGCATGTCGAACAGGCCAGGCTCCACCAACGAGGTCGCCAGTCGCTGGGCGCCGCCGTCGCGCTCGAGGTTCACGCCCAGGTCGACGTCCAGGTACCCGCGGACGGCGTCCAGGGAGCGGGCCTCCTCCCGGATCACGCCGAGCTCCCCCCGGGTGACATGGTCCCACACCGCGACGAGACGGTCGGCGTCGGGGTACGGGAGGGCGCGAAGCAGGACGCCGTCCACCAGGGAGAACACCAGCGCGCTCGCCCCGATCCCGATGGCGAGGGTCGCCAGCGCCGTGACGCCGAGGAACGGAGCGCGGGACAGCGACCTAGCCGCGAGGAGCAGGTCTCCCACGGCCGCCCGCGCCTGGCGGGGAGCGGCAACCAGTGAGCGACTCGTGGCCGCCAGGGTGAACGCGACGACCTGCCTCCGATACCACGCCAGCGCCTTCGCCGAACCGTAACGCGCCAGGCGCGCCGCGTACAACGTCTCGAGCTCGTGCGCGAGCCGCGGTCCTTCACCCTCCGGGAGCACGCGCGCGAGCAGCCAGGACCAGAGCGCCGGTGGCCGTTGTCGTGGATCGGTCATGAGCGTCGCTCGCCGAGCACGTCGAGCCCCGCCCACAGGTTCTCGTATGCGAGACGCGCTTCCCTCAGCCTCTCCAGCCCCGCGGGCGTCACGCCGAAGTATCGCCTGTCGCGGCCACCGGGCGTGTCCTCGAG
This sequence comes from Gemmatimonadota bacterium, assembly GCA_003248075.1. Classification (GTDB taxonomy): domain Bacteria; phylum Gemmatimonadota; class Gemmatimonadetes; order Longimicrobiales; family Gaopeijiaceae; genus SZUA-318. The sequence continues at coordinate 1,552 of QJYK01000297.1, read as the reverse complement.
CGATGAACGCACCAGCCCCTTGTCCTCGAGACGCCTCAAGACGATGTACACCGCGGCCAGGGTGTGCGCACGCCCGGTCCGCTCCTCCAGCTCGGTGACGATCGGCGCGGTGTAGGCGCCGTCACCGAGGCGCAGCGCGGCCAACAGGGTCTGATGCTCCAGCTCGCCCAGCGTGTCCCGGCCCATCCCGATCGCCTCCCGCAACGAGGTCACCATGATTCTAACAATGTTAGAAACCACGAGCGGGGAAACCGTTTCAAGCGGGAGGTCGGTGGGCAATGGCTCGCTGTCAGCGGAACGGAGAACGGGCCCACGGGCGATGTGTTACCTACCCTGGCGCCCGATCGGCGTGGCTCAGTGGCCGTACCGGAAGAGGTGGTCCGACAGGGTAGACGCCAGCGGTGTGGCCACGATGACGAGGACGCTTCCCAGGAGGCGCTCGCCCCGAAAGCCGGACTTGACCCCTTCCACGTATACCGCATAGCCGAGCGCGGCCGGCAACGTGGTCATGGCCAGTGAGGGCAGCACGCGTCCGAGCGAGTAGTCCGTCCGTCCGAGGAGCCGTGCGCCCGCCACCGACCCGGTGATTGGCAGGAGGAGCGCCGCCAGGCCCGCCCCCGCACCGGCCCCTTCGATGCACCCACCACCGGAGCCATCGCTGCCGGGCGTGCAGCCGATGGCCGCGAGACCCAGCAGCGTCCCCGCCGCAGCGCCCAGCGCCGCACCGCCAAAGGCGTGCCATGTGCGGTGACCCCCCGGCTCGGCCGACCACTGGTAGCTGGGGTAGCGTCCCCCCTGGGAGACCGGCTTGTCCTGCGTCAGCGTCGAGCGACGCGTCTCGATGACGAGCACACCGTGCGTCGCCCCGATCCCGTAGCGCACGCCGCCTTCGCTCGCGGGGATGTACTCCAAACGCTCGATGTCGGCGAGCTGAAGATCACGCAGGAAATACGCGGGCTGGGGGACGGTGAGCCCGTCGAGCACCACCAGCGGGAAGTTGCACCCCGACGTGCGGCTGCCGCGCGCACCCCTGAACTCCAGGCACAGAAAACCGCCCCTGGCCTCGCTCACGGCCGCCCCCGGGATGTAGGCACGCACCACGTCTCCCACATGCCGCGCGCGTCCCTCGAGCGCCTCGATCTGACGCCGCGTGACCACGTTCGAGCGCGTGCTGGACGTGGGCTCTGGCCGGAGGACCTCCACGTCGATGGGCTCCAGCTCGAGCGCCCGCGGAGACAGCCTGAGCAGGACCGCCACGTCATGGGTCTCGACCTCGAAGTCCTCCGTATGCGTCCCGTACGCGAGATGCGCGACGCGCAACGCATACCTGCCCGGCACGACATCGCTCAAGTGGAAGCGCCCGTCGGCGTCGGTCACAACACGAAGGCCCAGCTCGGGCACCTCCACCAGCGCGCCCTCGACCGCGGTGCCGCGCTCGGTGTCGAGCACCTGGCCGAGAACGGTGACGGTCTGCTGGGCCGACGCATGCGGAGCGGCCGCGAGCAGGCCCAGAAAGAGCGCGAGAGCAAAGCGCCGAGCGTGCATACGGAGG
>QJYK01000014.1 GCA_003248075.1 Gemmatimonadota bacterium | reverse complement strand
TACCCGAGCGCCGCCGCGCGCTGCATCTCGAGCTCCACCTGGGCCACGGCACCCAGCGAGGCCGAACCCCCGTAATAGATGCGGCTTCCGTCCACCGTATTCCCGGTTCCGAATGTGCGCGGGCCGATGCGGCGGCCGGACTCGAGGGACTCCTTCGCCTCGGTCAGGTCGTAGGGGTCGGCGGACACGCGGCGGATCGCGGTCACCCCGTATGACAGCCAGTTCCGGCCGATTCCCTCGCCCTCCCCGATGCCGCCGTGGGTGTGCATCTCGATGAGGCCGGGAGCGAGCACCCCGTCCGACGCGTCGACGACCGTGCCCGTATGGAGCGCGGCGTCATGCGGCCCGACGCGGGCGATGCGGTTGCCCTCGACCACGACGTCGACGTTGCGGGCGAGCCGGTCGGATACGCCGTCGAACACGGCGCCGGCGTGGATGACGGTCCGGCCCTCCGGGACGACCCGGCTCCACGTCAGCGGCACCGGGATGTCCTCGATCCGCCCGCTGTCGAGCCAGACGCGCCGGAGCCGATCCGTGGTCAGGTACACCATGGAGCCGGAGTCCCCGGTCCAGGAGGGATCCGCCGTGGTCTCGTTGGTGAGGCGCCGGGGCGGGCCCGCGGGATCACCCCCTCGTGTGACCGGGATGACCCAGAGCACGCCGTTGGAGACGTACGCGAGCCAGTCTCCGTCCGGCGACCAGATCGGACCGTCGGTCGAGCGGGTGCCGATCGACTCGTGGGGAAGGAAGTCCAGCCAGCGCTCACCCTCCTGCCGGCTCGGGGCGAGGTCGTCGTCCGGCGAGGCGTCGCTGTCGTCGGCCGCGGGCCTGGGAACGCGGATGAGGAGCGCCTGGTTGACGCCCTCCCGGTACCGGCTGGAGTAGGGCCGGAGCGCGGAGACGGCGAGCTGGGTGCCGTCGGGCGACCAGCTCGGGCGTCCGGGGCCGTTCAGGCCCGTGCGCACGGTACGCGCGACGCCGGTACGTACCGAGACCACGCGGAGGCCGCTCTGCGGCCCGGAACCTCCCTCATACGCGATCTGCGTGCCGTCCGGAGACCAGACCGGGCCGCTGCCGCCGTCACGCGTGAGCTGGGTGGCACGGCGCGTGGCGAGATCGTGGATCCAGATGTCGACGTCGCCGCCGCGATCCGTCGCGAAGGCCAGGAGCCGCCCATCCGGCGACCATGCCGGGTCCATCTCGACCCAGGGATCGTCCGTGACCCGCTCCGGCATGCCGCCGATCGGCATGATCCAGAGGTCGCCGAGCGCGGTGAAGGCGACGCTCTCGCCGTCGGGAGACACCGACGGCGACACGACCCCCCGCACCGGCATGGGACCCGAGGCGTCGAAGCGGCGCAGCACCTTCCGATACGCCGGTCGCTCGAGCCTGACCGTCGCGCGGAACGCCACGTCCGTGGCTGCCCCGCCGGCCGCGGGGCGGGCGCGTACCTTGCCGTCGGCCGTATAGAGCAGCCGGCCGTCGGGGAGCCACGAGGCGCGGAAGGGAAAGACGTCCTCGTTCGATGCGCTGACCTCGGCGCCGAGCCCTGCGCCACCGGACGCCGGCACGACGTGCAGGGTGCTCGCGCCGTACACCTGGCGCGCGTATGCGATGCGCGACCCGTCGGGGCTCCACGACGGGCCGAAGCCGTCCGCGTCGCCCAGGTCGACGATCCGCTCCGTGCCGCCCGAGCCGGAGCGCACCCATACGCCGGCCTCCGCCCCGTCGGTCACGAACGCGATGCGCCCGCCCGGACCGTACGCGGGGGCGTACTCGTTGTCCGGACCGTTCGTCAGGCGGCGCACGTCCCGGGTGGCCACCGCCACCTCCCACAGGTCGTACGTGCCGCCACGGTCCGACGAGAAGACCACGCGACCCCCGTCCTCCGACCAGTGGGGCTCGCGGTCGTCGAAGGGGCCGGAGGTCAGACGGGCGAGCCCCGAGCCGTCGCCGCCCACCACCCAGATGTCGTAGTCGCCGCCCCAGTACGCCTGGAACGCGATCCTGCGTCCGTCCGGCGACCAGGTGGGTTGGCGTGCGTCCCCGAACGGGTCGGTGAGCGGCGTCGCCTCGCCTCCCCCGACCGGCAGCGTCCAGATGCGACCCAGCGCGTCGATGGCCAGCGTGCTCGCGTCGGGCGAGAGCGCCACGGCCATGTTGGTGCCTTCGCGGATGGTGACCTCGAAGCCCGCGGCGCGCGGGGCTTCGGCTTCGGGGGTGAGGCCGACAAGAAGGACAGCCGAGAGCGCGGTGAAGCACGCGCTCGTCGAGGCTCGCGCGATCATGGCTCGGCTCCTCGTTCAGTCATCGCGTCGCTCCAGCGTCGAAGCCCAGTTCAGCGTGATCTCGATCCGCCGAGGCGGGGGAGGGAGGTCCGTGTTGGTGAGTATGGCGGCGATGCGCTGGCCGTCCGCGGTCACGTCGTAAGCGCGGACGGGACTCATGGAACGATAGTTCCAGGGCAGTGGGATGTTCGTCGGGTCGCCGATCGGCCGGCCGGTGACAGAGTCGAACGACCGCGCGACGAGCGTCAATACCAGCTCACCCGTGGATCCCGTCTGCGCCTGCTGGTAGAAGAGCTCCTGCCCTCCGCGGGCCCAGGCGGGCGAGCTCACCCGGGGCCCTGCGATCGCCGTGCGGTGCTCGAGATCCGGCCAGGATCGCACCACCACCTCCGATCCGTCGGAGACAGCGTAGGCCAGCCAGCGTCCGTCGGGAGACAACGCGGGATGCGACACGCCCGCCGGCTCGTCGACGAGCACGCGAGTCTCGCCCGCGGACAGGGTCATTGCGCTCAGTCGCTGGACGTCGGCCGACTGGTCGACGACGATGAGCTCGAGACCATCAGGCGTGGGGTCGGCGGCCCAAGCCGCCGCGCCAACGCGTTCGACGCGAGAGCTCCCGTCCGCCGGGACGCGATAGATGCCGCCGTCGTCCAGGTAGTCGTAATAGACATCGCGTCCGTCCCGACTCCACAGGAGCCCGGGGATGTGTCCGGAGGCGATGCGGCGAACCGCGTTGCTCCGTCGAAGGTCGACGGTCCAGATGCCACCGTCTCCTACCGGTGTGGCTACCGCGAGTCGGTCCCCGGTCGGGTCGACGCGGACCACCAGATATCCGTTCGGCTCGAGGCCGAGGTCCGTGACCTGTCCGTTCCGATCCAGCCAGACCACCTGGTTTTGCTGCGCGGGCGTCACGCCGCCCGCGAGATAGGCCAGGTGACCCACGGCCGAGACGGCGTACTGGGCCGCGTCGGTCCACGTTCTGGTATTCCATCCGTTCATCGCGTGCATTAGGTCCGGCAGGACACCGGTCGCCGAAGCGGTGACCTCGACGCGGGTCGGATCGAACGACACCGCCATCAGCGTGCCCACGCGCGCGAAGAGAAGGTGTCCTGTGGTCACATAGCGCGCGTCCGAGGCGTTGTCTACGATCGTGTCGACCCGGCCGTCGCGTAGGCTCAGCGCCTCCACCCGTCGTTCCTCGAGCGAGGCGCCATAGTCGACCGTGTACAGCACCGCCCGACTGCCCGGAAGCACGTGAGGGAGCGACGCACCGGGGTGCGAAGGAAGCGGTTCGACGGCGGCACCGCCGCTCGCCGGAACGCGGGCCAAGCCCCTGCGCTGTCGGTCCCGGAAGACGATGTGGTCGTCATCACCCCAGCTGGCGCCGCCGAACCCGTCGATCGTCGCCACGTCGACCGGCGTCCCGCCGGCGAGCGGCAGTCGCCAGAGATGATCGTTCGCCCAGAAGGCGATCTCATCCCCACGCGGCGAGAAGATCGGCGCCTCGGCTCCTTCGGTCCCTTCGATCGGCGTCGCGGACGAAGCCTCGAGCGCCCGTGCAAAGAGCCGGGTCGTGCCGTCCCCACCCTCGGCGGAATAGACCAGGGTCCGGCCATCGGGCGAGAGAGCGAGTCGGGTGTGGATCGGGCGACCCGCGTTCGCGGCCGGACCGGTGAAGGCCAAGCCGGAATCGAGCGGGATCGAGACGCGGGCCACCAGCTCCCGACTCCCGCGGTCCCGGACCAGCAACGCGTGCCCGAACCAGCCGACGACCAGGGCCGCAGCGGCCACCATCATGGTCCGGCGGTCGAGGGCCCTGACGGCGTCGGGCGACGCCGCGGCGGATGCACCTCCGACCGCCACCTGGAACGACGGGTCATCGAGCGCGTCCGAGAACTCCTTCGCGCTCCCGAACCGGTCCGCCGGCAGCTTCTCCAGCGCCTTGCCCAGCGCCGCCGCCACGTTGGGCGGCACCGACGTGCGCAGCGCGCCCACCGGCCTCACCGGTTCCGCGATGATCTTCATGATCACCGCCTGAGCCGAGCCGCCCGTGTGCGGCGGCTCGCCCGCCAGCATCTCGTACAGCACGCTCGCCAGCGAATAGACGTCCGCACGCCCCGTGATCTGCTTGTCCCCCGTCGCCTGCTCCGGCGCCATGTAGTGCGGCGTGCCGATGCTCGTCCCCGTCTCGGTCATGCGTCCGCCCGCCGCCGCGCTCACCGCCAACGCGATGCCGAAATCGGCCACCATCGGGCGGCCGTCATGCAGCAGGATGTTCTCCGGCTTGATGTCCCGGTGGATCACGCCCTGGCGGTGCGCGTAGTCGAGGGCGTCGGCGACCTCGCGGGCGACGCGCACCGCTTCGTCCACACCGAGCTGCGTCTCGCGGTTCAGCTTGTCGCGGAGCGTCTCGCCCTCGATGTAGGGCATGACGTAGAAGAGGAACCCATCCGCCGTGCCGGAGTCGTGGAGCGGCAGGATGTGCGGGTGCTGCAGCTGGGCGGTGGTCTTGATCTCCTGCACGAAGCGCTCGGCACCCAGCACGGCGGCCAGCTCCGGCCTGAGCACCTTGATCGCGACCTTGCGGTCGTGCTTCAGGTCTTCGGCCAGATAGACCGTGGCCATCCCACCCGCACCGAGCTCGCCCTCGATGCGGTAGCGGTCGGCCAGGGCGACGGCGAGGCGGTCGGGGATCACCGCCCCCACGCCACTCCGTGCGGGTGCATCTCACGCCCCTGCAGGTCGCGCACGGTGATCCCCGGCGCCCCATCGTCGCGGGTCCCGAACCGCTCGTCGAAGGCGATCGCCCCGGTGGTCGGGTCGAAGCGGGCCATCGCCAGCCAGGATCCGTTGCCGCTGATCGCCAGCCGGGTGCCGGCGCCGTCGCGCGACAACCAATGCACCCCACGGTACGCGGTGGAGTCCATCACAAGGCGCGCGGCCTCCCTTCCCTTGGCAGGATCGGAGAGGTCGACCACCATCAGCCCAGGTGCCGCCGCCACCGCCTGGATCCAGTAGTTCCCCACGGCGGTCCCCACGCCGCATTCGAGCCCCGCCCCGCCACCGGGGAAGGTGAACACCCGCGTGGCGACCGGTGCGTCGCCGTCGAGGCCGGTGATCCGGTAGAGACCGCACGAGAAGGTGTTGGTGAAGACCTCTCCCGACGCCGTCGCCTCGATGCTCGACGACCATATGTGACCGCGATCCGTACCGTTCGGCGGCATCGGGATCACGGCGATCGGCGCGAGCGAGTCGGTTCGCCAGAGCTGCAGAAGGTGGGTGTCGTGGAACGTGGTCTGGTCGGGCATGCCCATCTCGGTCAGCCCGACGACCGCCCGGTCACGTCCCGCCACCGGCAGGATCACGTAGGGGGTCGCGGCGGTGTCCTCCACGCCGGGCATCCGCGCGCTCGCGATCCGTACGATGGTGCCATCGTCGTCGACCTCGCCGAGCCCGCCGGCTCCCTCGTAGGCGCCCGGTCCGGCATTGAAGGCGACCAGCATCCGGCCATCCGGCAACCGCGCGAAGTCGTGCGCCCAGCCCGCCACGTCTTCCGCCGTGCCGAAGCTCGCCCGGATCGCCGGGTGCACCGGATCGCGCACGTCGAAGATCCAGGTCCGGTTCGACATCCAGGCATTGGCGAAGAGCACGCCGTCGTGCACGTGCCGCTCGATGTGATGCGGCATCGCGTCGTGGGTGTCGAGCATCGCCTGGCCGATCACCTGCCCGTATCGGTCCGACGCGATGTCGACATCCATCACCAGCAGGCCATCCGAACCGGCGCTGTCGGCCGCCATCGACCAGATGTACGCGTGACCATCGGCCGGCCCGGCCGACTCCGGCTCGGACGCCGGTGCGCAAGCGGGGAAGAGGGCGAGGCATGGGAGGAACACGGCGAGAATTCGCCTGGGCATGGGGAGCTCCGGGAGTCTGAGAGATCAGTCAGAATACGGGCCCGAGCGGCGGATCGCGACGCGTCACGATCCCGTCGGGTCGCTCGGCACCTCGGACAGGAATTCGTCCACCGCCGAGAGGACGGCGGCTCGGCTCAAGCTCGGATACTTCGCGTACGCGCTCTCGGGAATCGCCTGGACGAGGTTCCGGAACGTACCCGGCTCCACCATCCCGCTCCGAAGGAAGCTGCGCGCGTCCATCACGTCCTTCCGGAAGCCACGGACGATCTTCGAGAGCAGCTGCGCATACGGATCGTAGTGGAAGAACTCGACGCTGCCCACGCGGTCGATGAAGACGTGTCTGCGGTCGCTGCCGGCCAGCGGCGGGACGAAATGCTCGGGCCTGGCGAACTCGATGTTGAGCTCGAGACGCTCCTTGATCGCCTGAATCTCTCGAAACACCTCATCCCGATCCGCGTGCAGATCGACGTCGATCGTGGCCGACCGCCAGCCGGAGAGCACCGCCGTCCCCCCGCCCACGATGTAGACGCGGTAGGCCTCGCCGGCGGGGGTGCGGCGCGCGAGCTCCTCCATGAGCTCGCGCACGGCGGCAGTCGTGACCTCACGACGCACGTGCGCTCGGCAGGCGGGCGAGCCGGCAGCCGTCGGCGAACGACGCCAGCCGCCGCAGCCAGGCGTTGTAGCGCGCGTGGGCCAGATCCCCGTCGCGCCGCGCGAGCAGATCGAAGAGTCGGCGCTCCGGATCCTCCAGCACGAACCCGACCGGGACGCCTTCCCGCCGCAGCCGCGGCGCCGCGAGCGACACCGCGAGCGCCTCCGGCGTCACCTGCTCCGCCGCCAGCGCCTCGAGCCCGGCGTCGACCAGCTCGCCCCCCGGCAGCCCGAGCTCCTCGAAGCTGGACGCGCCGAACCGCGCCCGGGTCCAGCGTACCGTGGCCGCCCGGCGGGCGACCGCGCGCCGATCCGCGGGCGCCATGCGTTCGGCACGGCGCCGTCCACCGGCCCGGCCATGGCGTCGAAAGCGCTCCCGAATCTCCTCGGGCAGTTCCATGCCGCATTCTAATGCTCAGGGGGTAAGCATATCAAGAACTCCCGCTTGGCCGGCCCCGAGCGGCTCGGCGTGGTGCCACCGCAGCGATGGAATCTCTAATTTATTGAAATACTTGTACTTGGATCGTAAGCCGCTTATGTTTTTCGCATGAGCGGGATCAATCGGTACCTGGCTGAGATCGGGTCGCGCGGCGGCCGGAAGAGTCGGCGCACCCTGGACGCGGAGACGGCGCGGGAGATGGTTCGCGTGCGGGAAGCGCGGCGGGCGTTCCGGCGATTCCGCACGATGTGCTTCTGGTCCTACAGACCGGATCTGGAGATCGGCGCGACGGATGTGGCCTGGGTCGCGGAGCAACTGATGAAGCACGGCAACCGGGAAGCCTGGTTGGCGGGAGCGAAGCTATGCCGCTGACCGCGTTCCAGCGGACGCTGCTGGGGACGCTGGCGCGGTCGCCGGCCAGCGGCCGCTACCTCGCGGGCGGCGCAGCGATGCACTTCGCGCCGACTTCGGCGCGCTACAGCGACGATCTCGACTTCTTCGCCGACTCCGAGGCCCGGGTGGCGTCGGCATTCGGGGAGGACCGAGCCACCCTGGAGGGAGCGGGCTACGAAGTGCGGGTCGAGCTGAGCCTGCCGGGGTTCGTTCGCGCTCAGGTCGGTCTCGGTGCGGAGTCCACGCGAGTCGACTGGGCGCACGACTCGTCGTGGCGCTTCATGCCACTGGTCCGGGACGATTTAGGCGGACTGCTCCTGGACCCGGTCGATCTCGCGATCAACAAGGTTCTCGCGCTGGCCGGACGAGACGAGCCACGGGACTTCGTGGACATTCTCTGGGTGCACCGGGAGGTGCTTGTGCTCGCGGCACTCAGCTGGGCGGCCGTGGGGAAGGATCCGGGTCTGACACCCCTCTCCCTTCTAGAACTGCTCAAGCGGCACGGCCGCTACCGGCGCGAGGATTTTGCCAGGCTCAACCTGGCAGCGCCGTTCGACCTGGTCGAAGCGAAGCAAACGTGGCTGGCCGCGCTGGAGCAGGCGGAGCGCTTCGCGCGTGAACGTCCCACCGGGGAGCTCGGGTGTCTGTATTACTCGACGGAGCGTCGGCAATTCACGGTGCCTCGAGCCGATGAGAGCCTGGCGGCGCAGCGTATCGTGCTTCATTTCGGAGCTCCGGGAGGCGTCCTCCCGCGCATTTCCGATGCGGGCGTCGAGCGACCCGGCGCGCCAGAAGGTTGAGATGCGGCCGCGGTCCGACGTGGCCCACCACCCATTACCGCCCCGGCGCCGGCTCCTCGCCCAGCTGGTTCCGCAGCTCCGTGAACCAGTTCGCGACGACGATGATCTGGCCTGGCCGCACCTCCCCGGGCTCGGCGATCAGGAGCCGCCCATCCGGATGAACGCCTCGAAGGATCACGCCGGCTTTCAGCGGGACGGGGAGGGTGCGCCTCTTCTCGACGACGAAACCCGGGGCGGTGCGGAGGTCCGCGGCGACGATCCGCTCGTTGTCGAGGTAGTAGAGCGTACGTGAATCCGAGGACCATTGCGGGAACCCATCCCGGGTCAGCGGCGCCTCTCCGGTCGACACCTGCGTCTCCCCGGTCAGCTCCGGCCAGCTCCGCACGTAGAGCTGAAGCGAGCCGCCGCGATCGCTGAGGTAGGCCATCCAACGGCCATCGGGCGACACCGCCGGGTACATCTCCCGCCAGGCGGCCTCCAGGAGCATGCGTGGCGACGGGCCCTCGAGCCGGGTCGCCGTGATATCCGACCCTTCCCGGGTCATGAGGATCGTCCCGTCCTCGAGCCATTGCTCGGGCCCGTCGAAGGCCGTGCCCGGCAGCGGTTGTGGCTCCGCCGACCGGTCGATCGGGCGAACCATGCTCCCGGCCGACGCTTGATAGACGATGCGGGCACCGTCGGGAGACCACACCGGGTTGTGCAGGCCCGTCCGGCCCTCGGTGAGCGCGAAGCTCCCACCGCGGTCGAGGTCGAAGATCCAGATGTCGTCGTCCCGCGTGTACGCCGCCAACCGGCCGTCGGGGGAGATCGCGATGTCGAAGTGATCGCTGGGCGCGATGGGGAGCGCCTCGCGGTGACCCACCTCGTCCATGAGCGAGAAGGTCCAGTCGTGCGGAACCGCCCCGAGCAGGTAGGCGAGGGTCCCGCCTGGATTCACGCCGAAGTCGTACACGTCCTCGCGGACGGGGGCGGACGGTCCCGTGAGCTGGAGACGCTCCAGGTCGAAGGGCACGACCCGGAGACTCCCGCTTCCCTCGACGACCGGGACGACGTAGACGAGGTGACCCGTCGGAATCCAGCGGGCCTGCTCGGCGTCGGCGAGCAGCTCCGTCGTGTCGCGGCGCTCCATGTCGAGAAGCATGATCCGGGCGGCGGAGCCCGTCGCGGACGTGTACAGCAGAGCGCGGCCCCCCGGCAGGACCGCAGTCGGCCAGATTTGGCTGGCCGGCACGTCCAGGAGGACCTGCACGTCTCCACCGCCTTCGGGCACACGGCGCAGCTCGCCCGCCTCGGGCGCGCCGTAATAGATCCACCCATCCCCGCCCCACACCGGGGCCGACAGGAGATCGGCGCCGGACACCAGGCTCGTCGCGGGCCCGCCGTTCACCGACACGGTCCGCAGCGTCCGTCCCCCGAAACCCGTGGACCCGTCCAAGAAGACGATCCGTCCGCCATCAGGCGAAAAGCTGAGACCGGTACTCGCCTCTTCGGCGATCACGCTCGCTTCCAGCGCGCCGGGTGGGCGTACGACGATCCCCCCCGAGTCCCCCCATGCGACCGCCCCGTCGACGGCAACCTCGATCCATGGAAGTACCCAGGGCGGTATCGAGTCCCTGGCGACGACGGCCAGCACCGGCCCGTCCGGGGTCCGCGTCCCGCCGTTCTCCCGGGACATGAGCAGCGCGGCCGCGAGTCCGAGCACGGCCGCCAGCGCCACCCACGACCACGGGCTCCTGACCCAGAGCCGGATGGCGCTCAGGTCCGCATAGGCCGGTGCGCCGGGCCCCAACGTGGCGCGAGCGAAGCCCGGATCGGCCAGCGCATCGGCGAACGCCATCGCGCCCTCGAACCGGTCCGCCGGTAGCTTCTCCAGCGCGATCATGACCGCCGCCGCCACGTTGGGTGGCACCGACTTCCGCAGTGCCTCCACCGGCTTCACCGGCTCCGCGATGATCTTCATGATCACCGCCTGCGCCGAGCCGCCCGAATGCGGAGGCTCGCCGGTCAGCATCTCGTACAGCACGCTGGCCAGCGAGTAGAGGTCCGCCCGGCCCGTGATCTGCTTGTCCCCGGTGGCCTGCTCCGGCGCCATGTAGTGCGGTGTGCCGATGCTCGTCCCCGTCTCCGTCAGGCGCCCGCCGGCCGCCGCGCTCACCGCAAGCGCGATCCCGAAGTCCGCGACCATGGGCCGGCCGTCGTGCAGCAGGATGTTCTCCGGCTTGATGTCCCGGTGGATGACGCCGTGGCGGTGCGCGTAGTCGAGGGCGTCGGCGACCTCGCGTGCGACGCGCACGGCCTCGTCGACGCCCAGCTGCGTCTCGCGATCCAGCTTGTCGCGAAGGGTCTCGCCCTCGATGTAGGGCATGACGTAGAACAGGAACCCGTCCGCCGTGCCGGAGTCGTGGAGCGGCAGGATGTGCGGATGCTGCAGCTGCGCGGTGGTCTTGATCTCCTGCACGAAGCGCTCGGCGCCCAGCACGGCAGCCAGCTCGGGCCTGAGCACCTTGATCGCGACCTTGCGGTCGTGCTTCAGGTCCTCGGCCAGATAGACCGTGGCCATCCCGCCAGCGCCGAGCTCGCGCTCGATGCGGTAGCGGTCGGCCAGGGCGGCCGTGAGGCGTGAATCACCAGGCAGTTGGACTCGTCCGAGGAGGGCACGGCCACGACGTCGGCTGATCGCCACACCGCGCCGTGACCTCGTTTCTCGTAAGGCCGATGAAGTAAGCCGCCCGCGGCCGGTAATCAACCTGCGCGTGGAGGAGATCTCGGAGGGTCCCGTCGTGTCAGTCCGAAGGACGCCCGCACTCCGCTGGTTGCGAAGGCGAGCGTTGAGACATCGCTAACCATCGCCTGAGACCATTCCGCCGTCCTGGCCAGGCTCCGACCTTGTCCCTGGTGTCCCGGCTGGCAATCTTGATATGGGAGTATGGTGTATTCGATATGGGCGACCTTATGAAGACGACCATCGAGATCGCGGACGCGTTGCTGGAGGCGGCTCGGCGGCAAGCGCGGGCA
>QJYK01000017.1 GCA_003248075.1 Gemmatimonadota bacterium | reverse complement strand
TTTCCTTCTTCGGTGACTACGACCTTTCAGGCGTCGACCCACGCCTGCGCCGGGCGACGCTGGCCGACCTGCTCACCATGCGCTCCGGCATCGAGTGGCACGAGCAGGACCGCCCGCTCGACGAGACGAACACGACCCTTCAGTTGGAGCGGAGCAGCGACTGGATCCAGTTCACGCTGGACCAGCCCATGGATGCAGCCCCCGGGGAGAAGTGGGCCTACAGCTCGGGCGGATCCCACCTCATGTCCGGTGTGGTCCGGAAGGCGACCGGGCGCTGGATCGACGAGTACGCCGAGGAGCACGTCTTCGGGCCGTTGGGCATCGACGACTACTACTGGAAGCGCACGCCCCGGGCGTACCCGGACACCGAGGGAGGGCTCTATCTGGAGGCGGAGGACCTGGCGCGCATCGGGCTCCTCTACCTGCGCGACGGAGTTTGGAGGGGTCGGCGCATCGTCCCCGACGGGTGGGTGGCGGCGGCGACGGCGCGCCAGGCCGAGACCGGCAACGCCCAGGGATGGGGGTACGGGTATCAGTGGTGGCGGCTGGACACCGGTGGCATCGAGGTGTGGGCGGGCCTGGGCTTCGGCGAGCAATACCTGCTCGTGCTGCCGGCCTACGACCTGATCGGCGTGGTGAACAGCTGGAATCTGTTCCCGTCGCCGAAGCGCGACGGGAGCGTGCTCACCGCGCTTCGGGGAGCGCTGATCGAAGCCGCGTCGCCTCCTAGTCCTCCCGCAGCGCGACCACGGGCTCGATCCGCGACGCCCGGGTCGCAGGTCCGAGCAGGGCCGCCAGGCTGACCACGACCAACAGGAGGGGCACCCCCGCGTAGGTGAGGGGGTCGATCGCGGAGACGCCGAAGAGCTGACTCGACAGCGCCCGCCCGAGCCCCAGCGCAAGCAGCAGCCCGACCACGAGGCCCACGGCCAGCGGCCTCGATCCCTGGAGGAGGATGAGCCCGACGATCCTCCCGGCGTCGGCCCCCATCGCCATGCGTACGCCGACCTCGGTCTGGCGCCGGGAGACGGAGTAGGCCATGACGGCGTAGAGTCCCACTGACGCGAGCAGGAGGGCGACCGCGGCGAAGATCGAGAACATCCAGCCGATGATCAGGTAGTCGAGTCGGGAGTTGCGAAGAAGCTGCGCGTGCGTGTCCAGCGTGCCGATGGCGATGTCCGGATCGATGCCCGCGACGAGGTCGCGCACCAGCGGGACGAGGGACAGCGGATCGGCCCCCGCCCGGACCAGGAGCAACACGCTGCCCATCTGGCGTTGACCGGCGGGGAGGAACACCGACTCGGGCGGGTTCCCGCCGAACTGGGAGGGCCGGGACATGGTCACCGCCGGCACCATGCCCACGACGGTCATCCACGGATTCTGCGAGTCGCTCCGCCCCAGCCGTACCTGCTTGCCGATCGGGTCCTGGCCGGGCCAGTTCTTCTCGGCGAAGCGCTGGTCCACGATCACCACCGGGTCCGATCCCGTGGCGTCGTTCAGCGTGAAGGAGCGACCGGCCAGGACCGGGATGTCGAAAACGCCGAAAAAGTCCGTACTCACGGTGGTCGTGCCGGCGAAGGAGTACTCGGCGTCGTTGGCGTATTCCCGGTCACCGATGCCGTACCAGGAGTTGGATGTCCCGAGACCGGGAGCCGCCGAGGCCACGGCTGCGCCCGTCACACCGGGGAGCGTCCCGAGCTCCCGATCGAAGCGCTGGACGATGGTGATCCGTGCCGTGGAGTCGGCATAGGTCTCACCGGGGATCGGGAGCGTCGCCACCAGCAATCCGTCCGTACGGGCCCCGAGCTCGGCGGATCTCAGCTTCAGGGTGGAGCGGACCGTGAGCCCGGCGCCGACCAGAAGCGCACAGGACAGCGCTACCTCCAGCCCGACAAGCCCGGCGGACCATCGGTTGACGGAGCGGGACGAGCTCCCGCGGCTCTGGTCCCGCAGGACGGCGGCCACGTCCGAGCGGGTGGCGCTGAGCGCGGGCAGCAACCCCGCGGCGAAGGCCGCGACGACCCCGATGCCCACCACGAAGAAGAGGACGGTGCGGTTGACCTCGAAGGTCATCCAGGCCGGCGGGTTGAGGCCCGAGATCGCACGCACGAAGACGTCGAGGGAGCCCCAGGTGAGGACGACCCCCAGAATCGCACCCAGGCCGGACAGGACGAGGCTTTCGCTCAGGAGCTGTCGAATGACCCGTCCACGCTCGGCGCCCATGGCCGTGCGTACGGCGAGCTCCTTGCCCCGGGCCATGGTGAGCGCGAACAGCAGGTTGGCCACATTGGCGCACGCGATGAGCAGGACGCCCACGACGGCCACGAACATCGTGTAGAGGAGCCCCCGTGTCTCGGCGTCGACGAACGTCTCGTCCTTCCACGAGCGTACCACGGGGGCAATGTCACGGTTGGCTTCGGGGTACTCCGCCTCCAGCTGGGCCGCCACCGCAGTCATGCGGCTGCGGGCCGCCTCCAGGTCGACACCGTCCGACATCCGGCCGATCACCCAGAACCCCGGTCCCTGCCGACGCTCCAGTCGGCCCGGGTCCACGCCCAGGGGCAGCCACATGTCCTGGCTCTCGGGAAAGCGGAACCCGTCCGGCATCACGCCGACCACCGTGGTAGGTCGGGCGTTCACACGGAGCGCCCGTCCCAGGATGTCGGGATCGCGGTCGTACCGATTCACCCAGAGACGGTAGCCCAGGATCACCACATCGGGCTCGTCGGTGAGCTCCTCTTCCTCGGTGAACCCCCTTCCCATGAAGGTACGCACGCCCAACAGGTCGAAGAGCGAGTGCGAGACGCGGGCCGCCGCGAAGCGCTCGGCCCGGCTGCCGTCCCCCGAGATGCTGGCGCCCGTGTAAGCGTAGGCCGCCATGTCGTCGAACACGCTCTGCCGCTCGCGCCAGTCCAGGTAGTCGTGGATCCGGACCTGCTGGAAGAACTGGCTCTGGGGGGTCGTCGTCTGCAGGTAGGCGATCCGGTCCACCTCGCGGTAGTCAGGCCCCCTGATCACGATGCCGTCGATGATGGCGAACATCGTGGCGGTCAGGCTGATCCCCAGGGCCAGGACGACGGCCGCCACACCGGTGAAGGCCCACCGCCTGGAAAGGAACCGGATCGCGTACCTGAGATCCTGCATGAACGCTCCGCGGGAGGGTTCGCGCGTGATGGGACCTACGCCCCGATCGGGGGATGGGTTTCGCGCCGCAGCCGGGCAGACACGGGAGCCGCCGGCCCCTACCATTCCGGCATGTCGACGCTCCCACCCCTCGCGGTCCCGGTGGCCCGTGCGCCGGACGGCACCCTGGCGCGCCCCCGCCACGCGGACCCGGACGTGGCTTACACCTGCGCCGGATGCGGGGCTCCCCTCTTGCTGAGGAGGAGCGGGGTGCGGCGCGCCCACTTCGCGCACCGCGGCGCGGAGGGCTGCTCCACCGAGAGCGTGCTGCACCGGGCGGCGAAGGAGCTGGTTGTCAGGGTCGTC
>QJYK01000282.1 GCA_003248075.1 Gemmatimonadota bacterium | reverse complement strand
GCGGGACGACGAGCCGCTCAACTTCCAGGCATCATCGAGCTTCAACTTCGAGCTCGCTCGACCCGCCAAGATGGTCGGCATCGTGGGGCGCTGGTCCGTCACGCCCAGGGTCGACATCACGGGCATCGCCGGGAACGGCTGGGACGCCCAGATGGACGAGAACCACGCGAAGACGGGAGGCCTACGCCTCGGGCTCATCCCGACCGAGTCCTCGAGTCTGGGAGTGAGCGGCCTGCTGGGCGGCGAGGGCGAGGCCGGGGACGTCCACGACCGATTCCTCCTCTCCGTGGACTACGCGTGGGAGCCCGAACACAACTGGATCCTCGCCGGCGAGCTCAACCTCGGTGGCGACCGCGGCGTGCTGGAGAATGGCGGTGACGCGCGCTGGTCGGGAGCCACGATCACGATATTCCGTCGACTCGGGCGCAATCTGGGCGCCACGATCCGGGGTGAGACCTTCCGCGACCGCGACGGGGCGCGCACGGGCACGTCGCAGACGCTCCGTTCGCTGACGTTCAGCCCCACCGTCTTCGTCGGTGTGGGTCAGGAGGGGATTTTCGCGAACGTGGAGCACACGACCTTCCGGATCCCCCGCTTCCAGCTCCGCGCCGAAGCGCGCCTGGATCACTCGTCCGTGCCGATATACGAGGACTCGGACGGGTTCCATGCGTCGGCCGTCCGCTACGTGATCCAACTCGTGACCACCTTCTAGGAGCCGGAATGAACGGTCTGTACCGCCTGCGTGCCACCGACCCGTCGGTGCGCCTCGCCGCCGTGTTGTTCATGGCCCTGCTCGGCTACGCGTACGTATTCGCATTCCTCATGGTCAGGGATTGGGCGGGCCTGACGCCCGCCCAGGTCAGCGCGACCTACGCGCCGCGAGAGTCGATGCGTATGGACGCGCTGCCCGACGCGAGCCAGAGCTCCACCCAGCCCCTGGACCTGGGCTCGATGTCCGGCGAATCACATCGAGTGGACACCGCACTGCTGATCCAGGACAGCCACATCCACATCATGATCTACGCCATCGTGGCGGCGCTGCAGACGCTCCTGGTGCTGGGCCTGGATTGGAGCGCGACCTGGCGCAACACCGTCATCGTCGGCGCATTCGGCTCGGGTGCCCTGGACTTCTCGGGACAGTGGCTGATGAAGGCCGGCTTCCCCGGCTTCGCATGGCTCACGATCGGCTCCGGTTGGCTCATGGCCGCAGCGTACGTCGCGGTCTTCCTGGGCGTGCTGAGGGCCGCGATCCCGACCGCCACCTCGACTGCAGGAGTGGAGCAATGAAGGGAAATCGCATCTTCCCGGCGGCCTTCTCGGCCGGAACGGCGCTTCTCGTCCTCGTGGGAGCCGTCCCGAGGCACATCACCCCGACCGTCGTCCTGCAGAAGCAAGCAGACGTCATCCGCGCATCGATGCCCGGGGCACGCCAGTTTTTCGTACGCACCGTCAACGTGGGCCGATTCGATTTCGACCGGATCCGCGCCGAGGGTGGGTTCGAGCCCGATGAGGAAGAATTCAAGTTCTACCTGGGTGAGGATGCCAACGGCGACCTGGTGGGGGTGACCTTCTTCGCACAGGTCAACAACCAGCACGGACCCGTCGAGGTGGGACTCTCGATGACGCCCGAGGGCGGCCTCCGTGAAGCGGTCGTCACCAAGGCCACGGTGGAGACCAAGCCGTGGGTGCTCGCCGCGCTGCGGAGTGGACTCATGCGCGGCTTCGGGGGATTGCGTCCGGGGGACGATCCCCGGACAGCGGTGGCGGCACTGACCTCCGCGGATCTGGGGGAGATGCCGCACTACATGGCCGGGGTGGTCGCGCAGGCGGTCCATCGCGGTCTGGTCCTGTACGACGTGCTGTACGCCCCGTAGGGGCTCCAAACCCGACTGCCACCCGCGCGGCGAGCGCGGGCCGCCCCGCTACGTGCCCGAGTTGACGCGCACGCCCGATCCCGTCGACTATGGCTGCCACGCTTCCACCCCTTCCGGAGTCGGCCGTGGTCATCTACGGGGTCGCCTTCCTGTGCGGCTGCCTGCTCGCGGGGCTGTTCGTCGGAGACGTGATCGGCCAGCTGATCGGAGTCCAGGCGAACGTGGGCGGCGTCGGCATCGCGATGCTGCTCATGATCCTGCTCTCGGACGGACTCCGGAAGCGCGGGCGCCTGAGCCCGGTCACGGAGCGAGGCGTGCTCTTCTGGAGCGCCATCTACATCCCGGTCGTGGTCGCCATGGCCGCCAAGCAGAACGTGGTCGCAGCCCTCGCGGGAGGGCCGGCCGCGATCCTCGCCGGCGTGCTCGCCGTCATGCTCGGCTTCGTCCTGGTGCCTCCGTTGAGCCGGGTGGGAGCGCCGCAGCGGGACCCCGACGGACCGGGAGAGGGAGCGTGAGCACCCTGTGGGAGACCCTCTCCGACGTTTTCGTGCGAAACGGGCTGGTGAGCGCCTTCACGTTCGTGGGCTTGGTCGTCTGGCTCTCCTATGTGGTCTCGGATCGACTCACGGGGGGCCGGATCCACGGGTCCGCGATCGCTATCCTGACCGGGCTCGTGCTCGCCTGGGTCGGGGGCACGGTCACGGGAGGAACCCAGGGGCTGGCGGACGTGCCGATCCTCGCGGGAGTCGGCCTCATGGGTGGTGCGATGATCCGCGACCTGGCGATCGTGGCCACCGCGTTCGGGGTCAGCATCGACGAGATCCGGAAGGCGGGGGTCGGCGCGATGGTCTCACTCCTGGTGGGCGTGCTGGCCTCCTTCGCGGTCGGCGCCGCGGTGGCCTGGGGGTTCGGCTATCGGGACCCGGTCAGCATGACCACGCTCGGCGCCGGGGCGGCGACGTACATCGTGGGTCCGGTCACCGGCACGGCGATCGGTGCCTCCTCCGAGGTCATCGCGCTCAGCATCGCCGCGGGGTTGGTCAAATCGATGCTGGTCATGACCGCCACGCCGTTCGTCGCCCGGCCGATCGGCCTCGACAACCCTCGCTCCGCGATGGTGTACGGAGGCCTGATGGGCACGACCAGCGGCGTGGCCGGGGGACTCGCAGCCACTGATCCGGAGCTGGTCCCCTATGGCGCGATGACCGCCACCTTCTATACGGGACTCGGGTGCCTGCTCGGACCGTCGATCGTCTTCGTCACCGTGCGGGCCCTCTTCGGATGAGGCGCCACGGGATATGAGCGGCATCGAGCTGATCCGACGGGCCTCCGGACATGCCGAGGCGGTGGCCGTCGTCGACGGGGGTCGCGCGTACACGTACGCGGAGCTGCTCGAGGCGTCGGCGGCCTTGGGCTCCTCCCTGTTGGGGGGAGTCAGCGATCTCGGCGAGGCACGGGTCGCGTTCCTGGTGCCGGGGAGCTTCGCGTACGTCACGGTCCAATGGGGCGTCTGGCGCGCGGGTGGCGTCGCGGTTCCCCTGAGCACCGCGGCGACCGAGCCCGAGCTCGAGCACGTGCTCACCGACGCCGACGTCACCGCCGCGCTCGCCCCCGCGGCGCTGAGGCCGCGCCTGGAGCCTCTGTGCGCACGCCTGGGCGTCCCGCTGCGCGACGTCGGAGGTGCGCTCGCCGCACCCGCCGCCCCACTCCCCGTCGTGTCCGAGGACCGGCGGGCCATGATTCTCTATACGAGCGGCACCACCAGCCGACCCAAAGGGGTCGTGTCGACCCACGCCACGATCCGATCACAGATCGCCACCCTCGTGGACGCATGGGGATGGCGCTCCGACGATCGCATCCCCCTCTTCCTGCCCCTGCATCACGTGCACGGTATCGTGAACGTGCTCAGCTGCGCCCTGTGGTCGGGAGCGACCGTCGAGACGTTCCCCGCCTTCGATCTCGACGCGACCCTCGACCGTGTCGCGGACGGCGCGTATTCGGTGTTCATGGCCGTCCCCACGATCTACGTCAAGCTCATCCGGGCCCTTGAGGCCATGGAGCCCGCGCGCAGGGAACGGGTGGCCGAGGGCTTTCGGTCCATGCGCCTCATGGTCTCCGGCTCCGCAGCATTGCCGGCCGCAGTCCACGAGACCTGGACGCGGCTCACCGGGCAGCGGCTGCTCGAGCGCTACGGGATGACCGAGATCGGCATGGGCCTCTCGAATCCGCTCGTCGGCGAGCGCCGCCCCGGCGCGGTGGGACGTCCGCTTCCCGGCGTCGAGATCCGACTGGTCGACGAAGGCGGGACCGTCGTCGCGGGCGAGGGACGGCCGGGCGAGATCCAGGTCCGGGGTCCCGGGGTCTTCCGCGAATACTGGCGACGACCCGACGTGACGGAGGCTTCCTTCGTCGACGGCTGGTTCCGCACCGGTGACATGGCGGTGCTCGAGGACGGCTACTACCGCATCCTCGGGCGCCTCTCGGTGGACATCATCAAGTCGGGCGGCTACAAGTTGTCCGCGCTGGAGATTGAGGACGTCCTTCGTCAGCATCCCGCGGTGCGCGACTGCGCGGTGGTGGGACTGCCGGACGAGACGTGGGGGGAGGTGGTCGCGGCGGCGGTCACCTCCGACGCCCCCGGGGGCCTGGACCTGGACGACCTGCGCACGTGGGCCGTCGACCGGCTCTCGTCGTACAAGCTCCCGCGGCGGTTCCTCGTGGTGGGCGACTTCCCGCGGAACGCCATGGGCAAGGTGCAGAAGCCACGCGTTCGCGACCTCTTTTCGGGAGACATGCCGTGATCTCGATCCGCGGCCTGGTCTTGGCCACCGTGCTCGCCTCGGCCGCGTGTGGCGCCGAGGGTCGCCTCGGACCCATGGACGGACGGGACCTCCCCCCCGTCGATACCGGGCGAGTCACGCTGGGCGACGTGGCGCCGGATTTCGCGCTGCGGTCCTATGGGGACGGCATCGTCCGCCTTTCCCAGTTCCGCGGCCACAAGGACGTGGTGCTCGTTTTCTATCGAGGCCATTGGTGACCGTGGTGCGCGAGTCAGCTCGGTGAGCTGAGAGACCTCCTGACGCCGGCACAGCGCGAACGGACCGAGATCCTCGCGTTGTCCATCGACGATCGCGAGCACCAGGGCATGATGATCGAGCGGGTAGCCCAGCAGGACGGGCGTGTGCTGGACTTCCCACTCATCTCCGACCCGGACCACGCGGTGATCGCGCGCTACGGGTTGCTGAACCAACACGACCCCCAGGCCCGACCGATCCCCCACCCGACGGTCTTCGTCATCGACCGCCAGGGCGTGGTGCGCTGGAAGTTCATCGAGATCAACTACAAGATCCGTCCGACCAACGACGACATCCTGGCAGCGTTGTCGGAGCTGTCGGACGCGGATCCGGCAGGCTGAGCCGGGCCGGGGTGCGGCTCCGACGTCCGCTCAGCCACCCAGCATCCGACTCGCTTCTTCCAGCCCGTCGCTGAGCCGGTCCAGGGCCGCGGCGATCTCCCGCACGAACAGATCGAACGTCCCCCAATCCCGCTCTTCGACGGCCTCCCGCACGCCGGGAAGCGTCTTGACGCCGTACCCCGTCCAGAAGCCGGGCGCATAGATCTGGTGACGGAACCAGGGGCGGCGGGGCAGTCCGTCCTCCCGGGTGAGACGCTGTTCCATGCCCTGGAGCAGCTCGTTCAGCCTCCGGGCCGTCGCCGGGTCCACTCCGTTCGGTTCCATCCGCTCCGCGAGCTCGGCGTCGTATGCCTTCGCCGCATCGCCGAGTCGATCCGCCGCGTTCTCGAGCGGCGCGAAGTTCAGGTGAGGCACCGGCTCCTTCCGCGCGGGCGGAACCCACGTCTCCGTCGGGTCCGCCGCCAGCTCGTACGCGCGCGTGTCGAGCAGTCGGTGCTGCCGCTCGGTATCCGTCCGCATCCGGTCGGCGAGCTCCGCCACCTCCCCCAGGTAACGGTCGATCGCTTCCGAAAGGCTCGTGAACCGGTACGGAAGCACGTCCGCCTCCGCCAGCCTGAGCGTGGCGCGGCCGCCGGTCTTCGCGAGCATGATCCCGTACTCGAAGGTGGGGTCTCCGAAGCGGGTATAGTGGTCGAACGAGTCGAAGATCGAGTGGTACGAGCCGCCGCCACCCTCGCCTCCATAGCCGATGTTCAGCGAGGCGATGCCCAGATGCTGGAGGAAGGGCGTGTAGTCCGAGCCCGACCCCAGGGGGGAGATCGTCAGATCGCCGGTGGGGGCCGGCGCGCCCCGAACGGCCATGAGCGCCTTCACGCGCGCGAGCGCCGTCACCCCCGTCTCCGGGTCGGTCACGTCTGCACCGATCTGGTTGACGAAGCGCTCGAGCTGGTGCGACCCCTCGACCGACAGGAAGCCTCGGCCGTTGCCATCCGAGTTCAGGTAGGCGACCGCCTTGTCCCGAAGCTCGGGCCCGTGGTCCTCCGCCCACTCGGTCGATCCCAGGAGCCCCGGCTCCTCCCCGTCCCAGCCGGCGAAGACGATGGTCCGCTTGGGCCGCCAGCCGGTCGCCGTGAGCTCGCCGATCGCCTTCGCCTCCTCCATGAGCGCGACCATGCCCGACAGCGGATCGCCTGCACCGAAGGTCCAGCCGTCCATGTGGTTGCCGCGCACGACCCACTCGTCGGGGTACGTGGACCCTTCGAGTGAGGCGATCACGTCGTAGGCAGGAACCAGGTTCCAGTCGAACGCGAGCTTCACGTGAACGCGAGCGGGTCCCGGCCCGAGATGGTAGGTCAAAGGCAGCGCGCCACGCCACGCCTGCGGCGCCACAGGCCCTGACATGGCCTCAAGGATGGGACGTGCATCTCCATAGGAGATGGGAAGCACCGGGATCTTCATGATCGTCGGTGCCTCGTCGCGATCGAGCCGGCGGGCCTCCGGCGTAGCGCCGACCCCGGGCGTGAGCGGGTCCCCCGGGTACTGGGGCATGTCGGCCACGGAGCCGCGCTGGACGCCCTGCTCCATGCGGTACGCCCCTTCGGGATACACGTCGCCCTGGAAGTACCCGTCGTCCCGTGGGTCGGAGTAGATCAGGCAGGCGATCGCCCCACGCTCCGCAGCCGCCTTGGGCTTGATGCCCCGCCACGAGCCGCCATAACGCGCCAGCACGACCTTTCCCCTGACGTCGATGCCGCGGCGCGCCAGCTCGTCGTAGTCCGACGGGATGCCGTAGTTGACGTACACGACCTCCCCTTCCACGTCACCGTCGGCCGAGTACGCGTTGTAGGACGGAAGCCGGTCGCGCTTGACTCCCGAGGTCGCGTCCTCGCTCACCGTCGGCTCCTCGAGCTTCAAGCGCACCCGACTCGGTGAGACGACCTCGACCACGCGCTCGCGAGGAGTCGGGAAGAGCACTCGGTACTCCTCGATCCGCGTGTCGAAACCCCAGGCCCGGAACTGAGCGGCGATCCACTCCGCGTTCTCCTTCCCGCCCGGCGACCCGATGTGGTTGGGATGCCGCGTCAGGTATCGGAGGCGCTCCCGGAGGTTCCCTGCGTCCAAGCGCTCGTCGAAGCGCCGCTCGAGATCGCGCTGCGCCCGCGAGCCTTCGGCGGTGAAGCCGAGCAGGGTGTCGTCGGACGACTGCGTCGGGGCCGAGCCGATCAGCACGGTGGCGGTGAGAATCGGGGCTGCCCGACGTATCCTACTGTGGCGCAACATTGCAGGTCTCCGAGCTCGTGGACCTCGAACCCCCCGGCGGGCCGAGGATCGCCGTGGGACGGTGGGCCGGTCATCGGCGCGCGAGATGATCGGGGTTCCGCGCGACTTGGGCAAATCCGCACGGGGTGCCGCGGCCCCGGATCGCGGATCGCAGGTGCGGGTATTGTAGCGGCGCCGACCCTGTCAGGAGAGCCCAGTGAGCGTACCCGTCCGTTCCCTCGCCCGTGTCTTGCTGGCCGCGCTGCTCGCGTCGTCCGTGGCCGGCTGCTTCGGCCGCAGCGAGGCACGGAGCCCGTTCGCCGGCGGAAGTCGCACACAGGAGCGCATCCGCATCAGGGTGGAGAACCAGAACTTCAACGACGCGACGGTCCATGCGGTACGCGGCGGGGAGCGCGTGCGCCTCGGGGAGGTGACGGGAAAGTCGGACAAGGATTTCACCCTCAGGTGGAGCTTCTCCGTCCCTCTCGAATTCGAGATCCACCTCGTCGGAGGAGGGTCGTGCTCGGTCCGCCCCATGCACGTGGATCCCGGTGACCGCGTGTGGGTTCGCATCCCTACGGAGCTCTACGCCTCGCTGTGCATCTCCGGGAAAACCTGAGACGAGAAGAACGGGAGAGAGGCCATGGGAAACAGGAACCCCCGAGTGAACGCATGGGGCACGGTCGCCTTGGCCGTCCTGGCGACCGCCTGCGCGAGCGGTTCCGGGTCCGGATCGCCCAACCCGTTCAGCCAGGACCCCGCCGAGCGCATGGAGATCGAGATCCGCGTCATCAACCTGAACTTCAGTGACGCCACGGTCTGGGCCCTAATCCAGGACGGACGGCGCCGGCGCCTCGGGGTCGTCATCGGAAAGCGCGAGGAGGTCTTCGTCCTGCCCTGGACCATGTCTGAAGACCTCCGACTCGAGTTCGACCTCCTGGCGGGGGACCGCTGCTACACGGAGCGCCTCAGGGTCGACCCGGGCGACCGGCTCGAGCTCCAGATCGCCTCCCAGCCCTCGGAATCGGCCGGCTGTCGATGACGTGAGGGGGGTTGGGCCGGCGGCCCTCCCCCCCACACGCGGGCATCAGAACCGCGATCCTGTCGGCCTGACGTCGGCGGACGCCCAGGCCCGCTCGAAGCGTACCCGCACCGACGCCGCCTCCGCTTCCTTCCCCTGGGCCTCGAGGCTGAGCGTCAGCCCCAGGAGCGACCAACCATTCTCCGGGAACTTGTCGAGGTCCGCACGATAGGCGCCCTCCGCCTCCCGGGCGCGGCCGGCTTCCAGGAGCGCTCGACCGAGGGACTGGCGAATCGGGTAGTACCACAGAGGCGGCTCGTCATACAGCAGCGCATCCTCGATGGCGACGGCCGCGGCGAAACGCTCCACCGCCGCTGACGCGTCGCCGGTACGAAGCGCGATCTCTCCCGCCAGCACGAGCGGTGAGATGTGCGGCACGGGGTTCATCGCCGGCTCCCCACCTACGCGAGCGGCCCGTTCGGTGATCTCGTCGAGGATCTGGTGGGCCTGGTCGAAGCGTCCAAGTGCAGCCATGGCGGTTCCTCGCGCGTACTGCGAAAGGATCGATGCCTGGAGGAGCTCGGCCGGGGGCGAGGGCTCCGCAAGGACTTCCTCCCAGCGTCCGAACGTGAGCAACGTGAGCTGAGGAAGGACCACCGCATTCTGGATCCAGTAGACGTCCCGGGCGACATCCGGTGGCACCTTGGGAGCCACGGCCCGTGACGCCTCGAGTGCCTTCTCGCTCATGCCCGCCATGGTCGCGGCGAAGGCGAGAAAGTGATAGTTGTGCGGGTAGTACGCACCCGTGTAGAGCGAATTCATCGAACCCATGTCCATCATGAGCGATTCGTCCGCGTGCACGGCGTGCTCGTTCTGCCGCACTGCGTCCGCGTAGCGACCGACGCGGATGTAGATGTGGCCTGGCATGTGCACGATGTGGCCGGCGCCGGGCATCAGCGCCGCCAGGCGGTCCGCGCAGTCCACCGCCTGCTCGGGCCGAGCGGCCTCCACCAGATGGATGAGGTAGTGGCAGGCCCCCGGATTGTCCGGCGCGATGGCGAGTGCCCCCCGCAGGACGTCCAAGATGTGTTGTGTGCCCTCGCGCGGTGTCCGGTGAGCCCAGGCTCCGTCCCAGTAGTTCCACGGACTCAGGTTCATCAGCGCCGCCCCGTAGAGCGTCAGGATATCGGAGTCGTCCGGGTACACCTCCGCGAGGCCGGCCATGGCCCGGGCATAGGCGGAGTCCAGCGCGGCTCGGCTCTCCCCCGGCTCGGGAGCGTACCGCTCGGCGAGCGCCGCGATGAGCGCCCGCTCGGTGTCGCTCGAAGCCACCGAGGAAAGACTCAACGCTTCGCGCGATGCCCGGTAGGCCCGGCTGGCCTCCTCGTCGGTCATGGGGGCGTTGATGTTGTGACCGGAGGCCAATGCGATTCCCCACCAGCACATGGCACAACGCGGATCCCTTCTGAGGGCCTCCTCGTAGGAGCGCATGGCGTCGGCGTGGTTGAACGCGTACTGGAGCCTGAGGCCCTGATCGAAATACGCCTGGGCCATCTCCGACCCGGTCGTGATGGTGCGGTGGTGTCTCCCGAGATCCGAACGGAGCGGCAGCGACTGCCCATCCGGGGCTGCCCCCGTGTGATCGTGACCGTGGCTTTGTGATGCAGCCCGGCCCGTGCCCCCGAGGAGTAGCGCGACGGCCAGGACGATGCCGGGACGGTAGGACGAGATCATGCTCTCTCTCTCCAGGTTATCTATACCGATCAGTCAGTCTAAATATCCTAGAACGAGACCTGCCTACATGTCAACACCCATGGATGAATATCGAGTTTAGCGCGTGCGACGTAGGCAACATTCTCCCGGGCGTTTCCAATTGTTCTACCAATCGGTATGTTTCGTGCCGGAACCCTGAAACCGGAGAAGCCGTTGCCCAGGGACGGGAGCGTGACTCACACGAAGATCCTCGACACGGCGCACGCGCTCGTGCTGCAGCGAGGATTCGCCGGGACGTCGATCGAGGACATCCTGGTCGGAGCCGGCATCAGCAGAGGGACGTTCTTCTATCACTTCCCTACGAAGGACGAGCTCGCGCGGGAGCTGCTGGTCCGACACGCTCACGAGGACCGGGCGATCACCGACGCCTTCATGGAGCGGGCGGAGCGTCTCGCGCGCGATCCGCTGGAGCAGCTCCTCGTATTCTTCGGCCTGTACATCGAGATGCTGGAGGCGGCGGACAACCCCGCCAGGGGCTGCCTGTTCGCCTCCTTCTCGTACGAGGCCGGGCTCTTCGACGAATCCACCACGGATCTCATCGGGGAGGCGGTCGCCTACTGGCGGGAGCGCGTCGGGGGGAAGATCCGACAGGCCATGGATCGGCACGCCATCCGTGTCGACACCGACGCCGACACGCTGGCCGACCTCGCATACACGGTCTTCGAGGGCGCCCTGATCCTGGCGCGCGTCAAGAGGGACCCGTCCGTCCTCGCCAGGCACCTCCTGGAGTATCGAAACTACCTGGAGCTGGCCTTCGGCGTGACGGCCGCGGTCGAGCCACCTGTCGACTCCCCGTAGAGGAGATGGGGACGAGCCTGCTCCAGGAAGGTACGCGAGCGGGACTCGACTCCCTCTAGAATCTCGTCCACGGTCGCCCCGCGATCCACGGCGGTGCGCAAACCCTCGTGGCCCCAGAGGATGTCGATGGGCATGAGCCGCTCCTCGTACTCGTACGGAGGCGGCCTCCACGCGAAGTCCGCGGGTGCCTGCGCCCGGACGGCGCACAACAGCGCGACAGCCGTGCGCACGGACCGGACCGCACGGGGCTCCAGGACGTGGAGCTGCACACCCCCACAACGGACGCCGGCATGCTTCTGGAACGTGGGCTCGAACCAGCACGGTCGGAGCGCGAGTCCCGGGTGATCCTCCGGGGCCACCGAGGCCACCAGAGCAAACGGATCGAGCCACGGGGCCCCCACAAGCTCGAACGGTCGGGTCGTGCCGCGGCCCTCGGAGAGGTTGGTACCTTCCATCAGGACCATTCCCGGGTAGACGGCACACGAATCCGGGGTGGGCAGGTTGGGTGAGGGCATCACCCACGGGAGCCCCGTATCCGCCCACGTCGCGGTGCGGTTCCACCCGTCCAGGGGAATCACCTCCAGCTCGCAGTCGATCCCGCGCGCCCCGCGGAGCCAACGGGCGAGCTCTCCGGCGGTGAGGGCGTGGCGCAGGGGGACGGGATGGAGGCCGACGAATGAGCGGAACGCCTCATGGAGGACATCGCCCTCCATGACATTCCCGCCCAAAGGGTTCGGACGGTCGAGGACGACGAAGGTCACCCCGGCCTCCGCGCAGGCTTCCATGGCGAGCGCCATGGTCCACACGAACGTGTAGACCCGTACCCCCACGTCCTGAAGGTCGAAGAGAAGCGCGTCGAGGCCCACGAGCATCTCCGGGGTGGGCTTTCGCACCTCGCTGTAAAGGGAATGGACGGTCAGGCCCGTCCGCGCGTCGCGGTAGTGGACCGATTCGATCATGTTGTCCTGCTTCTCGCCGCGGGCCCCGTGCTGAGGCCCGAAGAGCGTGCTCACGTGGAACCCGGCGCCGAGCAGGGCATCGGCCGCGAGGGTGAGCTCCCGGGTGACCGATGCGGGGTGCAGGATCAGTCCGCACCGCGCCCCCTTCAGGTGTCCGCCCCGTTCCACGGAGAGAAGGCGCTCGAGGCCGGTACGTACCGGGGCTGTCGTGGGCATGGCGCGGAAGATAGCGTCGCCGTGTCGGTTCGCGAGCGCGACGGCGGGGCCGCAGCGCTCGGCGCGGGCCGCGTGTCCTGGGAACCGTGGTCGACGACCCGTCTTCGTGCCCTTGATGCGGAGTGAAACAGATGCCTGGATGGAGGCTGATGCCGGTGGTCGCGGCGATGCTGCTCGTCCCGCCCCCCACCTGGGCTCAGGCGCTGGGCAGGGCCAACGGCAGCGGCTACCCGGTCGATCCGACGCTCATCCCGCGTCCCTCGCTCCGGGCCGTGAGGGTGAACGACCCCATCCGCGTCGACGGCCTCCTGGACGAGGCGGCGTGGTCCGGAGCCGATTCGACCACGACCGACTTCATCCAGGTCCAGCCATCCCCCGGCTACCCGGCGAGCGAACGCACTGTCGTCCGCGTCCTGTATGACGCGGATCGCCTGTACATCGGCGCTACCATGTACGAGGCCGAGCCCGAGAAGCTCATCGTGCCGGGGCTCGAGCAGGACTTCGCGACCCACGACTCGGACATTCTGGGCGTAGGCCTCGACACGTACCACGATCGACAGAACGGATTCCTGTTCGCGATCAACCCTGCAGGAGCCATCTGGGACGCCCAGGTCTTCAACGACCAACGTGACGTCGTGCTTGCCTGGGAGGGCGTGGTCGACGTGCGCACGTCCGTCGGCGCGGATCGCTGGACCGTGGAGATGGCGATCCCCTTCAGCACGCTCCGTTACAACCCGATCCGTGGGGAGCAGGTCTGGGGCCTGTCCTTCTCCCGGCGGATCCGTCACCTGAACGAGGAGTCCAACTGGGCTCCCACGGAGCGTCAGTACAAGCTGTACAAGTTCTCGTTGGCCGGCACGCTGACAGGACTGCGGGATCTGCGCACGAACCGGAACCTCTGGGTGAAGCCCTACGTGCTGGGGAGCCGCGTCTCGGGGACCAACCCCGTGGACCCGGGAAACGCCGGGGACGCCGGACTCGACGTGAAATGGGGACTGACGCCCCGCCTCACCCTCGACCTGACGACGCGGACGGACTTCTCGCAGGTCGAGGTGGACGCAGAGCAGGTGAACCTCTCGCGGTTCAGCCTGTTCTTCCCGGAAAAGAGGGACTTCTTCCTCGAGAACGAGGGGATCTTCTCATTCCAGGACGTCACGATCCGAAACTACAGGACCGGGTCGTCCGCGCGGAACTTCAAGCTCTACCACTCGAGGCGTATCGGGCTCTCTCCGGACCGCACGCCCATCGACATCTCCGGGGGCGCCCGCCTGACCGGCAAGCTCGGAGACCGTCTCGAGATCGGCCTGATCGACATGCAGACCCGCTCGGCAGAGGCCCTCGGCGGCGGAGACCCGTTCCCTGCCGAGAACTTCGCGGTCGCGCGTCTCAAGGCGCTCGTGGGATCCACCTCCAACCTGGGCGTCATGCTCGTGAATCGGGAGCAGACCGGATCAGGCCTCGACGGCTACAACCGCTCGTTCGGCGTCGACGGCAATTTCACGGTCCTGGGCAAGCTGGTCGTCTCCGCCTACGCGGCACATACGGAAGAGGCTACACCCACCGGCGACAGCCGCGACGCAGGCATGCTACAGGCGGCATGGCGGGGCCCAGTCTGGGACATCTCCTTCCTGGCCAAGCACATCGGCGACGACTTCAATCCGGGGCTGGGCTTCGTCGACCGGGTCGGGGTGAGGCGCTACTTCACGACGGTCGGCGCTCATCCGCAAATCTCCAGTGGCACGATCTTCGAGCTGAATCCATACGTCGACGTGGATTTCTACACGAACCTCGAGGGCACGCTTGAGACCCGCGAGATCACGCCGACGTTCGCGGTCCTGTTCACCGATGGCGGCATGCTCACCGTGTCCGCCTCGGACAGGGTGGAGCGTCTGTTCGAGCAGACCCCGATCGCCGGCGCCCTCGTCTCCCCCGGCCGATACGATTGGCGAGAGGGACAGGCGAGCTACGTGCTCTCGGGGAGCCACATGCTGTCGGGAACCCTCTCCGTGGGCGGGGGCGACTTCTACGACGGCACCCGGATCTCGCTCGCGGCGTCCACGCGGTTCCGACCGACACCCGGCCTGACCCTGGACGTTGGCGTCCAGCACAACGATCTCGAGCTCGCCGGGCACGCGTTCACCGCCGACCTCTACAGCGCCCGGGTCCGATGGGCGCGGGACGTGCGCACCTTCCTGATGGGGTTCGTGCAATACAACGAGGCCACCGAGGAGCTGATCACGAACGTGCGCTTCAACCTCATCCACGCGCCCCTGTCGGATCTCTTCCTGGTCTACACCGAGCGGCGCTCTCTCGCCACCGCGGTCCCGGAACCGATCCTGGAGCGCGGCCTGACGCTCAAGGTCACCAAGCTCTTCTCGTTCTGAGGGCAAGCCGATCCGGCCCGGGTCAGCGCCTCCCGATCTCCTCGAGCGCGATCGCCGCGAGCCCGTCGAGCATGCGCAGGGGCGGCGTGGGCAGCGCGCCCGGCGCGCTGGTGTTCACCTGCAGCGCCAGCGCGAACGCCCCCTCCGGGAAGTAGTACGCCTCGGTTCGATAGCCGGGCATGAACCCCGAATGGCCCCAGGCGGGGCCGGACGACAGCTCCAACAGAATCACGCCCAGTCCGTATCGCGCGCCTGGGCCCAGTGGCGCCCGCGGTCCCGCGCGGAATTCGTCGAGGAGTCGCGCCTCGAAGGCTCTCCCCTCCTGAACCTCGCGCGTCCAGCGTGCCAGATCGGCCGCGGTGGAGGCGAACCCCCCACCGCCCCACTCGAATTGCGGGTTGATCGCGAGGCGCCCGCCGACCAGCATCTCGTCGGATCCGCCGAAGGGGTTTCCCGCACCGGCGTACCCCTGCGCCAGGCCCGGGATGTCCGGTCGGTCGGAAGCCACGGTGTCGTCGAGCCCGAGGGGATCCAGGTAGCGACGTCGGATCTCGTCGTAGGCCGGCCGTCCGGTGGCGCGCTCGACGAGCATCGCCACCAGGATGTAGTTCGAGTCCGAGTACTCCCACCCCTCGCCGGGCGCGAAGGGCGGCTCGAGGTCGAAGAGGTACCTGAGACGTTGTTCCGGCGTGAACGTGCGCATGGGGTCCGCGCCGAGATCGGCGAGGAAGCCGGGGCTGGTCTCGTACCGGACGATGCCGCTCGTGTGCGTCATGAGCTGGCGGAGCGTGACGCTTCGGGCATTCGGCAGCCGCCGGAACCAGGCTACGCCGTCCAGCTGGTCCGCCACCCGGGCGTCGAGCACGAGGCGGCCCTCGCCCACGAGCTGGAGCGCCACCGCCCCGAAGTAGGTCTTGCCCACGCTGCCCTGGAGCATCTTCGCCGCGGGCGTCATCGGGATGCCGCGTGCGGTGTCGGACATGCCGGCGGCCAGGCCGATCACGCGCCCGTCCGGAAGCGCCACGCCCAGCGTGATGCCGGGCACGCTGGCCGGGAGCGCCAAGGAGTCGATTCGGGCCTGGAGCCGCGCCTCGAGGCCTGGAGCCTGGGCCGCGGCCGGACCTGCGCACACGAGTGCGAGCGACGCCGCAACGGCCGCGGCTAGCCGTGCGTGCGCAAGCCCCGAACGGCCTCCGCCTGATTTCGTCATGCCGCGAGGGTAGCGAACCGCGACCGTCCCGTCCAAGGCCGCTTCGTTGGAGGCCGTCCGGTCGAGAGGGCCGTCAGCGCGGCGTCCCGCCTGTCCAGAGCTTCTCTAGTCGGCCCGGAAGGCCTCCGTCGGATCGATGCGTGCCGCCCTCCGGGCGGGCAGTGAGCAAGCCAATGCCCCGACCCCGCACAGGAGCAGCCCCACGGCCGCGAAGGTCGTGGGATCCCACCCCTGGATCCCGAACAGAGAGGCGCGCACGAGTCGTCCGGCGACGAGTGCAGCCGGGAACCCGAGGACGAGGCCTCCTGCCACGAGGGCCAAGCCGCCGCGAACCACGGCACCGGTGACGGCGGACGCCGACGCCCCGAGCGCCATGCGGACCCCCACCTCCCGCACCCGGCGCGAGACCTGATAGGCGAGGACCCCGTACAGGCCCACGGCAGCGAGCAGCACGGCGACAACGGCGAATGCGCCCACGAGCACGGCCAGCGCCCGCTGCGCCGACTCCCTGCGCGACAGCACCGAGGTCATGGTCTCGACGCCGTCGAGCGGCACCCCCGGGTCCAGTGCACGCAGGGCTTGCCGGATCTCCGCCGCCAGCCGATCGGATCCTTCCCGGAAGTGCACGGCCAGGCGCATGCGCGTGGGTGCCACCTGGTGGAACGCGTAGTACATCGCCGGCGGCGTCCCGGCATACGGGTCGTCCAGGACCACGTCGCCCACCACGCCGACCACCTGATGAGGTCTCGGCCCATTCGAGCCGTCGACGCCCACGATCCGTCCGAGAGGATCCTCTTCCCCGAACAGGGACCGCGCCGCCGACTCCGCGAGCACGATCGCGGGGAGCTCCTCGGAGCGATCAGAGGGCTCGACGTCGCGTCCCCTCAGCAACGGTATCCCCATCGCTTCGAAATACCCCGGCATCACGGTCCGCTGATGGGCCAGCAGCTTCTCTCCATCCGCGCCCTCCATCTCGCCCGGGATGCCGAGGCCCCAATTGTTCCCCGGGTCCCGGACCGGGAGCTGGCTGGCCAACGCCACCGACGTCACACCGGGCAAGGTCTGGACCCGATCACGCAGCGCCTCGTAGAACGCGATGCGCGCGTCGCGGGTGTACTCGGAGGCCGGTAGGTCGACCTCGGCCGTGAGGAGGTCGTCCGCGTCGAAGCCGAGCTCCACCGAGCGGAGCATCTCCAGGCTGCGTAGGAGGAGGCCTGCCACCGAGAGCAGCACCACGGTGAAGGCGACCTGGCCGACCACGAGTCCCCCACGGAGTCGGGCGGCTCGACGCCCCGATGAGACCCGTCCCCCGCTGCGCAGATCCTCGGCCGGCGGGCGTCGAGCGGCCCCGAGCGACGGTACCGCGCCGAAGAGGGCGACGGTGGCGAGCGAAAGCGCGAAGGCGAAGAGGACCGCCACCGGCGAGAGTCCCGGCTCGAGGTCCCCGATCCGATCCATGGAGACGAAGGCCAGGATGCCCCGCTCGATCCCCGCCGCAAGCAGGAGTCCCAGCGCCCCGGCACCGAGGGCCAGGATGGCGTTCTCGGTCATGAGCTGCCTGGCGAGTCTGCCTCCGTCCGCTCCCATGACTGCACGCACGGCCAGCTCACCCCGGCGCGCGCTTCCCCGCGCCAGAAGGAGTCCTGCCACGTTGGCGCACGCCACCACCAGAAGGAGCAGCACCGCTCCGCCCAGAAGCGCCAACGTGGACCGGTACGACTCGACGAGCGTGTCCCGTAGCCGGGTCAGCAGCAGGCCCTTCCCCCGGTTGCTCTCCGGAAAGGCGGCCGCGAGCCGGTTCGAGATTCCGTCCACCTCGGCCTGCGCCGAGGCGACATCGACACCGGGTGCCAGTCGACCGACCAGCAGGAAGTTGTGGGCGCTGCGGCTCCCGGCCCAGGACTCGCCGCGGTGGATGGGCAGCCACACGTCGGCGTCGACGACGAAGCGGGCCGTCGCCGGCATGACGCCGATGACCGTGTAGGACGTCCCGTTCAGAGTGAGCGTGCCTCCGACCACGGACCGGTCACCCCCGAAGCTGCGCTGCCAGTATCCCTGCTCGAGAATCGCCACGGGTGGGCTGCCGGGTTCTCCCTCCGCCGCCCGGAAAGTGCGTCCCGCGACCGGCGAGACGCCCAGCGCCTCGAAGAAGTCCGTGGACACCCATACCGCGTCCGCCCGCTCTGCCTCGAATCCGCGTCGTACCGTGACCCGCTGGGGAAACGGGGCGATCGCCCCGAGGCTCGTGAGCGTGGAGGACTGCTCGCGGTAGTCGAAGTAGTCGTATCCGGAGACCACGGGTCCGAGGCGCTCGCCGTCGTTGAACGTCGAGCGTCCCATGACCAGTCGGTCGGGGTCCTGGAAGGGCAACGCGGAGAACATCGACGCTTCGAACACCGCGAACATCGCGACGTTGCCCCCGATCCCGATCCCCAGCGTGAGGAGGACAGCGAGCAGAAAGGCCGGTTGCCGAGGAAACGAGCGAATTGCCAACGAGGCATCTTGCCTCAGGTCGTCGAGCCAGCGTGCTCCCCTCACGTCCCTCACCTCCTCCTTGAATCGCTCCACCCCACCGAATGACACCAGTGCCCGACGTCTGGCCTCGACGGGCTCGACGCCGGCGCGAACGTGCTCGCGGATCTCCATCTCCAGATGGAAACGGATCTCGTCGTCGAGCTCGTCCTCCGCCGCCTTCTTGCGCAGCAGCACTTCCACCCGCCTTCCCACCCAGCTCCACCAACGCATCGCCGCATCCCTCAACCGGTCGCGAGAATCGCCTCCACTGCCGCCGAGAACAGCCTCCACCCTTCGCGCTCACGCTCGAGAGCCGCCCGGCCCGTTGGCGTCAGGCTGTACACCTTCACGCGACGCCCCTCGTCGGACTCGCCCCAATCCGACTCGATGAGTCCACGGTCCCGGAGCCGGTACAGCGCCGGATACAGGGACCCCTGATTCACCTCCAGGACGCCCCGCGAGAGGAGCTGGATGCGCTTCGAGACCGCCCATCCGTGCAGTGGCTCCAAGTCCAGCGTCTTGAGAATGAGGAGGTCCAGACTGCCCTGGAGAAGGTCCGCCCGCGCGGTCATCGATGGGCCTAGAGGAGGGAGGGAGCCCTGCCGCGTGGGCGGGCGCAATTGTCGAATGTCATAGTATGATAGACGACAATACGCGGCGAAAGGTTGGATGCGTTCGGGCCCTCGGACTTCCTGTCAGGATCCGGTGTCGGTGCTGTCCGGCTCCACCACCGTGAGGAGCACTGCAGTCGAAGCCACCCCGCCGACCCGGGCCGTCAGGGCCGACGTCCCCACGGCGATCGCCGTGACCTTTGCGGTGACCGACGGGCTCGCCGCCTCCACGTTGACAACGCTCGAGTCGGTCAGCTGCCACTCGAAGGACAGGAAGGCCACCTCGTCGCCCCGGGCCGAGTACGCCTTGGCCGTCGCGATCGCGGTGTCCCCCGGGGTCATTTCGGCGCCGGCGACGCTCAACTCGACCCGAGCGACCGCACCCTGCGTCGGCTGACCGTCCGGCACGAACGGCTCAGAGTCGCAGGCGGCCAGTACGCAAGAGATCGCCAGGGCCAGGGTCCATCGAGCCATCGTTCACCTCTCGTCTGGGCCAACGTCGACCGGGCCGGCGGGGGTGCCGGACCGTCCCGGTCCTGGGGTTGCAAGCCGTATGCCCAGCCCGCCTGGCGCTGCGCGGCGGTCGTTTCCACCTTCCTTGCACCCCCCATGACTTCCTGATCGGGAGGAACACCCGATGGTCCGCCTGAAAGCCCCTGGCGCCTTGGCGGTCTTGGCTCTCGCCGCGGCCTGCGGCGGCGCCGATGAGGCTCCGGCCAACCCGGAAGGCTCCGAGATGCAGAAGTACGTCGACGAGTACGCGACCGTGCGGCTCGACGCCGACGTCGCACACCTTTCTGCAGACGACCGGCAGGTTGTGCGCCTGCTCCTGGACGCGATGCAGCCGATGGACGATGCCTACTGGATCGAGGCCTTCGGCGACAAGGCCGCCGCGCTCGCCCTCGCCGACGACGATCGGGTGGCGCGGCGCTTCGTGGAGATCAACTACGGGCCCTGGGATCGACTCCGGGGCGACCGCCCGTTCCTGCCGGGCGTCGGCGCGAAGCCCGCCGGCGCCAACCTGTACCCAGCCGACATGACCAAGGAGGAGCTCGAGGCGGCCGCAGGAGCCGATCCGTCGCTCACGAGCCTGTACACCCTCGTTCGCCGAGACCAGGCGGGCAAGCTCGTCGCCGAGCCCTACCACCAGGCTTTCGCAGCGCAGCACCACGCTGCCGCGGACAAGCTACGGGCAGCGGCGGACCTGGCCGAGAACGCGGCGCTGGCCCGCTATCTGCGCCTGCGGGCTGACGCGCTGGAGACGGACGACTACCGGGCCTCCGACATGGCATGGCTCGACATGAAGGACAACACGATCGACGTCGTGATCGGACCGATCGAGACCTACGAGGACCAGCTCTTCGGCTACAAGACGGCACACGAAGGATACGTCCTGCTCAAGGACATGGCGTGGAGCGCGCGTCTGGCTCGCTTCGCCTCGCTCCTGCCGAGCCTGCAGGACGGACTTCCGGTCGACCCGCGCTACAAGTCAGAGACGCCGGGCACCGACGCGGAGCTCAATGCCTACGACGTCGTCTACTACGCGGGTCAGGCCAACGCCGGCTCGAAGACCATCGCGATCAACCTACCCAACGACGAGCAGGTGCAGCTCGCGAAGGGAACCCGACGGCTCCAGCTCAAGAATGCGATGCGGGCCAAGTTCGACCGCATCATGGTGCCGATCGCCGACGAGCTGATCGACGCCGACCAGCGTGCGCACGTGACCTTCGACGCGTTCTTCGCCAACACGATGTTCCACGAGGTCGCGCACGGCCTGGGCATCAAGAACACGATCGAGGGAACGGGGACGGTACGCGAGGCGCTGATGGAGCATGCCTCGCCGATGGAAGAGGGCAAGGCGGACGTCGTGGGCCTCTACATGGTCACCCAGCTCTTCGAGGGTGGCGAGCTGACAGAGGGAAGCATCGAGGATCACTACGTGACGTTCCTGGCCGGCATCTTCCGATCCGTCCGATTCGGCGCGTCCAGCGCCCACGGCCGCGCGAACATGGTTCGCTTCAATTTCTTCCAGGACATGGGGGCGTTCACCCGCGACCCGGGCACCGGCCGCTACCGGGTCGACTTCGACGCGATGGGACGCGCGGTCGACGCGCTGAGCGCGCGCATCCTCCAACTGCAGGGTGACGGCGACTACGAGGGCGTCGATCGCCTGATGAGCGAGCAGGGAGTGGTGCCGCCGGCGCTTCAGGCCGACCTCGACCGGCTCGACATGCTCGGCATACCGCGCGACATCGTGTTCGAGCAG
This sequence comes from Gemmatimonadota bacterium, assembly GCA_003248075.1. Lineage (GTDB taxonomy): Bacteria > Gemmatimonadota > Gemmatimonadetes > Longimicrobiales > Gaopeijiaceae > SZUA-318. Next base: position 16,035 of record QJYK01000282.1, on the reverse strand, counting down.
GGACCGTCGGTGTTGTTCGGCATGTAGCGCGGTTCCGCGTCGCACACGCGGGACCGAGTCGTACCCGCTCCCCCGGCCTGGCGCCGGGGGAGTGTCTCATTGGCTTCCCACACCACCACCCGACCGCCTCGATCCATGCTCCCGGAACTCCTAGCCGGCCCCATCGGTCCGATCGTGATCTTCTTCCTGCGCGTGACCGACGTCTCGATGGCCACCGTGCGAACCCTGCTTATCGTGCGCAATGCGAAGCTGCTGGTCCCTCTCATCGGCTTCTTCGAGGTCATGATCTGGGTGTTCGCCGTGGGCACCGTCGTGCAGAACCTCACGAGCCCATGGCACGTCGTGGGCTACGCCGGGGGCTTTGCCACCGGAAACGTGGTCGGGCTCCTCATCGAGGAGCGTCTGGCACTCGGGCTCGCCACGGTGTGGACCATGGTGAAGAGCGGGGGAGCGGCCCTGGCCGGATCGCTCCGCGAGGGTGGCTTCGGTGTGACCGAGCTGGACGGGCGCGGACGTGATGGAGCCGTGGAGGTGCTGTGCTCGGTGATCCCGCGGCGCCAGGTGGCGCCGTACGTCCGGACCGTCGATCGGAACGCGCCCGATTCCTTCGTGATCGTGGACGAGCCGCGCGCGGTGCGCCGCGGCTGGCTCTTCCCGAGACGCGGGCGCTGAAGGCGCAGCTGCGGGGGGTACGCCAACCCGAGAGCCAGGGGCTGCCGGCCCGACCCGGCTGCAACCTTTTCGACTCCTAGAGCGTCTACAAGAGAAACGCCTTCTTGTCGACAGTCTAGGAGAAGCCATGACGCAGGCCCGGGCCGACCTCCTGCAGGGAACCCTGGAGATGCTGATCCTCAAGACCCTCCAGGTCGGGGAGCCGATGCACGGTTGGGGGGTGGCCGTTCGGATCCAGCAGCTCTCGGAACAGGTCCTCCAGGTGAACCAGGGATCCCTGTACCCGGCGCTCCATCGGCTCGAGCACAAGGGTTGGATCCGCTCCGAATGGGGCGTCTCCGAGAACAACCGCCGGGCCAAGTTCTACCGCCTCACCGCCCTAGGGCTACGACAGCTCGGCGAGGAGCACGCGCAGTGGGACCTCTTCACCGGCGCCGTGGGCCGCATCCTCCACGCCACCTGAGAAACCCACCGATGGAGCCGCTCTTCGACCGGCTGCGGGGGCTGGGCCTCCGCCTGCGGGGGCTCTTCGACCCGGATCGCGCGGACCGGGACATCCAGGACGAGCTGAGCTTCCACCTGGAGATGGAGGAGGAGCGCCTGAGGCGCGAGGGCCTTGCACGGACCGAAGCGCACCGCGTGGCGCGGGTCCGATTCGGCGGGGAGGATCGATATCGGGAGCAGACCCGGGATTCCCGGGGCACACGACTCGTGGAGGACGGCATGCAGGACGTGAAGTTCGGTCTCCGGATGCTCGCCAAGAACCCTCTTTTCACCATCGTGGCGGTCGTCACCCTGGCGCTGGGCATCGGCGCCAACACGGCGATCTACACGGTGGTCAAGTCGGTGCTGCTCGAGCCTCTCCCGTTCGAAGAGCCCGACGAGCTCATGCTTCTCTTCACGCGCAACGACGAGCAGAACCAGCAGAAGTACATGGTCTCGCCCATGGACTTCGACGATTGGCGAAACGGGAACGCGACCTTCGATGCCATGTCCGCGTATTGGCCGACGACGGGCACCGTCACGGAGAACGACGGCAATCCCACGCGCGTGAACATCGTGTACACCACGGAGGACTATTTCGAGACGCTGGGCGCCTTGCCGCTGGTCGGGCGGACGTTCCGCTCCGACGAGGGTCCGGGCTCCGCCGCCGTCGCGATCCTCGCGTACGGCTTCTGGGAGCGGCGCTTCGGCGCCGATCCCTCGATCGTGGGCCGGACGATCACGCTGGACGGGGAGCCGATGGAAGTGGTCGGCGTGGTCCGGCCAGAGCATACCTTCCCGGCCTCGGCGGATCTCTGGATCAACATGACCTGGCCCATGCAGATCCAGAGCCGATTCGCTCGCTGGATGAGCGCGGTGGGGCGTCTCTCGGAGCACAGTACGATTGAAGCGGCGGGGGCGGACATGGTCGCGCTCGCCGGTCGCATCGAGCAGGAGAACCCCAGGACGAACCGGGGATGGACGGTCACGGTCACCAGCCTCAAGGACGAGCTGGTAGGAGACACCCGCGCCGCTCTCCTCGTGTTGCTCACGGCGACCGGGCTCGTCCTCCTGATCGCGTGCGCGAACGTGGCCAACCTGCTGCTCTCTCGCTCGGAGGCGCGCGCCCGCGAGATCGCCGTGCGCACCGCGTTCGGCGCGGGACGCTGGCGGCTCGTACGGCAGCTCCTCACGGAGAGTCTGCTCCTCTCCGGCGGCGGCGCGGTTCTCGGGCTCGGGTTGGGATGGCTGGGCGTGCGCGGGCTGTTGGCGGTCGCACCCGTCACGCTCCCCCGCGAGGGCGCGATCGACCTCGACGGCGGTGTTCTCGCGGTCGTCCTGGTCGTGAGCGTGGTGACCGGCGTTCTCTTCGGGCTGGCGCCCATCGCGCGCCTCGTGCTCGCGGACATCCACTCGGCGATCCGGGACGGAACGCGCTCCACGCGCTCGGCAGGTGGACACCGCATGCAGAACGCCTTCGTGGTGGGTCAGCTGGCGCTCGCGCTCATGCTGGTGGTCGGAGCGGGTCTCCTGGTGCGCTCGTTCTCGAACCTCCGCGAGGTGGACACGGGCTTCCAGGCGGACGGTGTGCTCACGGCGGAACTCGACCTGCCGACGACCGTGGCACCGAACGACACCGCGGTCATCGACTTCTACGACCGACTCCGCCAGCGCATCGCCGTCCTCCCCGGTGTCACCGCCGTAGGGGACGCGGCGACCCTCCCGCTGGGAGAGGCGCTGGACTACACGGAGCCCTTCGCGATGGCGGAGCGGGAGTTCCCCCCCGAACTCGAGCCCAGGGCGTTCCTGAGGCCGGTCGCCGCGGGCTTCTTCGAGGCGCTCCGGACCCCCGTGCTGTCAGGCAGGGTGTTCGACGAGCGGGACCGCCTCGACCTCCCCGGCGTGGCGGTGGTGAACGAAGCGTGGGTGCGCCGATACATGCAGGGCGAGGATCCGATCGGGGAGCGCTTCGTGGGGATGGGATTCCGCTTCGGGCCCCTCGGCGCCCTCAACAAGACGGAATGGGAGATCGTGGGCGTCGTGAAGGACGTCAAGTACGACGGACTTCGCGCAGACGTGGCGCCCGCCATCTACTTTCCGGGCCTGCAGTCGTCCCTGCGCCGGCGCACGTTGGTGGTGCGCCATGTCGGTGACCCGGGCGCGCTGGTCGCCGACATGCGCGGCGCCCTCGGCGAGCTGAGTCCCACCGTCGCGCTCACGGACGTGCGCACCATGGGGGACGTGTTGGCGGGGGCACGGTCGCGCGATCGATTCTCGACGCTGCTCCTGTCCCTGTTCGGGGTGGTCGCGCTCCTGCTCGCCTCCGTCGGCGTGTACGGCGTTCTGGCCTATGCGGTCACGCAGCGCCAGGGAGAGGTGGGCATCCGCATGGCGCTGGGCGCGGACCGGGGCGACGTGCGTACGATGATCCTCGGCGACGGGTTACGACTCGTGCTCGCCGGCCTCGTCCTGGGCCTCGCAGGCGCCCTGGCCCTGTCCGGGGTTCTCTCGAGCCAGCTCTACGGGATCGGCGCGAGAGACCCTGGGGTGCTCGCTTCCGTGGCGGGCATCCTCGTAGCGGTGGGGCTCGCGGCCAGCCTGGTGCCCGCGTGGCGTGCGACGCGCGTCGACCCGGTGGTGGCGATGCGCGCCGAGTGACACCGAACGCGAGCGCGGATCAGGCGATGCCACCCCCAGCGAGCGCCGACACCAGCCGGAACAGGAACTCCATTCCCTCATAGAAGCTGTCGATCCGGATTCGCTCGTCCTGTCCGTGCGCCCGCACGTCGTCCATGTCGCCGAACAGACCGCTGACTCCGTAGACCGGGATCCCCTCGCGACGGAGGTAGAGCCCGTCTGTGGCCCCCGTGCTCATCACGGGAAGGACCTTCACCCCCGGCCACATCTGACCGGTGATACGCTCGATCGGGCCCAACACGTCGTCCGTGAGGGGCGACGGCGGGCTGGGAGTCGCGCTCCCCGCCGGCTCCACCGTGACGTCGAACGGGGCGGCCAGCCCCTGCAGCGTGCGCTGGACCTCATCGGGGTCGTGATCCGGGAGGATCCGGCAGTTGACGTTCGCCGTGGCGAGCTGAGGAAGGGCGTTGGAGGCGTGGCCACCGGAGAGCAGCGTCGCCACGCACGTCGTGCGCAGGCGCGAGTTGTAGCCCGGCTCGCGAGAAAGCACGGCGACCGCTTGCGCATCGGTCGGGTTGGCGGTGATCCGGCGCATGGCCTCGCCCATGTCGCCTCCGACCAGATCCGCCGAACGGGAAAAGAAGGCCTCGGTGACCTCGTTGAGCATGACCGGGAAATCGTGCCCCTGGACGGCCTCGAGCGCATGGGCGAGGTCGTAGATCGCGTTCTTACGCACCGGCAGGGACGAGTGCCCTCCCGGGTTGGTGGCGGTGAAGGAGAAGTTCAGGAACTTCTTCTCGGAAGCTTGCACGTTGTTGGAGATCTTGCGGCCGTCCTTCTCCATGCCACCGCCACCTTCGTTGAGCGCGTAGGCCGCGTCGATGAGGTCACGGTGCTCCTCGAGCAGGAACTGGACACCGTTGCGCGGTCCACCTTCCTCGTCGGCGGTGAGGGCGACGATGATGTCCCGGTCGGGAACGAAGCCCTCCCGCTTCCACCGGATCAGGTTGGCGACATGGATTGCGGCCTCGTCCTTGTCGTCGGTGACGCCCCGCCCGTAGTAGTAGCCTTCGCGCTCGAGAAACTCGAAGGGAGGGATGTCCGGACTCCAGTCCTGCGGCAGCGCCTCGACCACGTCGATGTGGGCCAGCAGCAGGATCGGCTTCAATCCGCTTTGGCGTCCCCGGTAGCGGGCGACCAGGTTACCCTTGGTCGGCGCGTCCCCGGGAACCAGCACGTGCACGTCCTCCTCCGCGAAGCCCGCCTCCAGGAGGCGCCGGGCCATCGCCCGCGCCGCCACCGTGTTATCGCCCCGCTCGGAGTTGGTGGTGTTGATCTCGATCAGCTCGGCGAAGATCGAGCGTGCGAGCGTGCGGTATTCGTCGGGGGGCTGGGACTGCGCGGTCATAGGCGCCGGCACGATCGAAATGGCCAGGACCGCTGCGGCGGCGGTCACAGTCTGCGCCGAGACGGGGCGGGTCTTCATGGGTCCTTGCTCCGGGTTGCTCAGGTCCGCTTCGAAACGGGGGCCAAGATACGGAGCACCGAGGGTGCGCGGAAACCCGGCGGCCGCTAGCATCCTTGACCTCGAAACCGCAGCGGATCCATCCATGCACGACCGCGCTTGGCCCGGGACCTGGGCCCCGTACATGACCTGGGCGAAGCACCACGAGCCGGCCCGGTGGGATCTGTCGGGCAGCAACCTGCTCCCGTGCTCGCTCGACGAGCTCCAAGGCGCGCGCGACGCGCTCGTGCTGTATACCGGGAATGACGACGGATATCCGCCGCTGATCGACGCCATCGCGGCGAGGTATGGCGTGGGCACCGATCGGGTGGCGACCGCTACCGGGGCGGCGGGTGCCACGTACCTCGCCCTCGCCGCGCTCGTACGTCCCGGCGACGAGGTTCTGGTTGAATGGCCCGGGTACGATCCCCAGGCCGGCGCGGCCAGGCTGCTCGGCGCCGAGGTCCGGACGTTCGCCCGACCCTGGGACCAGGGCTTTCGCCTCGACCCGAGCGCCGTACGCGCGGCTCTCGGATCCCGTACGCGCGTCGTGGTGCTCACGAATCTCCACAACCCCAGTGGCGTCTACACCCCGCCAGAGGTCCTTCGCGACGTGGGGGCCGTTGCCGCCCAGGTGGGCGCGCACGTCCTGGTCGACGAGGTCTACCTCGAGATCCTCCCTGCCGTGGATACCAGGCCAGCGGCCGGCCTCGGTGACGAATTCATCTCGGTGAACAGCCTGACCAAGACCTTCGGCCTGGCCGGGCTGCGCGTCGGTTGGATGCTCGCCGATCCCGAGGTCGCCGAACGGGCGCGCAGGGTACGCGACGTGGTGGACGGGGTCGGGTCGGTGCCATCGGAGACCTTGGGGACCCTGGCGTTCGCACATATCGAATCCCTGCTCCAGCGGGCGCGCGGTATCGTCGCGGCGAATACCGAGCTCCTGAAGGCCTTCGTTCGCGAGCACGCGGCGCAGCTGCATTGGGGCGAGCCGCCGGGCGCATCCGTGGCCCTGCTCCGGCTGCTCGGGACCGTGGACTCGGGCCCATTCGTGGACATGGCGCGCAACGAGTTCGGGGTGGGCGTGACGCCGGGGCGTTACTTTGGATGCCCGGGGCACTTCCGCGTCTCGGTGAGTGGGCACCGGGATGTGCTCGAGGCGGGCCTGGACGCGCTCGGCGGCGCGCTCCGGCGAGCCGCCGGCTGAGCTCGGATCTCGCCGGGGCTGGGGACGGTTCCCCGGGTTCGAGCACCTGCGGCCGTAGGACGGACTCCCCCCGGGGAACAAAACCCTTGGAGGCCCGCACGACGCGGTGAGATATTTGAGATGACTACATCTGTTTCCACCCCAGGGAATCGTAAGTCGAACAGAATGCTGGACAATCAGGCAGACCGTCTCGAGTTCTTGCTGTCGGACTACGAGCGCCGCAAGCAGGATGAAACGCGCCGCCAGGTCGAACGCGCCATCAGACTGGAGGCGGCGCGCAAGAAAGGGGCAGATTACTTGCGTCGCTTCGCGATCCACGCCGCGCGCAACGTGGCGGAGCGCCTCCAATCGGCAGGGCATCGGGTGGTGCATCAGGAGTTTCTGGACGCCTATCCTCCCAGCATCCGCATCCACCTCTGGCCCAAGACGGGCCCGATGGAGGCGGAGGCCGAGGAAGAGCGACGCACCACCTTCGAGCTGATGTGGGGCGACCCGGACCCGGATGCGCTGTGCGCCCGCCGGTGGACATCCGAGGGACTCGACCAGCTCCAACACCAGGGTTCCGCCCGCCCCGGCGTGCTGGACGAAACCTGGGTGCGTGAGCAGCTGATCGTCTTCGTGCGCGATACGCTCGAGCGCCGCTGACGAGGTTCGGCAAGATGGAAGCCCCAGGCCCCGACGAGCGGCTCTTCGTGTTCGACCCGTGGTCGGCGGAGCGGGGACTCGCCGGGGCTCCGCGCCCGGGCCCCCGGGCGGCCCTCGAGCCGGAGGGGGACGCACCGTCGACCGAGCCCGAGCCAGAAAGCCAGAACTGGGCGGACGCCGGCATTTCCGAGATGGACACGCCGGTGCCGGACCCCTCGACCCACCCATCCGAGTTCCTCCGCAGGGTCGTCGTCCCCGGGTTCCAACGCTTCGCCAGGAGGTTGGAGGCGTCCCGTCACTACACCACCGTGCAGGACCTCCTGGACCTCCCCACGCCCACGGTCAGAGTGCTGATCTGGCCGCGACCCGGCCTCCTGGACCCCTCGGAGTCGCGCATCCTGGCCACGTTCCAGCTCGTCCTCGAGCGGCAGGCGACCCGGGTGCGAACCTCATACTGGGTGGGCGCCAAGCCGGAGGTCGTGATCCCGATGGCCGAGGTCCCGCTGGACCGGCTCGCGTTCTCGTGGGTCGAGACGCAGCTCTTGGACTTCGTCCAGAGGGTGCTCGACCGGGTCTGATCCCCGGCCTCAGCCGGTGATGCTGTACTCGTAGCGGCCCCGCACAGGCTGCCCCTCGGACCAGCGCGAGAGCCGAAAAACGCGGGGGTCGAACGTCGGCGCCTCGCCCAGGATCATCTGGGCCGTCATGAGCCCGACCGCGGGGGAGAGCTTGAAGCCGTGCCCGGAGAACCCGGAGCACACGAAATGGCCGCTCCCGGCCGGGACCTCGTCGATGACCGGGTGCCAGTCCGGAGTGATGGCGTAAAGGCCGGCGTAGCCGCGGCGGGGCTGGGCGGCCTCCATTCCGGGGCATCGCTGGATCCAGCGCTCCCCGACCACCAGCTCGTAGCCCTCGTCCGTGTGCTCCGCATAGTCGTCGGGGTCGACCACGTCCTCCGCCTCCGAGGGATCGATCAAGCCGACCAGCATGAGCCCGCCGGTCTCCGGTCGAAAGTAGGAGGCGTGGACGAAGTCGAGCACCACCGGGTGCCGGCCTCGCTGCCCCTCGGGCCTGGCAAAAACCGCGAGCTGTGCCCGGCACGGATCGATCGGCACCCGGAGTCCGGCCATCGCGGCGACGCGGGCTCCCCAGGGGCCGGCGCAGTTCACCACGGCCCCGGCGTGGATCGGCCCTCGAGGCGTGTCCACGCCGGCGACGCGCCCACCTCGGAACCGGACGCCGGTGACCTCTCGGTTGACGTGGATGCGTGCACCCAGTCGTCTCGCGGCGGCCAGGACGCTGGACGTGGTCAGGTGGGGGTCCGCATAGCCGGCACCTGGCTCCCACGCGGCTGCCACGAGGTCGGCGGCGGCCACGCCCGGAAGGACTTCGCCAATCTCGTCGGGATCCAGGACGCGCGTGTCGATCCCCACCGACCGCTGGAGCGCGACGTTCGCACGCAGGCCGGCCTCGTCGGCGGCCGGAACGAGGACGAGGAATCCGCACGGATCGAAGCCGCAAGGACCGCCGACCCGATCCTCGAAATCCGTGAAGACCTCGAGCCCGTAGCGAGCCATCCGCGCCGTGATCTCGTTGGAATAGTGTTGGCGGACGATCGCCGAGGAGCGCCCGGTGGATCCGGAAGCGGGAGCGCCCTTCTCTACCACCGCTACCGAAGCACCGCGCCGCGCTAGCTCCAGCGCGGTGGTGCACCCCATCACCCCGCCTCCCACGATCACGACATCATGGCTTTCACTCTTCAACGCGATCTCCGATCCGGATCCTGTCGCCACGGCCCCCGGCCCCGGTCGAGCTGCCGCAAGATCGTGTCCCCGGAGCCGTCGGTCCACGTCGATCCCTTGCCGGGATTGCCCGCACGGCGCAGCATCTCCCCGAACCCATTACGGGAGGTCTCATGCGAACGATCCTCTGCGCCACCGCCGCGATGCTCATCGCCGCAAGCGGCGCGACCGCCCAGGAACCCGCCGGGCCCGTGAAGTTCGTCCGCTACCAATTGGACGGGCGAACCTCCTATGGCGTCCTGGAGGGCGAACGGATTCGGGAGATCGAGGGGGACCTTTTCGGCGCGCACCGGCCGACGGACCGCTGGATCGACCTGGCCGCCGTCACGCTCCTCCCGCCCACCGACGCGAAGAAGGTGATCGCGGTCGGCCTGAACTACCGAAGCCACCTCGGGGAGCGGCCGGTCGCAGCCTATCCCGGCCTGTTCGCGAAGTATCCGACATCGCTGGTCGGCAGCGGCGCGGACATCGTCGCCCCGAAGGACGCCGCAAACCTCCATTACGAGGGGGAGATGGTACTGGTGATCGGCCGCACGTGCAGCGACGTCACCGAGAGCGAGGCGCCCGCCTGCATCTTCGGGATCACGGCCGGGAACGACGTGTCCGAGCGGGATTGGCAGGCGGCGGACCTGCAGTGGTTCCGCGCCAAGTCTTCCGACACGTTCGGACCGGTCGGACCGGCGATCGCGCGGGGCCTCGATCCGGACAATGTGCTCGTCGAGACCCGGGTCAACGGTGAGGTGCGCCAGCACGAGCGGACCTCCGACCTGATCTTCGGAACCGCGACCATCGTGAGCTACGTGAGCCGCTACGTCACGCTCGAACCCGGGGACCTGATCTTCACGGGAACCCCACAGCAGACGCGAGCGCTTCAGTCGGGTGACGTGGTCGAGGTCGAGGTCGAGGGAGTGGGAGTCCTGCGCAACACGGTCCGACGGCGCTGATGGGGCGCTCCATCTGATGGCCGGTAGAGCGGCTCCCACCGCACGAGCGGTGGGGTTCGTCGTCCTCGTGATGGCGTTGGCGATCCTGGCTCGCGCCCTGTTCACCGGCGACGAGGCGCGTGGACGGCAACCGGTATTCGCGCCGGTGTTCACCGAGCTCTTCGCCGCCGGGGGCGCGTTGACGGACGCGTGGGCCGACTTCGACGGCGACGGTGACCCGGATCGCTTCGTGGGGTTCAACGGATCGTCGAGTCGGCTGTACCGCAACGACCTCGCGGAAGGGTTCCGGGACGTGGCAGCCCAGATGGGCCTGGAGGTCGAGCGTGCCGTCCGGACATCTGCTTGGGGTGACTTCGACGCGGACGGGGATCCCGACCTGTTTCTGGGTTACGCCGGCCATGCGCCGGTCACCGCCCTCTGGCGCAACGAGGGCGGCGAGGGATTCCGCGAGGTGTCGGGGGAGGTCGGCTTGTCGCTCGCGGACGGTGCCACGCGCCAGGCGTCCTGGGTCGACTTCGACGGTGACGGTGATCTGGACCTGTTCCTGGCCCTGCGCAACGCAGCCAACCGCCTCTACCGAAACGACGGCGGGACCTTCTCCGACGTAGCGGCCGCGCTGGGTGTCGACGATCCCCGGCGTACGGTGGGCGCGGTCTGGTTCGACGCTGACCGCAACGGTCTGCTGGACGTCATCGTGGCCAACATGGACGGGGATGCCAACGGACTCTGGCTTCAGGGTGCTGACGGCTTCGTCGATGCGGCGGCCGGGACCGATCTGGCGGCCGGTGGCAGAGCGCTCGGCAACGCGGATCAGGGAACGGTGCGGCCTTGTGTCGCGGACTACGACGGCGACGGGTTCTTCGACGTTTTCACGGCGAACTACGGGCCCAACGGACTCCTGCGCGGCACGGTCCGGGACGGCCGGGCCGTCTTCAGGGAGCTCGCCCGCGACCTCGGGCTGGCCATCGACGGACGCTACGACACCTGCGCTTTAGCGGACTTCGATCACGACGGCGATCTGGACGTCTACGTGAACGGCACGATCACGGGGGGGCGGAGCTACCGTGACTACCTCTTTCGGCAGGACGATGGGCGTTTCTACGACGTGACCCCAGAGGTGCTGCTCGCGGCAGAATCGGACCACGGCGCCACGTGGCTGGACTACGACATGGACGGCGACCTCGACCTGAGCCTGGTCGGAGCCGGCGAGACCGGCATGCACCTGGTATTCCAGAACCTGCTTCGGCCCGAGTTCGTCGGTCACTCCCTTCAGATTCGGGTCCTGGACGCGGCCGGCCGTGCCGCGCGCCCCGGGGCCGAAGTGCGCGTCTACGCCGCAGGAACGGATCAGCTGATCGCGACCCGGTTGGTCGACTCCGGCTCCGGATACGACGCACAGAGCGATCTCCCGGTCCACTTCGGCCTTCCGAGCGCCCAGCCCGTGGACGTCGTGGTGACCACCGTGGTCACGGGCGTGCGGCGGGAGACTCGCGTGGAGGGCGTGGACCCGCTGGCCGAGCGCGGTCGCGTTCTCTCGTTGCGCATAGACGACGCGGGCAACCTGGTCGGCTGATCGGCTCGGGGACACCTTGTGCGCCCCGGTCGTGGCGGACAGGATGCATGATCCACCCATGCCGACCGAGGGTTTCATGTCCATCGACGCGCGTCGCCGCACCCGGTTCCTCCCGACCCTCGCCTTGGCCGCGACCATCCTTCCGGTGGCGGTGGTCGCGCAGGAGAAACGCCCGCTGGCGCTCGAGGACTACGGCGTCTGGAACCGTATCACCCAGGTTACGCTTTCGCCGGACGGGGCCTGGCTCGGCTACCTGCTCCGTCCGAACGACGGCGACGCGACGCTGCGCCTGCGGCAGCTCGACGGCGACGAGACCTTCGACGCTACCAACGGTTCTGCTGCGGAGTTCTCCTCCGACGGTCGTTGGGCGGCTTTCCTGACCTCGCCGCCGGAGGTCGAGGCGCAAAAGCTGCGCAAGGATCGTAAGCCGGTTCCACGCACGCTCGTGCTCCGCGACCTGAGCACCGGCGAGAGCCGCGAGGAGGCCGGGGTCCGAGGCTTCGCGTTCTCGGACGACGGTCGTTTGCTGGCGGTGCACCACGACCGCCTGGACGCGCAGTCGGAGCACACCGGATCCGACCTCCTGCTCCGTGACCTGCGCGCGGGCACGGTCCTCGGGTTCGGGAATGTCGTCGAGTTCGCGTTCGATGAGACCGGAGCCTACCTGGCCTACCTGGTGGATGCCGACGGCATGGCCGGCAACGGGCTCTACGTCGTGGCCGCCGCGGAGGGGCGCGTCCGTTCCCTGTCGACCGGCGAGGCACGCTTCGAGGATCTGGTCTGGAGCAAGGCCGGCAGCGACGTGGCCGCCCTGCGCGGGACCGTTCCCGAGGGGAGGGCGCGTAGGGCGAACCAACTGGTGGTGGCACGGGGCGTCGATGGCCCGGAGCCCGAGGTCACGACGTACGACCCGACCGCCGACGCCCGATTCCCTCCCGGGTTCGTGCTCTCCGAGCTGGCACCGACCCACTGGACCGAGCCGGGCGACCGGGTCGTGGTCGGAATCAAGGAGCAAGAAGACGCGGCGGACCAGGACGGCGACGGCGAAGAGACGGCGAATGTGGACGTCTGGCACTGGGCGGACGATCGGCTGCAGTCGCAACAGATGGTCCAGGCCGATGCCGACCGTCGATACACGTTCGCATCCGTCTACAACCTCGAATCGGGGCGGTTCGTGCGGCTCGCCACCGAGGATATGCCGCGGGCGGACCTGACCGAAGACGGTCGCTGGGCGATCGGCCGAGCCGACGCACCATACCGCGGGGACGTTCTGGAGGACGGGGGCAGAGCCGACTACGTCCGCGTCGACCCGTCCACCGGGGAGACGCGTCCCATCGCGCCGGCCGTGCGACGCCCCGTCGGAGCCTCTCCCGACGGGAGGTGGTTCGTGTACGTGAAGGACGGGTCGGTCCGCGCCACGGACCTCGCGACGTTGCGAACGGTCGACCTCACGAAAGAGACGGGGATCGACTTCATCGACCGCGACTTCGACCGCATCGCGGAGCACCCCGTGTATGGGCTCGGCGGCTGGACCCAGGACGGTCAGATCCTTCTCGACACCAAATGGGACGTGTGGGTGGTGCCGCTGGCCGGGGGCCCCGCCACGTCGCTGACCGGAGGGATGGGGGAGCGGGAGCAGATCCGCTTCCGCGTCCAGCGTCTGGACCGGGAGGCCGATTGGGTGAAACCGGCCGATGCCGTCCTGAGCGCCTATGCGGAGTGGACGAAGAAGTCGGGATACTTCCGTGCGCGCCCGGGGCGCGACCCCGAGGCGCTGCTGTTCGGGGACGAGATGGTGGACGACCTGGCGAAGGCACGGGATGCGGACCGTGTCGTCTTCACCCGTCAGACCTTCGAGACCTTCCCCGACTACTGGGTCGCGGATGGACGGCTGCGCAGCCCGAAACGCGTGACCGACGCCAACCCACAGCTGGCGGACTTCGCCTGGGGACGGCGGGTCCTGGTCGATTACACCGACGAGCGCGGTCATGACCTGCAAGCCACGCTCACGCTGCCTGCCGGATATCAGGAGGGACGAAGGTATCCGATGATCGTGTACTTCTATGAGAAGATGAGCCAGCGGCACCACGAGTTCAGCCAGCCCGTGTACGACGATCGGCCGCACATGTCCATGTACGCGAGCAACGGATACCTGGTGCTCATGCCGGATATCGTCTATGACGACGGCTATCCGGGGAGCTCCGCCTTGGACGATGTCACGGCCGCCGCGCGTAGGGTGATCGAGCTCGGCTACGCGGATCCCCAGCGCATCGGTCTGCAAGGCCATTCCTGGGGCGGCTACGAGACTTCCTTCATCCTCACCCAGACCGACATGTTCGCCGCGATCGTGACAGGAGCCCCACTCACGAACCTGATGAGCATGAACAACATCCTGTACAAGTCGTCGGGCGTGCAGAACGGTCCGATCCTGCAGTGGAGCCAGGGCCGCATGGGGGACCAGCCGTGGGATGACTTCGAGCGTTGGGTCAGCCAATCGCCCGTGCACCACGCGCCCAGCATCCGCACACCGTTCCTCATCCTGCACGGGACGGCCGATGGTGCCGTCGACTGGAATCAGGGGCTGGAGCTGTATACGGCGGCGCGGCGCCTGGGTAAGGAGGTCATCCTCCTCTCCTACCCCGAGGAACCCCACCACCTGTCCAAGAAGGCGAACCAGAAGGACTTCCAGGTCCGGATGAAACAGTTCTTCGACCACCACCTGAAGGGAGTCGAGGCCCCGGATTGGATGCAGGAGGGCGTACCGTTCCTGCACAAGGGCAAAGAGGCCGGCAAGACCAAGGTCGTCTCCTAGGGAAGCGCCCACCCCATGCGGGACTCGCGGGTACGGGGTCGCCCCCGCGGCACCCATCTTGCGACCCGAGGCGGGGGAGACGGGTATCACCCCGGGAGTCGGACATCCACGGATCTCCCACGCCATGCAGCGACACGACCCTGAACGACCGGTTCCACGCCGCTGGCCCCGACGCCTGCTGGCCGTCGCGGCCGCCCTCGGACTCGGATACCTCGGCACGGTGTTCGCCCTCAGCCGACTCCTGGACCCCACCAGGCTCGCGGACTGGGTGCAGCCCCGCCTCGCGGCAGCGGCCAACCGCGACGTAGAAATCGGAACGGCTCACGTCCGCCTGGTTCCGTTCGAGGTGCGCCTCAGCGAGGTCGTCGTTTCCGACCCGACGGGGCTCGCCGAGTCTCTCGCGAGCGTGGGCACGGTGGCGCTCAAGGTGCGCCTCCTGCCGCTGCTCCGAAGGGAGGTGCGGGTGGACCGGATCGCCGTCATGGACCCGGTCGTCAACCTACGGGTCGGGCCGGACGGTCAAACGAACTTCGGCGACATGTCCCCCGCGTCCGAGGAGTCCCGCACCGGCCCGCCTGGGCCCGGGGACCACCAGCTGACACTCGAGCTGCGCGACATCCGAGTGGAGGGCGGACGACTCTCGTACGCGAGCGCCCGTGACTCGCTGGAAGCCAGGGTTTCGGAGGCCACCGCGGAGAGCTCGGTGCGACACGAACCCGGTGGGCGGTGGCTGCTGGCAGGTCGATCCCAGGCCTCCGTGCTCCTGGTCCGGGCCGGGCGCACGCTGCTTCCCGACCCGACGCAGGCGGCGCTCTCGTTCGACGTGGAGACCGGGGACGATTTCGAGCAGCTGTCGATTCGCGAGGGCACACTCTCGGTCGAGGGAATCGCCTTCGCCCTGGGAGGGAGCGTGGGCGATCTCAAGGAGCCCGTCCGCCGGCTCGCCCTCGAGGCGACGCTGCGAGACCTTCCCATCGAGCGGGTGCTCCCGGCCCTGCCCGACTCGCTGCAGGCCCGCCTCGGGGGAACCGCTTCGGGGACGCTGTCGGCCGAGCTCACCGTCCGCGGGGATCTGGGCCCCGACGTCCGGCCGGAGGTCACGGGCACGACTACCCTGTCCGGTGTCCGGGTCTCGGCGCGGGACGGCGTCGTCGTGGCCGATGCCCTGGAGGGTCGAGTCGTTCTCGCCGGCGGCGGTCGCGTCGAGCCAGCGGTGTCCGGACGTGTGCTCGGAGGCGCTGCAAGCGTGGGAGGCACCGTCACGCTCGGACGGGACGGGGGCCTCGACCTGACCGTCCGAGCCGATCCGGACCTGGCCGGCGTCGCGTCGGTGGTCGTTCTACCGGACGGGGTCACGCTCTCGGGTCGAGCGAAGGTCGACCTTCGGGTCGGCGGCACGCCCGGGGCGGCCGATGCGCTCTCGTTCACGGGGACGATCGACGCCGACGCGATACGCGTCACCCATCCCGCCCTGGGGGTCCCGGTGATCGTCCGGTCGGGGACCGTGCGGCTCGACGGGACGCGCGCCCGCTTCTCGGCGATCCCCGTGGCCGTCGGATCCGATCTCCTCTCGGTCACGGGTGACCTCCGCGACCTCTCGGCGCTGGCCCGCGAGGGGAGCACCCCCTACCTGACCGGCTCGGTCGAGGGTGACCACCTCTCCCTGGTCGCGCTGCGCGCCACGCCACCCGCGGACACCGCGCTCACGTACGGCCGGGTTGCGTTCGCGCGGGTGGGAGGGCGCAGCGTCCGGGGC
>QJYK01000040.1 GCA_003248075.1 Gemmatimonadota bacterium | reverse complement strand
CGCACAGCTGTGGGAGTCGCCGGCCGCGATCGCTCTCGCCATGCCGTCGGTGCCGTCCACGGAGGGAGGCGGCGTCACCTGCCCGAACTGGTTGAAGCCCCAACCGACCACCGGTCCAGATGCGGCAGCAGGGCTTGCCATGAGGAGACCGAAACAGCCCGCGAGCGTCAATGAAACGGGCGGAGGCGGCCGAGCCGCCGTGGCTTCCCACGTCAACTCCCGCACCACGGATCGCAGAGCCAGGGTCGGGGCCATGCGGACGCCTTGTCTATCGATAGGTCGTGACGATGCCGGGAATGGGATCAGCGGCGCAGACAACCTGTAAGAGGCCGGTCGCGACAGCGCCGCTCGCCGCTCCGGAGTAGCCCCTTCTCCTCCGGCGACCGGTTCCGATCGGAAGGGGGAGCGCAGACGCCAAGGCCACCGCCAGTAGGCCATGGCCCGACACCTCCGGGTCGCACCATGAATGCGCCGCGACGGGACAACAGTCAAGCAGAATCGATTGAAGCCGGGCTGCGGGCTGTCCCGGACCCTCTACGAAGAGGCGCGGTTCTACCTGGAGCAGTGCGGGCTCACACGGCTCGATGGGGACGGAGATGGGGTGCCGTGTGAGGGGCTGTGTCGGTAGGTGTGTCCCGCCTCGTCGGCTTCAGCGTCTTCCATATCAGCCTCCTATTTGTGCCCCACAAGGTGAGCCCGATTACCGATTGCAGACCTCACGGTCCTGCGTTCAGGAGGCTGGCCTTCTCACCCCAGCTAGGTGGGCATCCCTTGGCGGAGACCGAGCGGACTCTCCGCAACCTGCACCACGCTGTGCGCGTTCCCCGTGCGGAGAACGTCTCTCAGAAGCCCGTGCACACCGGCACGCCGCCCGAGTCCGGGTGGTCGTCGGTGCGATAGGGCTGCCCATTGCAGACGTCGAGCACCAGACCCCAGTGGAGGAAGACGTCCTTCTGCAGCGCCCCTCCGGGCTCGCGCCGCGGGTCTTCGTGTGGATCGCCGTCGTGGTTGGCGGGGATGTTGGCGTTGGGCGGCGTCGCGTTTCCGCTGTCCCAGTAGACCATTGCCGAGCCCCACCTCGGATAATCGGCGGTCGGCGTGAAATAGGGGTCGGCCTCCCAGTGCTTTCCGACTTCCAACGGCGGTCGCATCAGCTTGGCGCCGAGCGTGCGCGCCTCCACCTCGGCGGAGACGTTTGCGACCTGGTGGTCGCCGAAGGCGACGTGCATCAGGATGGCGTGGGCCGGAGTGTTGGGGAGGGGATCGCTCGTCATGTGGTGCGCGTAGCCGTTGGCCTCCGCGCGATCCCAGAGCATCTGCATCAACGCGAACAGCAGCTGCTGCTCCATCTTATTGGGATGAAAGCCGTAGAAGAGCTGGGAGAGCCCGCTTGCCTCCCAGTCCACGCTGCGGTTCAGCAAGGTCGAGTAGTTCATGCCGGCCACGCCGAGGACCCCGCGAGGCGCGTCCGGACTGAGGGCCATGAAGGCTCCGCCCATGATGGCTCCCTGGCTGTTGCCGTCGTACACCAGGGGCGAGAAGCCGCCTCGCTGCGACGTCCGGATGAGGGATCGATCCCGGCGCCACGGAAACGGGGGCCTGCCGCGGAGCTTCGGTCGCGCACTCGTCCGGAAGGCGGGATCGGACGCGAAGCCCTGCGGATGAATCATCGCCCGCCCGACGAAGTGGAAGTTGAGGAATCCCTGCTGAGCACGGTCGACCAGGGTGGGAAGCCCGGAGAGATCCTGAAGCAGGCCTATGACGTTGTTGATGTCCTCCTCGGCCATCCCGATCCAAGGGGTGGCGCAGGTCATGTATCCGCGCAGACGCATCTGCTGGCCCGAGCCACCCGTCACCTCGTTCGGATCACCGAGGAGGCCGTGCCCGTAGAGCAGCGGAGTGGCCCGGTCGGGGAAGCTCTCGAAGGGCGCATAGGGAATGTCGCACACGAAGGCCGCCTCGAGCTCTGGGGCATCTGGATTGCGATCGGGGAGCTCGTCGCCATCGGCGTCGTAGAAGCGCGAGCCGGGCCCGCCGGGCACGCCCTGTGGGTCGTCCCCGAGATAGTTCGGGACCCGCACGACTCCACGGACGCGCCGGCGCGTATCGCCGTCGTAAGCGGGGGCTCCGGGATCGTCCTTCTGGAAGTCCTGCACGGACGTGACCTCGAACTCGGGGGCGTCGCCTTGCACGCGCAGGTCGGCGAGCTTGGTGTCGCCCAGGCTCGCGAAGGCATCGTCGCGGATGTGGAGAGAGCGCTCGCTGATGTTGCGCTCGCTGGCGACCGTGAAGTCCCAGGCGAGGTACAGATCACCGCGCGCGATGCCGGCCGCCTCGAGTCTGGCGAAGAGGGAGTCCATGTGAGCGGATCTCGCATCGGCCGCGGTTCCACTGCGATATCCCAGGAAGCTTGCGCTCGGCTCGATCGACGTTCCGTCCGCGCGCCTGAGATTCCGCAGTGCGACGATGTAGCGGTGTCCCTCCTCGAAGTTCACGGCGGGGCGGAGGATCAGCAACCGCTGGTTGGCCGGGGTGGCGGGGTGCCGGTCGAGCTCCGACCAGAAGGGATGGCGCTCGCCCGTTTCTGCGTCCAGGATCACGATCGGCGCGTCGGGACGCAGATAGCGCCCAGGCGCCGCGATGTGATCGCGGTAGTCGAAGTACCCCGGCTCGTTGGGGCCCACGTCGGGCAGCGAGGTGGGTTCGTCTTGCGTGCCCCACGTCGCCGGCAGATCGAGCTCGGGCACGAGAGTCAGCACGGGCGAGCCCGGCGAGAAGCCGTCGTTGCGGTTCCACTCGGTCGGGTCGATGGGCTGTCCGATCACGTTGCCCGGCAGCGCGATGAAGGCGACGCGACGCCCGGTGTCCGTCCCCGCAGCCTCGACGGTGAAGACGTCGTTGGGGAAGGGCAGCAGACACAATGCCGCGTCCAGAGGGTCGCACGCCGCGGGCGGTGGGCTGGCCTCGGCGTTGCGGGCGGCGACGCCGAGCACCAACAAGCCGGCGAGCAGGGCAGCTGCCCATGAGGTCCCCGAGAGCTTCATCGTCGTCATCTCGCTACTCCTTCCGCTACCCGAGGCATCGCTCGCGGGTACTCCGCTCGAACAACGGCCGGGTCGGCGCGACCAGCCAACACGGGAAAGCCAGAGCTGTCAAGCAAAGAGGAGCAAGATCTGGCGCCGAGAGGAAGTGAGCCCGTGGCCCCGAGGGGATGTCGAGGAGGGCGGGAGCTAAGTCGCCCGCGTGGCTCCCGAATGCCCATCGCTTCGCACCCAGCCCGAGGATACGGCGATCCTCCTCCCTGGTGCACTGCCGACTCCCGCCATCCTGCCCCGCGGGTCACCATCTCGGATGGCCGCGATGGACGGCACGCCCCATCGGCCGGACGCCGGTGAGTCGTCCCGGCGTCGGCGATCGAGCCCCGCCGGCGGCCGGCAGCTGGCAGCCCTGGCACCAGCTCCGCTACCAGCACACCCAGGCGATCCGGCAGCGGCTTGTGGAGA
>QJYK01000281.1 GCA_003248075.1 Gemmatimonadota bacterium | reverse complement strand
AACGTGGAGGTCCGCATCGGCGACCTCGAGGCCCTCCCGCTCCGGGACGGGACGCTGGACCTGGTCATCCTCAGCCTCGTGCTGCACTTCGTCGCGGATCCCGCCACCGCTCTGGCGGAGGCCAGCAGGGTGCTGAGACCGACCGGCCGGGTGCTTGTCGTCGAGCCCCGCAGCCATGAGCGGGGGGCGGAGTACGCCGAGTCGATGGGTCATGTCTGGGCGGGCTTCGATCCCGACACCATGGCCGCCTGGATGGCCGACGCCGGCTTCGAGGACGCCAACGTGCGTCCCGTGCCACCGGACCTGGAAGCCTCGGGTCCGTCCCTCTTCCTCGCCACCGGCTCGAAAGCTCGGGCCCGTGCGCCGAGCAGATGATCCACGTCATATCCTCGAGGGAGGAAACGAGACGATGAGCGACACCGTGGTGCTTCAGGAGATGACGGCCGCCGATCGGGAGACCCGTCCGGCCTTCAAGGTGAAGGACCTCGGCCTCGCCGAGTGGGGCCGTAAAGAGGTCCGCCTGGCCGAGCACGAGATGCCCGGCCTGATGGCCGCGCGCAGGGAGTACGCCCCCGACCGGCCCCTCGCCGGCCTGAAGATCATGGGCTCGCTCCACATGACCGTGCAGACCGCCGTGCTCATAGAGACGCTGACCGAGCTCGGGGCCGACGTTCGTTGGGTGTCGTGCAACATCTTCTCCACGCAGGACCACGCGGCGGCCGCCGCCGTCGTGGGTCGGGAAGGCACGCCCGAGACCCCGCGCGGGGCGGCGGTGTTCGCCTGGAAGGGTGAGACCCTCGAGGAGTACTGGTGGTGCACCGAGCAGGCGCTCATGTGGCCGGACGGATCCGGGCCCGACCTGATCGTCGACGACGGGGGCGACGCCACGCTCCTCATCCACAAGGGCGTCGAGTTCGAGGAAGCCGGCAGCATCCCGGCGTTCGACCCCGACGCTGACCCGGAGGAATGGGGTGTGATCCTCGAGCTGCTTCGGCGGATCCAGGGCACCGACCCCGGCCGGTGGCGACGCATCGCGGCAGGGATCCGCGGCGTGTCCGAGGAGACCACGACGGGCGTGAAGCGTCTGTACGAGATGGAGAAGGCGGGCACCCTGCTCTTCCCCGCGATCAACGTGAACGACTCGGTCACGAAGTCCAAGTTCGACAACCTGTACGGGTGCCGTCATTCCGTGGTCGACGGGCTCAACCGAGCGACCGACGTCATGCTGTCCGGGAAGCTGGCCGTGGTGTGCGGATACGGGGACGTGGGAAAGGGGTGCGCTCAGGCGCTGAAGGGACAGGGGGCGCGCGTCGTCGTCACGGAGGTCGACCCGATCTGCGCCCTCCAGGCCGCCATGGAAGGCTATCAGGTGCTGACGTTGGAGGACGTGGTCGAGAGGGGCGACATCTTCATCACCGCGACCGGCAATCGTGACATCATCACCGCCGCGGATATGGCACGCATGAAGGACAAGGCCATCGTCGCCAACATCGGCCACTTCGACAACGAGGTGGACATGTCCGGCCTGCGCCGGATCCCGGGCCTTACCCGGATCCACATCAAGCCACAGTATGACGAATTCGTCTTCCCGGACGGGCATTCCGTCCTCATCCTCGCTGAAGGGCGCCTGATGAACCTCGGGTGCGCGACCGGCCATCCGAGCTTCGTGATGAGCGCTTCGTTCACGAACCAGGTGATCGCCCAGCTCGAGTTGGCGACGCATCCGGAGCGCTACGAACGGAGGGTGTACGTCCTCCCCAAGCGGCTCGACGAAAAAGTCGCACGACTTCATCTGGAGCAGCTCGGAGCACGGCTGACCGAGCTGACCGACTCCCAGGCTCGCTACATCGGCGTGTCCAAGGAGGGGCCCTTCAAGCCCGAGCACTACCGGTACTAGCCCCGGGGAGGCGGCGCCGGGTCCTCCGCGATCGGCGGGGGACCCTGGCGCGACGGGCGCCCGGGAGGTTTCATTCCCGTCCTGGGAAGGTCTCCCTGGAGGATCACGTGCCGGCTCAAGGCTTCTGCGTCCGACAACCCTTCGCTCCGCGAGCGTTGGCGAGCGGGCCTCCGCTGATCGACGCCGGGTGGCGCCTGAAGAGCTACGGGATCGCATGGGGGGGCCACCCGCGCCTGGCGGGCGACGAGCCCGGCTGCCTAGAGCTCCTTTGGGATGCGCTCCCCGACCCTGCGGAGGCGGAAGGTCGCCCGGGAGTCGGATGGGTGATCCTCCACCTGGGCCGGGACGCGGACTACCTGGTCCTCGGGTGGTGGGACCGCGAGAACGAGCTCCCAGTACGGATCTGGGTGCGGGAGGGCGGGAACCCCTGGCGCCCTGCCGGGGGCTCGGAGTCGTTCTGCGTCTGGGACCTGGAGGTCATTTCCCACGAGCGGGACGCCTACGTCCGCCACGTCCTCCGACCGGGGGCTCCCGGCGTCGAAGCGTATCTGGAGGACGTGGCAAGGTGAGCTGAGGTTCCTGGCGACCCTCGACCTCACCCAGCGACCAGGAGACGCACCGCGAAGACCACGATCACCGCGGTGACGATCCGCCGTACCCAGGTCTGCCCTTTCAGCACCTGCAGGTGCACTCCGACCAGTCCGCCGAGCAAGTTACCCGCCGCCAGCGCGAGCCCGATCAGCCACTCGACCTTCCCGTCCATGGCGAACAGTGCCAGCGAGATCGGCGTGAAGGCGAGCACGAGCGTCACCTTGACCGCGTTCCCCCGCACGAGGTCGAGTCCTCCGGCACTCGTCGCCGCAAGGATCACGAAGCCCACGCCGGCCTGGACGAAGCCGCCGTAAACGCCGATCAGGAAGAAGAGCGTCGCGAGGACCGCCCGGCGCGGGCCCGACGGCGGGGCGGCCGAGCCGCCGCCCCCGGCCTGGCCCGGCCGCCACAGGGTCCAGACCGTGATGCCCACCAGCAGGATCGCCAGGATCCGCTGGAAGGCGACGTCGCCCACCTGCAGGGCCAGCCAGGTGCCGGCCACGGCCCCGAGAACGGCCGAGGGTGCCGCGAGCCGGATCCACGGTCCCGACACGAGCCCTCGCCGGTGGAAGCTCCAGGAGGCTCCCAGGTTCTGGATGAGGATGGCGACCCTGTTGGTTCCGTTCGCCACCGTTGCGGGAAGCCCCAGGAAGATCATCAGCGGCAGCGTCAACATCGACCCGCCCCCCGCCACGACATTGAGCGCGCCCGCGAGGAGGCCGGCGAAGAACAGCACGAGAGCCTGTAGCAGCGGTTGGTCCACGGTCGCGTCCGTCATCCGGGGGCGGAGGGCCGATTACGATGGTGGGCCGTCCCGGGCACGTCCAGCCCGGCCCCCGTACGGCAGCGGCCCCGCCGCCTGGAGGCGACGGGGCCGCGAGGGTACCGGGCGCGACGACGCGCGCCGCCGGATCAGAAGACGATCTGGAACCCGATGTTGAACGTACGCGGCAGGCCGAGGAAGACCTCTGCCGCCTGGGCGTTGTGCCCCCGGTCTTCGGCGCACGGACGCGTCGGGTTCGTGCAGGCGTAGTAGCCGTTGAACCCCGAATTGTCCGTGGCGTCCTGGATGTAGATCTCGTCCAGCAGGTTGAACACGTTCGCGAAGAGTCGAACGTCCCCACCCTTCCACACCGGGATCAGGTCGCTGATCCGGTAGGCGCCGTGGAAGTCGAACACGGTGTACCCCGGTGCCCGCCAGGACTGCGCGCGGTCCGTGCCCTCGGTTCGGCCGTTCGGGCTGAACGCGGCGTAATAGCGCGAGTTCGTCCGGCCCTGGACCTGGAGGAAGGCTCCGTCTGCCGGATACAGCGACACGGCATACGCGAGCTGCGTCTGAGGCTGGTCGGATACCTTCAGGTCTTTGATGTAGTAGTTGTACTCCTCAGCGGTGGTCAGGTCGCCGGCGACCAAGCGGCCCCGGGCGTCGTCGATATACTTCCAGTTGCCCAACGATGCCGCCACGTCGAAACGCAGCAGATCGGTCGGCTGGTAGGCGCCCTGCAGCTCGACGCCCACGTGCCTGGCATCCACACCGAGCACGCTCGCGAGGATGTCGTCGTTCGGGATGTAGATGTTGAACGTTCTGTCCCGCCACGTCGTGTGATAGACGTTGAGATCGCCCGACAGGCCACGGTTCATGGCCCGGTAGCTCACGCCTGCCTCGAAAGAGATGAACTTCTCGTTCTTTGGAGACTCGAGTGCGACCCCGTTCACGTCATCGATGACACCATCGAAGATCGGCACCTTGGAAACGTAGCCACCGTTGCCGAACACCGACCACTCGCTCGTCAGGTTG
The DNA here is from genome assembly GCA_003248075.1 of Gemmatimonadota bacterium. GTDB lineage: Bacteria > Gemmatimonadota > Gemmatimonadetes > Longimicrobiales > Gaopeijiaceae > SZUA-318. The sequence continues at coordinate 33,109 of QJYK01000281.1, read as the reverse complement.
CGGCTGACGCCGCCCTTGACCTGGAAGCCCGAGAGGTTACCGCTCTCGATCACGAGCTCCCGACTCGCGTTGTTCGGGTCCTGCTTGAAGTGATCCGTGAACGTGTAGGAGTTCTGTGCCCACCCGAACATTCCGTAGATCGATCCGTCCACCGACGACTTCTCAGCCTGGAGGAAGGCACCCAGCCAGTTGATGTCGTTCGTGTTGAAGTAATCGATCTTGTCCCCGTTGACCGTGTTGCGGGCTCCGGTGAAGGCGTTGCGGGAATCGACCCAGAACTGACCACCGAGCAGGTCCCGGATCTCCCGGTAGTGCTCTGCTTGCGCAGTACGCCAGTCCAGGCCCGCCTCTGTCGTCCAGCCGGAGGCGAAATCCTTCCTCAGCTTCGAGATGGCGCCAATGGTCCACTGGTTGTTGACCGAGTTGCGAAGGATGTATCCGGACGAGCCGTTCGTCCGAGCGAGGTTCTTGTCGATGGTCCCGTTCCAATCGGGCACCCGCTGACCGAGGCCCCGCCCCGTACCATCGTAACCCGCGTATGAGAACGCGGCCGCGCTGCTCGAGCCGAGCGTCCCGGACCCGCCTCCGTTCCCTCCCGAGTAGTAGCCCACCGTAGACCAAGTGAGGCCGCCGCCGAAATAGGCGTAGTAGTTCAGGTTGACCTGCGGTTTGTGGAAGTAGTTCTCGCGTTCGTTGATGTACGTGTCACCGAAGCGGGAGAACGTGCCCGCGCCGGGTCCGGTGCTCGAGTACTGCTTGCCGTCGTAGGAGGCTCTGACGCGATTGACGTTGGGGCTCCAATAGCGCCCAGCCTCCGGGAAGCGGTCGATCGCGGCCTGAGACACACCAAGCTCTCGAGCGTACGCTGCGTCGAGCTGAGCGAGGTTCAGCTTGTACAGATTCTGGCCATGCTTCTGGGGCGCACCCACCGCATACAATTCAAGGCGGTTCTTCGGGTTGATCTGATAGGCCGCCGCGGCGTAATACGCCCAGGCGTCGGTGTACGTGGCGTGCCCCCAGAGGTTTGAGGCCGTGCGATCGTTCCCTGCATAGCCGAACAGCCCGTCACCCGTCTTCCTTACGACGTTCCCGGTGAATGCAAAGCCGCCGCGCTCGCCGGTCGAGACGGTGAGGGTCTCCTTGAGGAAGTTCGCGGAACCGAACTCCTGCTTGTAGGAGAAGCCCGGAGACATCTGGGAAGGATCCGTGATCACGTTCATGGTCCCGCCGATCGAAGGCACGGCGAGGTTCACCGCAGACAATCCACGTTGGAGCTGGATGCTTGTGGCGGCATCGCCCAGCCCGTCCCAGTTGGACCAGTAGACCCAGCCGTTCTCCACGTCGTTGACCGGCACGCCGTTGATCATGACGGCCATGTTCTTCTGGTCGAATCCGCGGACGTTGATGCGCGCGTCGCCGGCACCGCCCCCCTGCATCGTGGCGTACACGCTGGGCGTCACGTTGAGCACCATGGGCAGATCCTGCGAGCCCAGCTGGTTCTGGATCTGGACCTTCGGAACGTCGCTGTACGCCACGGGAGTCTTGCGCTCCACGGCCCGCGTGGAGAAGACCTCGATGGCGTCGAGCGCGATCGCTTCCTGTGTGAGCCGGAAGTCGATCGTGCGGGTCTGTCCCGCCGTCAACATCACGTCCTCGACGGCCTGGAGGCCGAACCCGATCATGCGAACCTCGACCCGATACGGCCCGCCGGCCCGGAGCCCTGCTACGGTGAAGCGCCCGTCGGTCTGGCTGAGCGCGCCGTTCTGGGTCCCGGAGTTCTGGTTGGTCACCACGATCTGCGCCCCGGAGACGGCAGCGCCGCTCTCGTCGGTCACGCGCCCGGCAAGGGTCGCGGTGGACTGAGCAGCGAGGTTTCCGGCGAGCAACAGCGTCGCGGTGACGGTCAGAAGTCGCACACCGTTTCTGAATCGCATATGGTACGCTCCAGCGAATGGGGTACATCCGTCGGGCGGGGAGCCCGCGTTATCCCGATCTCGTGCCAGGAATCTTAACGGTTTGGGCGCGAGGGCAACGCAAACATTTGACTACTTCGCCGTAACACTGGGGGCGCCCCGAACCCGGGGCTCCGCGACGCGCCTCCGCCGCCAGCGCGTCGATGCAACCAACCGCTCCGTGGTGCCGTCAAATCAGTGGTCCCGAGGTGTTTCCCGGGCGCCACCACCCTGCCCTCCGCGGCGCTGCAACTTCCCACGGTCGCCGCTCGTAGGGTCAGGACGAGGGACTACCGGAAGAACCCAAGACTGCTCATGACGCCGATGTCGCCGAGAAAGACGATCCTCAGAGAGTTGAGCCGCCATCACGACCTGAAGGGGCGCGACGCGCTGACGCGCCCTTCCGAGATCCCGGGATTCACCGACCGCCCGGCGGACTACCAGAAAGCGGTCAACCAGCTCCTCCAGGACCGCCTCATTCAGGGGCGGACCGATGACGAAGGTCGCCTGACGATCGGCATCAACGACCATCGGGCCCAGGAGGTGCGCAAGGAGATGCGTCCCGTTTGGATGCACCCCGGCGTCTGGGTCCTGCTGGTGGCGGTGCTGGCGGCGGCGACGTTCGTCGTGTAGGCGCGCCGGGAATCCTCACCTTCCCGCCGGGAACGTCAGGATCGCAGGGTCGGGCGTCGGTCGCCGACTCCCGGCCCTGCGCTCGTGCAACCCTTTCCCCACCTCGCGCTGTCCGTTATCTGTAGATCGACACTATCAGTCACTCTACAGATAACCATGCCGACCGACGATTCTCTCCCGCTGGCGCCCCGGGACCTGCTCGTCCTGGCGGTGCTCGCCGAAGGCCCCCTTCACGGCTACGGCATCATCAAGGAGGTCGAGGCGCGCTCCGACGCCGGAGTCCTCCTCGACCCGGCCAACCTCTACCGTGTCCTCCGCAGGATGCGATCTCTGGGATGGATCGAGGAGACCGAGGACACCGAGGAGCGGAGGAGGACGCACCGACTGACCCGGGCCGGAAGGACGATCCTGGCCGCGGAGGTCAGCCGGCTGGAGCGACTCCTGGCCCACGCCCGCCCCGCGGTGGCGGGTGACCTGTGAGTCGCCCGGGTCGTGTCCCGCTCCTCCTCTACCACGTCCTCGCCGCGCTGCTCCCGCCCGGTGCCCGCGACGACCGACACGAGATGGAGCGGACGTTCGCGCAGCTGTGCAGCGAGTCGCCCGGGGGGTGGAGGCATGCGCAGCGCGGACTGACCGCCCTGATCGGCGTTCTCATCGTCGAGTGGCTGGACCACCTATCTGCACGGGGGAGGACGGGAATGGGGATGGTGCGCAACGTCCGATACGCACTGCGCACGCTGCGCAATGCGCCGACCTTTTCGGTCACCTCAATGCTCCTCGTCGCGGTCGGCGTGGGAGCCGTGACCACGATCTTCACGCTGGTCGACCACGTGCTCCTCCGACCGCTTCCGTACCCGCAGGCCGAGCGCCTCGTGTTCCTGGACCGGGGCTCCTTCCAGGGCCCTTTCTTCCACGAGCTCGAGGGCTTCTCGTCGGTGGCCGAGTGGGGGGCCGCCTGGCAGGAGGAGGTGAATCTCGTCGGAGAGGGCGAGCCCCTTCGGCTCAGCCAGGCCCGGGTGTCACGCGACTTCTTCGACCTCTTCGGCGCACACGCGGCACTCGGCCGGCTTCTGGCCGTGGAGGACTTCGCGTCGGCCGACAGGGTCGTGCTCGACGCGGGCTTCTGGCGCGGCGTGCTGGGTGCGGACCCTTCCGTGGTCGGCCGATCGATCCAGATCGACGGTGAGGTGGTGACCGTGGTCGGCGTGATGGAGGACCGGTTCGCGCCCCCCGAGCTCCTGACGGGACCCGACGTCGACTTGTGGCGACCCCTCGACTGGAGCGTGCCCCAGCTGTCGCGTCACGACACCCACGTGCTGCAGATCGCGGGGCGGATGTCGTCGGGCGCGGACCTCGGGGCGGTGAGGGCTGAGCTGGCCCGAACCATGACCCGCATGGCGGACGTCCACCGCAACTACCGAACACGAGAAGGCGCACCCCGGGAGGTGCCCGCCGTGCCGCTGGCCGCGGAGACCGTTCGCGCGGTTCGGACCGGCCTGGGACTGCTCATGGGCGCCGTGGGCCTGCTTCTGCTCGTCGCCTGCGCCAACGTGGCCAACCTGTTCCTGGCACGTGGGCTCGGACGCACGCGCGAGATGGCCGTGCGCCGCGCCATGGGCGCGGGAACGGGGAACCTGACGGTCCAGCTCCTGGTCGAGAGTCTGATCGTGGGGCTCGGCGGTGGCCTCGTCGGCACCGGGTTGGCCTGGGCAGGGATCCGCGCCTTCGTGGGGACGAACCCCACCGCGCTGCCCCGCCAGGCGACAGTCGCTCTGGACGTGCCGGTGCTGGTGTTCGCGGTGGCGGTGTCCGCGGTCACTTCGCTCCTTTTCGGGCTGCTCCCGGCGCTCCGGTCCGTCGGAGGCCAGTTGGCCGACGAGCTGCGGGGCGGCGGGCGTAGCGCTACCGCGGGCCGAGGCGTGACGCTCCTGCGCAACGCGCTCGTCGCCGCCGAGGTGGCGCTGTCACTCGTGCTCGTGGCCGGCGCCGCACTCCTGCTGCGGAGCTTCCTGACTGTGCGCGCCCAGGACCCCGGCTTCCGGATCGCCGACGTGTGGACGGTCCCGCTCAACCTTCCGGACCCGGAGAGCGCCGACGCCTTCCGCCGGGCGATGGACGAGGTGCTCCTTCGCGTGCGCGTGGTTTCGGGCGTGCGCGACGCGGCCTACGCGCTCACGGCGCCGCTCCAGTTCCAGGGCGGCTCCCGCTGCTGCTGGTCGACCCGGGCCGCGCTTCCCGGCCGGGAGGAGGACGACGCACTGCGCACATCCGTGCACCCCGTCACTCCGGCCTACTTCGCGGCCGCGGGCGTGGACCTCGTCGCCGGTCGTTCCTGGGCCGCCGCGGAATCCCTGGAAGAGCCGATTCCGGTGGTGGTGGACGAGATGCTCGCCCGGGAGCTCGCGGGCTCTGCGGCGGCCGCCATCGGAACGAGCTTGGGGCTCAACGACTTCCGCACGACGGTCGTGGGGGTCGCGCGCGCCAACCGGCACTACGGCCTGGACCAGGAGCCGGGAAACGCCCTGTACCTCCCGATCGAGCAGATGCCGTTCCCGATCCCGATCGGCACGGTCATCGTCCACGTCGACCCCTCGGCGAACGCCACGATGCCACGTGCCCTGCGGCAAGCAGTCTGGGACGCGATCCCCACGCTTCCGGTTACGACGGTGCGCTCGATGGAGCAGTCACTCGACGCGTCCACCGCGACGCGCCGCTTCGACTCGCTGATCTTCGGAGCGTTCGCGGGCGTCGCGCTCCTCCTGGCCGCCGGAGGTCTGTACGGCACGCTCCTGTACCTGGCCGGTCAGCGGAGGCGGGAGCTCGGGATCCGTCTCGCTCTGGGGGCCTCCCGGGGCCGGATCGAGGCGCAGGTGCTGAGGGTGGGCGTGGCTCTGGGCGCGTGCGGCGTCGTCACGGGCGTGGCGGGATCGTGGGTCGCCAACCGGTACCTGGAGAGCAGGATCTGGGGGGTCGACCGGGGCGACCCGTTCGCGCTGGGCGGAGCCGCCCTCCTGCTCCTGGCCACCGCCGTATTCGCGAGCTGGCTCCCCGCGCGGCGCGCCTCACGGGTGGATCCGCTGGAGACACTGCGGGTGGAGTAGGCCCCACCACCCGCCACCGCCCTGCCGATCCGCGAAGCGGGCGGGCCAACCGGGGTGCGCACGCCCCCGGGAACGGGGCGCGCTCTGCGGGGCAATCGGCCGGGCGAAACCCGGGCAGGCGAAGCCGCGAGCAGCAAGACGCGCCCGGCCGCTTAGCGAGCGCGAGAAAGAGAAAGCCCTCGGAACGCGAGCGGCCCCGAAGGGCGCGCCCCGTTCCGGAGGGCCGAAGCCGAGGGGCCGTTCCGAGTCGCGGACCCCCTGGCCGCTACTTCACCGCGTTGATCATGTCGAAGATCGGCAGGTACATCGCCACGATCATGCCGCCCACGATCACGCCCAGCACGACGATCATGATCGGCTCCATGGCGGACAGGAGGGTCTCGACGGCCGCGTCGACCTCCTCGTCGTAGAAGTCGGCGATCTTGGTGAGCATGTCGTCGAGGCCACCGGTCTGCTCACCCACGTTGATCATCTGAACGACCATCGGTGGGAACGCCCCGGACTCCTTCAATGGGCCCGCGATCGTCTCACCGCCCGCGATGGAGGCCCGGGACCCCATCACCGCGTCGTGGATCACCCGATTGCCGGCGGTGCGTGCGGTGATCTCGAGGCCCTCGAGGATGGAGACGCCGGACGACACCAGCGTGCCGAGCGTACGCGTGAAGCGCGCGACCGCAGCCTTGCGCTGCACGTCTCCAAGGATGGGGAAGGCGAGCAGCGCGCGGTCGATGAAGAGCTCGCCCCCGTCGGTTTGATAGAACTGGCGGATCAGGACAGCGATGCCGACGATCGCCGCCCCCACGGCCCACCAGTAGGCCTGGAGGAACGCGCTCATACCGATCACGATGCGCGTCGGGAGCGGGAGCGGGATACCGGCGGACTCGAACATCTGCTGGAATGTCGGAATCACGAACACCAGCAGGATCACGATCGCCGCAGCAGCCACGGAGAAGATCACCGCCGGATACACCATCGCGCCTTTGATCTTTCTCCTGAGGGCGTCGTTCTTCTCGAGGAACACCGCGAGGCGCAGGAGGATCGTGTCCAGGATACCCCCGGCCTCGCCGGCGGCGACCATGTTGACGAACAGGTCGCTGAAGATCTTGGGATGGCGCCCCATCGCGTCCGCGAGCGTATGGCCCGACTCGACGTCGTAGAGCACCTCCTGGATCGTCTTGCGCAGCGTGACGTTTTCCGTCTGCTCCGCAAGGATGTCGAGGCTCTGAACCAGTGGGAGCCCGGAGTTGATCATCGTCGCGAACTGGCGCGTGAAGATCACGACGTCGCGCGTGGACACACCCGTGCCGAAGGTGAGGTTGAACTCCCTCGATTTCTCCCGCACCGACACGGGGATCATCTTCTGCCGGTGCAGGTAGGCGAGGACGTCGTCCTTCGAGGCAAGCTCGATCTCGCCCGACTGGATGTCCCCGCCCGTCACGGGTCTGGCGCTGAATGCGAAATTCGGCATGGTTCCTACCTGCTGCTCGCGGTGAAGATCGTCATCCCTGCGTGCCTGCGGGCACCGGCTCGCCCACGGTCCTGAGAAGCTCGGCCGGATCGCCGGAGCGCTTCAGCGCCTCCTCGAGCGTGACCTCACCCCTCATATAAAGCATCTGGAGCGCGTCGTTCATCGTCTGCATGCCGTGCTTCTTGCCGGCCTGCATGAGCGAGTAGATCTGGTGGATCTTCTCGTCGCGGATCACGGCGCGGATCGCGGGCGTGCATACCATGATCTCGCACGCCGCGACCCGGCCCTTGCCCTTGGCGCGGGGCAGGAGGGTCTGCGTCACCACACCCTCGAGCACGAACGCGAGCTGGGCACGGACCTGAGCCTGCTGGTGCGCGGGGAACGCGTCGATGATGCGGTTGATGCTCTCCGCCGCCGAGTTGGTGTGCAGCGTGGCGAGCACCAGGTGTCCCGTCTCGGCGATGGTGAGCGCGGCGCCGATCGTCTCCAGGTCACGCATCTCGCCGATGAGGATGACGTCCGGGTCCTGCCGCAACGCGTACTTCAGGGCCGCCGCGAATGTCTTGGTGTCCGCCCCCACCTCCCGCTGGTTGATCATGCAGTGCTGGTGGCGGTGGATGAACTCGATCGGGTCCTCGATCGTGATGATGTGGCCCTTCCGCTCGCGGTTGATCTTGTCGACCATGCCTGCGAGCGTCGTCGACTTGCCCGAGCCCGTCGGTCCGGTCACGAGGATCAGTCCGCGCGGACGATCCGCGAGCTTGTTGATGATCGGCGGCAGGCCGAGCTTCTCGATCGAGATGATCTCGTACGGGATCTGCCGGATCGCCATGGCCACGCAGCCCCGCTGCTTGTAGACGTTGCCGCGGAAGCGGGAGAGGTTCTGGACGCCGAAGGAGAAGTCCAGCTCGTCCTCGGTCTCGAACCGCTTCTTCTGGTTCTCCGTGAGGATCGAGTAGGCCAGCGCCAGGGTGTCCTTCGGGGTCAGCGGCTGTGAGAACTTGGAGTTCTGCAGGTCCCCGTCCACGCGCATCTTCGCCGGATTGCCGACCGTCAGATGCAGGTCGGACGCGCCACGCTGGATCATCTCCTGCAAGAGGACCCTCAGGCTGAGCTCCTGCTGCTGGGGAGGCGCTGGCGACGCGGGAGGCTGGTTCATTCCGCTTCCTTTCTCAGTCTGCGACGCTGGTTTCCTTGACCAACTCGTCGAGCGTCGTGATGCCGCGCTCGACCTTCTTCATCCCATCCTCGCGGAGCGTGAGCATGCCCTCTTTGCGGGCGAGCTCGCGGAGCTCGTCCGTGCTCTGCTCCTGCATGATCGCCTTACGCAGCTCGGCGCTCATGATCATGACCTCGTAGAAGCCGCACCGCCCCTTGTACCCGGTGCCGCCGCAGTGGTCGCAACCTGAACCCTTGTAGAAGGTCGTCGCCGCCGCCCAGTCCAGGGGGATCTTCGCGGAGACGAGAAACTCCTCGGCGTACGTCGCCTCCACCTTGCAGCGCGTGCACACCCTCCGGGCGAGCCGCTGCGCGGACACCAGATTGAGCGCGGACGCGACGTTGAACGGCTCCAGTCCCATGTCGATCAGACGCGTGACTGTGGAAGGCGTGTCGTTCGTATGGAGCGTGGACAGCACCAGGTGGCCGGTGAGCGCCGCCTTGATCGCGATGCCGCCCGTCTCCAGGTCGCGGATCTCACCCACCATGATGATGTTCGGGTCCTGGCGCAGGAACGCCCTCAAGGCCGCCGCGAACGTCATGCCGATCTCGCTGCGGACCAGGACCTGATTGATGCCGTGGATGTTGTACTCGACCGGGTCCTCGGCGGTCATGATGTTCGTGTCGACGTTGTTGATCTGTGACAGCGCCGAATAGAGCGTAGTCGTCTTGCCGGACCCGGTGGGGCCGGTGACCAACACCATCCCGTAGGGGCGAGAGATCGCCCACATGAGGTCGCGCTCCGCCTTGGGCTCGAACCCGAACTTGGTCAGGTCGAAGGTCAGGTTCCCCTTGTCGAGGATGCGCAGGACGATCTTCTCGCCGAAGATCACCGGAAGGGTCGAGACCCGGAAGTCGATGACACGGTTCTTGAGCTTCAGCTTGATGCGGCCGTCCTGTGGCACGCGCCGCTCTGCGATGTTCAGGTCGGCGAGGATCTTGATGCGCGAGGTCAGCGCCGCCTTCATCTTCATGGGCGGCTTCATCACCTCCTGCAGCGAGCCGTCGATCCGATAACGGATCCGGACCTCCTTCTCGTACGGCTCGATGTGGATGTCGGACACGCCCCGGAGGACCGCGTCCGTGAGCAGCCCGTTGATGAACTTCACCACGGGTGCCGAGTCGACCTCGGCCTGAAGCGCGGCTATGGAGACGTCCTCGGACTGGTCCTCGAGGACCTCCACGTCCTCCTCGCCGAATTCCTCGAGCAGGCTGGTGACGGCCTCCTCGTCCGGCGACCCGTAGTACCGCTCCAGGTGCCGGCGGAGGGTGAACTCCCCCACGATCACCGGCTCGATGTCCAGCTTGGTGATGAACTTCAGATCGTCGATGGCGCTGAAGTCCGTGGGGTTGGTCATCGCCACCGTCAGCATCCGCCCGGCACGCCGGAGCGGAAGCACCAGGTGCTTCAGGGCCACGTCCCCCGAGATCAGCCGGAGGATCTTCTCGTCGACGCTGACTTTGTCGAGGGCGACGGCGGGCACCCGATACTGCTTCGAGAGCATCCGCGTCAGCTCCTCCTCCTGGACGAAGCCGAGCTTGACCAGAGAGTAGCCGATGCGGGTGCCCCCGGAGCGCGCGTCTGCCAGGGCCTCCTGCAGCTGCTTCTCGGTGACCAGGCCCTCTCGGACGAAGAGGTCCCCGAGCCGGACTTCTTGAGCGACCTTCGCTGTCATCGCGCTTGGAGAAGGGGCGTCATGGAAGAGGAGGGCAATCCGCCGGGGTTGCGGCGGATCGCGTCCGGGGGGGCTCCGGCTACGTGATCTACGCCAGGAGGGACGACGCCGCGGGCGGGGAAATCGCTCCCCCCCCAGGGCGCACGGTCTCCCTCATGCCCGGATCCTAGCAAGCTGGCGTCCTCCCGGAATTCGTGCTTGGGCTGCAATGGATCGTCGACGTCCGACACCGGTCGGGACACCGTCTCCGTCGCCGGTCCTCGGGCAGGGGACCTGTCGTAAACGGATGACGTCGTGCCATTGGTAACAATAGGTCGTGCCGCCTCGCCGGTACAAGGGAAGGCTTCCGGGGCTGGTTTCCTCACCGCGGAGCGACCGTGACCCGCCCCCGAAGCCTCTCCACCGTCGCGGGGCCGATCCCTCGGACGCGCTCCAGGTCCTCCACGGACCGAAAAGGGCCCTGCGCGCGCACCTCGACGATCCGACGCGCCAGCGCCGGTCCGACGCCGGGCAGCGCCTGCAGCGCGTCCTCGTCCGCGCGGTTGAGATCGACGACGTCCGCCTCCGTGCTCTGTCGGACACGCCCGAGAACCGGTGTCGAGAAGTCGAGATGCTCCGCGATCCGCGCGACGGTCGACGGGCCGATCCCGCGGACCCGGGCGAGATCCTGCGGGTGGCGGAACGGACCCTCGAGGGCACGCGAGTGGACGATCGCGTCGGCTGCCGCCGGCCCGATCCCCGGAAGGCGGTCCAGCTCCGTGGCGCTGGCCCGGTTCGGGTCGATCTGCTCCCCCTGCGCAAGGGGGCGTGATCGCGCCTCACGCTCCGACAGCTCACGACGACTCTCGTCGAGGACCGAGGACGCGACGTCACCCTTCCCGAGCGCGGACGTTGCTCCCGAGAAACGCACCCACCCGACGCGGGCGAGGCTCGCGAGCAGAAGAAACGACGCGGCCCAGGCGAGGGCCCGACTCTCGGGGTCCGGCATGATCCAAGATCCTCCGGCATGCTCGCCTCGGACATGGCACGGTGGGACGCTGCCGGCGGGTCAGCGCGCCGGGCCGAGCGGAAGCGCCCCCGCCGACAGGTCCAGCTGTCCGAAGACGCCGAGCTGGAACTGCGTCGACCCGGCCTGCTGCCCCACAAACGACTGCCGGTCGTCGTAGCTCATCTGGAGGCCCACCTCGAATCCGCTCAGGCTGGTTCCAATCGAGACGCTGAGGCTCCTCCGGATCTGATCCACGAAGGGGACGCACTCCGGCCGGGCCGCGGTCGAGCGGCAGTCCCGCTCACCGGTGTATGCGGCCTGCAGGGAGAAGCTCACGGGCCGGTCCAACCTACGGCCAAAGGCGCCCGGCGGAAGGAAGCGCGACGTCACGGAGAATCGATGACTCCGCTGGACACGGCGCGTGTCTCCGGTGGGATCCCGGGCGTCGCCGTCGCGGAAGGCCCCCCTGTAGCTGGTGACCAGGGAGCCGGTCCAGGTCAGGGAGACGTCCACGGGAACCTGACGATCCTCCTCGAAGCGTCGCTGCACGCCGCGACCGCCGTAGACCGTCTCCCGCTCGGTGCGCTGGTACCCTGAGGAGAGCGTGACGCGCTCGAGCCCCGGCACGGAGGGAAGCGTGAGGGGCGGCACGGTGGCACGCAGATCGGGCCAGCGGCGCTGCAGCGTGCGTCGGTCGCTGCGCGTGTCGAGGGTCGTCGCCTCGCCGCGCTGGTACGAGACGTCGAAGGAGCCACCGCGGGGCGTGCCCAGCCCCGAGCCCAGCGTCCAGGTCTTCTGATCCGTCAGCGTGGCCGCGGTGTCCCCGTCCATGAACCGGAAGTCTTCGATGGATCCCCACCCGAGCTGATAGCCGGTGCCCGGATCGACGTCGCCGCGATGGAAACGCGACACCACCCCCGACTGATAGGTGACGGACAGCGGCTTGATCGCGGTGAGGATGCCACGCAGCTCCGCGATGTCCGGGGCCTCGTCCGGTTGTGCCGGCCCGAGCCAACCGCTGGCGAGGGCTGCGGGATCCGCGGACAGGAGCGCCCGCCAGTCTCTCTGACCACGCGCGTTCCGTGTGATGGCGAGAAGCGTGTCCGAGCCCTCCACCTCGCGGAGAAGGAAGTTCGCATTGCGGTCGGATCCGTAGCTGCTGCTCCAGTCGACGTCGCTCCGCAGCCAGTCGAGCAGTCGGGGTCGAAAGCCGATCCGGGTACGCAGGGTGCGGTTCGTCTCCCAGCCCAGGTCCAGACCGGAGAGCCGCGCGCGTTCTTCCCGGAGGAGGTCCTGCACGCGTGGGTCGGCCACGGCCTCTTCCGGCGGCAGGAGGTCTCGAACGGTGAGGAGGGTCACCGCCGCGTCGAGCGGCCCGAAGGGACGGAGCCTCACGTCGGCCGCGGTCTCCATGGTCTCACGGGGCGCGGCGGTGGCGACCGTGCTGGTGTCCCCGGGCAGCTCGACGATGCGCTCGAAGCGGAGCGTCCTGCTGTCCTGATTCAGATAGGAGGTCCCCACGGAAACCCGTTCGGGCGTCAAGCGGAGCCGGGCGCCGAGCAGCCGCCTTTCCAGGAACCCGGGCAGCACGGCACGTACGAATCCCTCCGCGAAGTCGGGGATCACCGCGAGGCTCCGGTCGTGTGGCTCGCGGGTCCAGCCGATCCCAGCCGACAGCCCGCTCGACTCGGCCTCCGTGGTGACGGTGGAACCGTCTGTCTCCACGTAGGCAAGTCTCGCGTCGAGCCCGTCGAGGACCAGACCCACCCAGGGGTTCGCGGTCGGCGTCGTCTTCCGGAAGCCCACCCCTACACGCGTGCTCCGCGACTCGGTCGGGCGGAGGCCCCTCAGGCGGTCCGCCCTCAGGTCCGAGTTGGCCAGGAACTTCGGATCCTGGCTCATCCGGTCCAGCGAGAGGGTGAGCGGCATCTCGATGCCCCACGCCGAGGGCGCCCACTGATCGAGTCGCAACGTAGAGGTCAGAGCCAGCGTCTGGTCCGCCTGGTAGGTGGGCTCGTCCCTGAGCTGGTGGAAGAGTGCCCCCCGGTTGGTCAGCGAAAGACGGCTCGTGAGGACGCCCGCAGCGTCCAGCACGGCGTCCAGCGAGCTGGCCATCCCGGTTTCGCGCACCGGTCGTCCCAGCCTGAGCTCGTCGATCCACACCTCTCCGCTCAGGGGCACCGTACCCTGGTTGGCCACGCCCACCGAGATCTCCCGGACGTGGGCGAGATCCGGGGCCCGCCCCCGATCCTGCAGGGTGATCGCGTAGGTCGAGTCGACGGACCAGAGAACCAAGGGGGCGTCGCCCGGGCCCGGCGGACTCAGGAGCAACGCGTCCTCCGCCCGCTGCCTGAGGTCGAACCACTCTTCGAAGTCCACCACCACCTCGGGGAGCCAGTCCTCCGGGGTGACCCCCGCAGCCCCGGCCGGAGGATTCAGCCGCGTCCGATACAGGTAGAAGTTGTCCGGGTCGGTCCCCACCTTCATGAAGAACCAGGCGTCGCGATCCGGGCCGAAGTCCCCCGAGCGCGAGGCGACCCAGACGCGAGCCTGCCGGTAGCGGAGGAAGTTCCGAGGCCGCTGGGGGAAGCGATGGTACGCTTCGGCGCGGGCGCCCGACGGCACGTCCTCGAACTTCAGGCCCAGGGACTTCTCGTTGAACTCGATTCCCTGGCCGGCGAAGGCGGTGGTGGGATCCACGAGCTCCTCGAGGACGAACGGGGGCGACTGATACTGGTCGCCCTCGGTCACCCGGGACACGGTGGCCACTTCCATCCGACCGCCCAGCGCCAGCGTGTCGCCGCCCAGTCCACTCAGGATTCCCTCGCCGGCGCGCTTGAGCCAGCGCGACCCGACCAGGCGCATCCTGGCCAGCCGCAGGCTCTGGGGCGCGGAAGCCCCCAAGGTGAGACGCAGATGACGCACCGCCCTCAGGTCCGCTTCCGTGACGGGGCCGCCGACCTCCAGGCCCCCCGCGCCCTTGAGGGGAATCCTGTACAGGATGAAGGGCGTTTCCGTCTCCTGCGTGGTCCGCGCGACGTACGGCGACGACCCATCCAGACGGATCACGTACCGCAGATGTCGCTCGGATGCATCCAGGTTGCCGTCGCCGTCCAGGTCCTCCGTGTCGCGACGCCCGTTCCCTCGCGTGCAATTTGCGCGGGGATCTCCGGCCCGGTAGATACGGCCCGGCTCCGCGGTGCACGTCTCACCCCAGACGCCGCGGGCGTCGAGCGTGGTGTTCCAGATCTCGCCCAGCCGCGGGTCGGCCTCCTGGTCGAGCAGCCCCAGCCCCCAGCGCTCTCCCGAGGTGGGGCCCGTCCCGGACGTGGCCCCTGCGGCATCGACGAAGAAGGCATCCTCGGTGACCGAGCCCAGGTCCAGGATCAGCCACGCCCCCTCGCCACCGGCCACGTAGAACTCGAGGAAGTCCGTCTTCGTGAGATCGAGTCCCGTGGTGGAGAGCGATGTCGTCATCGATCGCCACCTCGGTACGCCCGCCACTCCACCGAACGTGAGGAGGAGGCCCGGTTCGCGGGTCTCGGAGCCGGCGACCTTGATCTGACGATCGATCTCCTGCCGTGGGAAGTACCCCTCGTGCACACCCACGCTGTCCCCCACCCCGGACTCGACGACCCAGGAATGTTGCCAAACCAGGGTGGCCGCCGTCGACGCGTCGAGCACCGGCGGGAGCGCGCCTTCGGCCCCGTCGAGCGCGCTCGGAGCGCCACCGAGAACCCACTCCGAGGACAGCAGCGAGACCGGCAGCGCCGCGGCGGCGTCGAAGTCGTCCACGAAGGCGGTGCCGCGCGTGTTGGGGTTCGGAACGGACACCGCGAGCTCCCCGTCCACGGAAAGCGTGGTGCGACCGTCGAAGCGCAGCCCCGGCAGCCGGTCCATGAACCGGTCGAACCACTCCGCCGTCGTGCTGCCCGAGCCGCTGATCCCTCCCATCAGGGAAGCGCCGGGCTCGGTTCCCAACTGCGGGCGGGTCACCACGGTGCGCTCGGACTGGTACAAGGTGAGGAAATCGAGGCCTCCCCAGCCACCGAGCCGTGCGTGGGTCCGCATGCCGAAGACCTGAGTGGGCGAGACCTGGAACAGGGATCGCTGCTCCCAGGTGGCGCGGATGGCGGCGTCCGGGCTGGCCGTGAACAGCAGCTCGGGCTCCAGCAATCGCACCTGGCCCACGTCGTAGTCGATCTCGTAATCGACGCCCGCAGTGAGAAGGCGGTCACCGAGCCAGATACGCTCGCTTCCGTCGCGGATCCCCAGCGCACCCAGCGAGAAGGAGGAGATGACCCCTTCGCTTCGGATCCGATAGGCCAGCGTGAGGCGAAAGAGGCCGGCGTTGTCGCGCTCGAACGGGTCCTCCTCCTCGTAGATTCGCCGGTTGGCGTCGCCCCCGAGGATGTCCCGCGTCGCATCCGCGGTCAGGCCGAGCGAAGGCAGGGGCGGCGGCTCGGCGAACGGCCGCAGGGTCGGGAAGACCACGAACGTGCCCTGCACCGGGGGCTGATCCTCGAAGAAGTCCGTGGCGGGAGCGTAGACGAAGGCGGGATCGAGGGCGTCCAGGGGCGACTCCTCGTCCAATCCGAAGAGCCTGAGGAAGGTCAGGTCGTCGCCTGTCGGCGCGCGCTTGAAGGTCCTCCCCGCGGAAAGCTCTCCCAAGGACACGGTCAGCTGGACGGAAGCCGGCTCCACGTCCCGCGAACCGGACACACGATAGATCTGATGCATCTCCTGGTTCCACGTGGGGCGCCCGGGCTGGTGACTCGCACCCGACGCCTTGAGGAGCCGGAGCGCCGGCCGACCTCCCGCGTTGTGGATCCGTTCGGGGTTGTAGTCGCCGATGGTATCCCCGGTGGCCGTGATGTAGGTCACGGCCAGCATCTCGTCTCGGCTCAGCGGCGTCCGCAGCGCGACCCACAGGCCTGACGGATGAACGAAATAGTCGATGCCGGGCTGGAGGTAACGGAACCAACCGGACTCCACCACGGCCCCCCCGGGGCCGTCCGCGAGGGCATCGGCCTGGATGAATCCTTCCACCTGCTGGCGGAAGACCGGATCGTCCTCGAAGCGATAGAGCTGGATGGGGTCCCCGCCCGGGGCGAGACTCGGGGGAGCGGACCCGGCATCGAGGTCGAGGGCGTCCACGTGGGGGTACCCTTGCAGCGTGGTCGGATCGACGAGGAAGAAGAACTGCCCTCGCACGTAGTCCGCGTCGTCGAGGACCAGGGTGTCCTCCTGCACGAAGGCCCGCTGGTCCGCGAGGCCGGTGAGCCGGAACTCGCGCGAGTTGAGATCGCCCCGCTGCTGCGCCCACACCGCCTGGAAGTCGAGAGGCCCGAGCTGGCCTTCCGCCTGGAAGCCGAAGTTCCCCGCCGGGATCCCCTGGGTCAGGAACCGGGACGACGGCAAGCGGAAGGTGACGTCCCCGACCTCGAGCCGACGGAGGATGTCGTCCTCACCGCCCTCGTAGAAGATGTTGATGCGGTTCGCCGCGTCGAACTCGCGGCTCTGGTCGAAATCGACGTCCACCCTGACGCGATCGAGGATCGTGCCGTCCACACGAACCCCGAACTGCACGTCGGGGTTGAGCTGCGGAATGAGGGTCGGGTTGCAGCTGACCTTGAACTGCGGGTCGCACGGCTCGAAGCGTGACCAGTCGCCCCCCAGCTCCATCCGACTCCGGACCTGGAGTGCGAGGTCGGCGTAGTCGGTGACGAAGCGGGGCCGCTCACCCTCCGGGGTCACCTGCGGGGGAAGCACGCGCTCCGGGAGGGGAGCCAGGAAGAGCACGGTATCCCTCCCGACCCGTCCCCATTCCGCGACCCGCGTCCGCAACAAACCCCGGACCATCGCATCGGGACCTTCCTGGTCGTCCAGCAGGCGCGTGAAGCGATCTCCCACGGGCTCGCCGGGCAGGAGGACGGGCAGCTCCAGCGGCGCGAGCCCGGAGCGCACGGGTATTCGCCGCAACCCGAGCCTGAGCGCCGGCTCGGCCCCGGCCGCCGTGAGCCCGCCGCGCACGGATGCGGGATCGAGCGTGAGGTCGGCGCGCAGGATGGTGTCCACCGCCGCTTCCGCCGCGACCGGACGCGAGGTCGGGGCGCGGTCGGCCCCGAACCACAAGGCCAGGAGGAGGAGGCGGAAGAGCACTAGGGAAGCTCAGGTCACGAACCGGAGCGACTCAGGGGGGTACGAAGCCGCCGAGCGCGCGACGGTTCGCCCTGCGCCCGTGCCCGAGCCACGCACCGGCCGATGAACGGCTGCTGCGCCACGAGGATTCTCGTCGTCGATCCCGGGAGTACCGTGATGCGGATAGGAGTGCTCACTCGATACCTGATACGGGCACATCTCGGCCCGTTCCTGTTCAGCGTGTCCGCGATCACGGGGCTGATCTTCCTCAACGCCGTGGCGCAGCGCGTCGACTCCCTGGTCGGCAAGGGCCTGCCTTGGACGGTGATCTTCGAGTTCCTCTACCTGTCGCTACCCCATACGGTCGCGCTGTCGCTCCCCATGTCCGTGCTCGTGGCGGTCCTCTACGCGTTCAGCCAGATGACCGAGCACAACGAGATCACGGCGCTGTCGGCCGGAGGGGTCCGCCCCCTCCGGGTGATGGTCCCCATCCTGGGGATGGGCCTCCTGGCGACGCTCGGGATGCTCTACTTCAACGACTCGGTGCTCCCGGAGGCCAATCACCGGTTAAAGAACCTGCTGATGGACATCGGTCGCAAGAGTCCGACGTTCCAGCTCAGGGAGCAGGTGGTGAACGAGATCGAGGCCCAGGACGGGCTCGACAAGTACTTCCTCACGGCGGATCGCATCGACGCGTCGACCAACACACTGGAGAACGTGACGATCTTCGACCGCAACAATCCTCTCCGACAGAGAACGACCTACGCGGCCCGTGGGATGATGGCGTTCAACCAAGAGCGCACCGACCTGTTCCTGACGCTGTGGGACGGGGAGGTGCTGGAGGTGCAGAGCGATCGGGAAGGCGGCTTCCAGCGCGTCTATTTCCAGAGTCAGATCGTGCCGCTCCGGGGCGTCGGGGACCTGCTGGAGCGCCGGGCCGGCGGGACCGAGCGAGGTGACCGCGAGATGGACTTCGCCATGCTCCGCGACCGGGCGCTCGAGCGAGACGCGGACCAGGACTCGGCGCGCGCGGAGAACCGGGCCAACGCGCTCCAGGCGCTCCGACTCGCGCTAGGCCGGCCCACCACCGCCGACTCGGCGACGCTCTCCGGCCAGCGCACCGTCGTCGCGGCGAGCCGAGGGGTCACGAGCGGGAATCCCCAGTCGCTTCTGGCGAGCGACGCAGTGACTCAACGAGTGGTGAGCAGCACCCGCACCGCGGTGGCCCGGGTGCAGTCGATGCAGGAGACGGCTGGCCGCTATCGAGTGGAGCTGCAGAAGAAGTGGGCCATCGCGTTCGCCTGCCTGGTATTCACGCTCCTCGCACCCCCGCTGGCACTTCGCTTTCCGCGGGGAGGCGTGGGCCTCGTGGTGGCCGCCTCCACCGGCATCTTCGCCATCTACTGGATGGGCCTCATCGGTGGTGAGAGCCTGGCGGACCGGGGGGTGGCCGACCCGATCGTGACCATGTGGATTCCCAACGTGGTGTTTCTCCTCGGAGGCCTCGCCCTCGTCGCGCGCATGGGTCGGGCGGGCGAGACCGCACGGGGAGGGGGCCTGAGCGAGCGGTGGCTGCGCGTGCGTGATCGACTGAGGACGCCTCTTCGGCGCCGGGTCGGCGTTGGGGCTCGCGCATGATCCGCATCCTGGACCGAATGGTCGCTTGGACGTTCCTGAAGCTGTTCGTGATCTTCCTGGCGGCAGCACCATGGCTCTTCCTGCTGGGCGACCTCACGGAGAACCTGGACACCTACATCGACCGGGGCCTTGCGGCGTCGGACGTGGCCAGGGCCTACTTCTACGAGCTCCCGCTCTTCCTGCAGTGGTCGTTCCCGATCGCGGGGCTGATCGCGGCGGTCTTCACCGTGCACTCGATGACCACGCACCACGAGGTGGTCGCGGCCAAGGCGGGAGGAATCTCGTTCCATCGCCTCATCCGTCCCATTGTCCTCCTGGGACTGGTGCTGACCGGGGTGGCCCTCGTTCTCTCCCAGGTGATCCCAATCGGTAATCGCATCGCGACGCAGATCCTCCAGAACGAGGATCCCCGCCGCACCTGGCGAAGCGACTTCGTGTACGAGTCGGAGGGCGGAACCACCTGGCAGATCGCCAGGCTCACGGCGGCGGACGGGAGAATGTCGGACGTGATCCTCGAGCGTCCGCCCACCCGCGAGCGGGCCGGATTCCACATCACCGCCGGCTCCGCCTTCTGGGACGCGAACCGGGGATGGACCTTCCAACGCGGCTATTTGAGGAGCCTCAACCCCGACAGCACCGAGCGTGCGTTCCAGTTCGAGGCGCTGCAGCTCGCCGGGATCAGCGAGCGGCCCGAGGACCTCCTCGAGCTCCCCCGTGAGCCGGAGGAGATGACCTACGCAGAGATCTCCCGGCTGGCGCGGATCATCCAACGGACCGGAGGGGACGCGCAGAAGCTCCTCACGGACCGCGAAGAAAAGATCTCGATCCCCGTCGCGACGCTCGTGGTCATCCTGTTCGGCCTGCCTCTCGCGACCAGCAGCCAGCGGGGAGGCACGGCCTACGGGATCGGCGTCTCCCTCGGGACCACGATCCTGTACCTGCTGCTGTTCAAGATCTCCGGCGCCCTCGGGCAGGCCGGAACGCTCTCGCCCCACGTGGCCGGGTGGACCCCCAACGTGGTCTTCGCGGCGGCCGCGTCGGTGCTGCTGATCCGGGTTCGCACCTAGGAGCCTGTCCGAGTAATACAGTGGGCCGCGCACATGGGGCTTACGCTGCTCGGCGTAGGAACGACGACGAGTCGTAGCAGCGTTACGGCGAGGAGGAGCGACGACCGATCAGCGGCGTAACCCCCATGTGCCCCAACACCCAGTTGATATGTACATACGCGTTCAGGGGGTCGGGGTGGCACGGCCCCTCCTCCGGCGTTGGCGCTCCTCCGAGTAGCTACGGCTACGCGTCGTTGCGCCGCCATGGTTGAGGGGCCGTGGCATCTCCAACGCGGCCCGCTGCATTATTTTTTGCAGGCTCCTAGGGCCCGAGGCCCGCCAGGAATCCGGGGGTCAGCGTGCCTTCGCACACCTCCTCCACCGGTCCCCTCAGCACGACCTCCAGGCTCTCGGACACTTCGACCGTGAGCTCGCCGCCCTGCATGCGCACCCTCACGCGGCCGGCGCTCAGCAGTCGCCGGGACACGGCGGCGACCGCCACTGCGCACGAGGACGTCCCGGAGGCTGACGTCGGTCCCACACCGCGCTCCCAGATCAGTGCGCGGCACGCGTCGGGGGGCTCCGGACTGGCCAGTTGGACGTTCGCCCCGCCGGCGAGTGCCGGATGCGTCGCGAGGAACGGCCCGATGCGGCCGAGCGCGGCGAGGTCGGGGTGCTCGTGGAGGACCACCAGATGGGGGTTGCCGGTCGACACCGGGACCACGTCCAGCCACTCGCCGTCCGGACCCCGCATGCGGCGGCCGCCGTCGAGCGCCGCCGGGTCCAGGCCGACGGCGTGGGCTCCCACCTGCGCCCGTCCCATCGCCACGGATACGTCCCAGGCCGCCCCGGCTCGCCCGTGCACCGTCATGGCGAGCTGGTCGCCTCCGACCTCGACCCGAAACGGCGCGTCTCGCACTTCGCCACGTCGGGCCAGATATGACGCGAGCACCCGGAGGCCGTTGCCGCTCCGCTCGAACTCGGAGCCGTCGGGGTTGAACATCCTGACCCGCACGACACCGGGCGGACCATCCTGCAGCCGAACGACGATGCCGTCGCCACCGGGGCCCCGCCAGCGGTCACAGACCGATCGGACCCCCCGGATATCGACACGCCAGTCGCCGCCTTCCTCGAAGACCAGGTAGTCGTTCCCGAGTCCGTGTGCCTTGTAGAACGCCGCCGACCCGCCTGGCCGCACCGTACTGTCCACCCGTCGACCTCCTCGTCCGGGGAGCCCGGTCAATCTCGCCTCGCCGACCATACGGTGCGAGCCTTGGCCCCAGGCGATGCGTTCTGTAGCTTGTGGGAACAATCCAACGGGGCGATTTGCGGCGTATTGCGGCCCGTCGTAGAGGCATCACACCTACGACAAACGCGCTAAAAAGCCAGGCCTCACGCCGCTCGTTCGCGATGAGGCAATTCTTTCGGGGGCACCGATGTCCAGGCGGTCGACGAAGAGCGCTCGCGACACCCGCGCTGAGCTGCTGCGCGCGGAGCTGGGCAGGCGCATTCTCGTGTTGGATGGCGCGATGGGCACGATGATCCAGCGTCATCCTCTCGGGGAGGACGACTTCCGCGGGATCCGCTACCGCGACCACCCGACGCCCTTGGTGGGCGCGAACGACCTCCTGTCCCTGACGGCACCGGAGGTGATCGCGGGGATCCATCGGGCCTACTTCGAGGCCGGCGCGGACCTCATCGAGACGAACACCTTCAGCGCCAACCGCATCTCGCTGGCCGACTACGGGCTCGAGGAAGAGGCGTACGCCATCAACGAGGCGGCCGCCCGCCTGGCACGTCGGGTGGCGGACGAGATCGAAGCACGTGACCCGACCCGCCCACGCTGGGTTCTCGGCGCCCTGGGCCCGACGACACGCTCGTGCTCGATCTCCCCCGACGTGGCGAACCCCGGCGCACGGGCGGTCACGTTCGACCAGCTCGCGGCCGCGTACGCCGAGCAGGCCCGCGGCCTGGTCCGGGGAGGCGCCGACGTCCTGGTGGTCGAGACCGCGTTCGACACCCTGAACGCGAAGGCGGCACTCTTCGCCATCTCCGGCGTCCTGAGCGAGCTGGGCGCCGACGTCCCGGTGATCGTGTCCGGGACGATTACCGATCAGAGTGGGCGGACCCTTTCCGGCCAGACCCCCGAGGCCTTCTATCATTCGGTCCGTCACGGCGTGCAACCGGGTCCGGGACGTGCCGCCGGCCTGCTGGCGGTCGGCTTCAACTGCGCCCTGGGAGCCGACCAGCTACGCCCGTTCCTCGAGGAGCTCTCCGACGCCGCCGACGTGCCCGTGAGCTGCTATCCGAACGCCGGCCTCCCCAATGAGCTGGGCGGCTACGACGACACGCCGGAGCACATGGCCGCGGTCATCGAGGACTTCGCTCGATCGGGCTTCCTGAATCTCGTGGGCGGATGCTGTGGTACCACGCCCGAACATGTGCGCGCGATCGCGGCGGCCGTCGATGGCCTGGTGCCGCGCCGCCCGGCGGACCTCCCTCCGAGGACCCGGCTGTCGGGCCTGGAGCCCCTCGAGATCGGCCCCGGCTCTCTGTTCGTGAACGTCGGTGAGCGTACCAACGTCACGGGATCACGTCGCTTCGCTCGGCTGATCCGGGAGGGCGACTACGAGGGCGCGCTGGACGTGGCGCGCCAACAGGTTCAAGGCGGGGCCCAGATCGTCGACGTCAACATGGATGAGGGTTTGCTCGACTCCGTCGAAGCGATCGAGCGCTACCTCAACCTTGTCGCCTCGGAGCCCGAGATCGCCCGCGTCCCGATCATGGTCGACTCCTCCGATTGGAACGTGATCGAGGCGGGGCTCAAGACGCTCCAGGGCAAGGGCATCGTCAACTCCATCAGCCTCAAGGACGGAGAGGACGAATTCCGCAGGAAGGCTCGTCTCGTGCGCCGGTACGGCGCCGCCGCGGTCGTGATGGCCTTCGACGAGGATGGGCAGGCGGACACGCTCGAACGCCGGGTCGCCGTGTGCGAACGGGCATATGGGATTCTGGTCGACGAGGAGCACTTCCCTCCGGAGGACGTGATCTTCGATCCCAACGTTTTCGCGGTCGCGACGGGTATCGCGGAGCACGACCACTACGCGGCCTGGTTCATCGAAGCCGTGCGTCGCATCAAAGCCGCGTGCCTACACGCGTTGACCAGCGGCGGAATCAGCAACGTGTCGTTTTCCTTCCGCGGGAGCCCCGAGGTACGGGAAGCCATGCACGCGGCCTTCCTGTACCACGCCATCGCCGCCGGGCTGGACATGGGGATCGTGAACGCCGGCGCGCTCCCGGTCTATGACGACATCCCCGCGGATCTGCTCGACGCCGTGGAGGACGTGCTCTTCGCCCGCCAACCGGACGCGACCGAGCGCCTCACGGCCCTCGCGGCCGAACGAACCGGTACCTCGGAGCGCCGCCGCCAGGAAGATCTGTCGTGGCGCGAGGCTCCGGTGGGGGAGCGGCTCGTGCACGCGCTGGTGCAGGGGGTCGACGCCTGGGTGGTAGAGGACGCGGAAGAGGCGCGGCGCACGAGCACGCGGGCGCTCGACGTCATCGAGGGCCCGCTCATGGACGGGATGAACGTGGTCGGGGACCTCTTCGGGTCCGGGCGCATGTTCCTTCCGCAGGTGGTCAAGAGCGCTCGGGTGATGAAGCGCGCCGTTGCCCATCTGGTGCCCTACCTCGAAGCCGAAAAGGCCGGCTCAGGGGGCAAGGGCAAGGTGCTGCTCGCGACCGTGAAGGGCGACGTGCACGACATCGGCAAGAACATCGTGGGGGTGGTCCTGCAGTGTAACGGGTACGAGGTGGTGGACCTCGGGGTCATGGTTCCGGCCGAGCGCATCCTGGCGGCCGCGCGCGACCACGATGTGGACGTCGTGGGGCTCTCCGGCCTGATCACGCCATCGCTGGACCAGATGGTGCACGTGGCCAAAGAGATGGAGCGTGTGGGCTTCCACGTTCCGCTCCTCATCGGGGGTGCGACCACCTCGCGGACGCACACGGCGCTCCGCATCGAGCGCTGCTACTCGGCACCCACGGTGCACGTGCTGGACGCCTCGCGCGCCGTGGGCGTGCTGGGGCGCCTCCTCGATCACGACGGTCGTGAGGCCTACGTCGCCGGGGTTCGCGCAGAATACGACGAGTTGAGGCGGCGGCGGGCGGACCGGGGCGACTCCTCGAGGCTGCTCCCCCTTGCCGAGGCGCGGGCGCGCGCGTACCGCGCGGACTGGTCCGCCGTCGTGCCCTGCCCCCCACGAGAGCCGGGGATCCACGCCTTCGAGGTCGACGTCGACACGCTTCGACGCTACATCGATTGGACGCCGTTCTTCCAGACCTGGGAGCTCACGGGCCCCTACCCCGACCTACTCGACGACGAGACCGTGGGGGGCGCGGCGCGCAACCTGCTCGCGGACGCCGAGACCATGCTGGACCGGATCGAGCGCGAGCGGTGGCTATCTCCGAGGGCCGTGGTCGGGCTCTTCCCCGCGAACTCCGTGGCAGACGATATCGAGGTGTACGAGGGTCCCGAGCGGTCGGAGCCGGTGCACGTGATCCGCACGCTCCGCCAACAGTTCGCCAAGGATGGGCGCCCCAACCTCGCGCTGGCCGACTGGGTGGCACCGACCTCGAGCGGCGTCGCCGACTGGGTGGGCGCCTTCGCGGTCACCGCAGGCGATCCGGCTCCCACCTTGGCGCGCTTCCAGGAAGCGCAGGACGATTACTCGGCCATCCTCCTGAAGGCGTTGGCCGACCGTCTGGCCGAGGCGCTCGCGGAATACACGCACGAGGCCGTGCGTACGCGCTTGTGGGGGTACGCGCCGGATGAGGCCCTCGGCAACCGAGAGCTGATCGCGGAAGCCTACCGGGGAATCCGGCCAGCTCCGGGATACCCGGCCTGCCCCGACCACACGGAGAAAAGGGGTCTGTTCGGGCTGCTGGACGTGGAGGGGCGCCTGGGCGTCCGTCTCACCGAGAGCTGCGCCATGGTCCCGACGGCCTCCGTCTCGGGATGGTATCTGGCCCATCCGGACGCCCACTATTTCGGCGTCGGACGCATCGGGCCGGATCAGGTTGCGGACTACGCCCGCCGGAAAGGGATCACCCGTTCCGAGGTGGAATCCTGGCTCGCGCCGAACCTCGCGTACGAGTCCGCGGAGGACGCGTGAGGCGCCTCATCGAGGATAACCGTGTCCACCTGTTCGACGGGGCCATGGGCACGCTCCTCTACACGCGGGGTGTCTTCGTCAACGTCTGTTACGACGAGCTGAACCTGAGTCGGCCGGAGCTGGTGCGGAGGATCCACGAGGAATACGTGGCCGCCGGTGCCGAGATCCTGGAGACGAACACCTTCGGGGCCAACCCGGTGAAGCTGTCCTCGTACGGGTTGGATCGACGCACCGAGGAGATCAACCGGGCCGCGGTCCGCCTGGCTCGGGAGGCGGCTGGGGGAGCCGCCACCGTGGCCGGGGCCATCGGACCGCTGGGGATCCGGATCGAGCCCTGGGGGCCCACGTCGATGGAAGAGGCGGTGCGGCTGTTCGGTCGACAGGTCGACGGCCTGGTCTCGGGCGGCGTCGACGGCTTCGTGCTGGAGACGTTCTCCGACGTGAGCGAGCTGCAGTGCGCGCTCCAGGCCGTGCGCGCGTCCGGGGACTTGCCCGTGGTCGCGCAAGTGACCGTCGGTCCGGACGGCACCACCGCGTACGGCGCCGACGCGCGATCCCTCGGTCGGGCCCTCGAAGAGTCCGGCGCCGACGTCGTCGGCCTCAACTGCTCCGTCGGACCGGCGGTCATGCTCGACGCGATCGAGGAGATCGCGGAGGTCACGACGCGGCCACTGTCGGCGCAACCCAACGCCGGGCTGCCACGCACCGTGGGCGACCGACAGATCTACCTGGCGAGCCCGGACTATCTGGCCCAATACGCCCGTCGCATGATCGACCTCGGCGTGCGCTTCGTGGGCGGATGCTGTGGCACCACGCCCGCGCACGTCAAAGCGATGCGGGACGTGGTGGTCTCCGGCCAACCTAGAAACGTGACCGTTTCCGTGCCCCGCGACCTGCCAGGAGCCGATCGGCTGTCGGACCCCGTGCCGCTCGAGCGTCGCTCCGCGTGGGGACGGAGACTCGCTCGAGGCGAGACCGTCGCGTCCGTCGAAGTCCTGCCGCCCCACGGCTGGGATCGGTCGGCTCTCGTCGAGACCGCCCGCCAGCTCAAGCTGGCCGGCGTCGACGCCGTGAACATCGTGGACAGCCCACGTGGCGGCAGTCGCATGGGCGCCGTGCCGGCCGCGCTCATCGTCGAGCGCGAGGTGGGGATCGAGACGGTCGTGCACTACACGTGCCGTAACAAGAACATGTTCGGGATGATCTCGGACCTGCTGGGGGCGGCCGCCGCCGGTCTGCGCAACCTGCTCATCGTGAGCGGCGACCCACCCTCGATGGGTCCCTACCCCGATGCCACCGCGGTCTTCGACATCGACTCGATCGGCCTCACGAACGTCGTGCAGGGCCTCAACCGGGGTGTGGACCCCGGAGGAAGTCCCATCGGCGCGCCGACCGAATTCGTCGTCGGCGTCGCTGCGAACCAGGGAGCCGTGGACCGGGAGCGGGAGACACGCCGCTTCGCGTACAAGGTGGAGGCGGGCGCGGACTTCGCGGTCACGCAGCCCGTATTCGACGTCGCTTCGCTCGAGCGCTTCCTCGCGGACGTGGACGCGTGGCGCATTCCGGTTCTCGCGGGAATCTGGCCCTGCCTGAGCCTGCGGAACGCAGAGTTCCTCGCCAACGAGATGCCGGGCGTCATCGTCCCGGGATCGGTCGTGGAGCGGATGAGGTCGGCGGAGGCGTCGGGACCCGAGGCCGCGCTCGCGGAGGGGATCCTCATTGCGTGCGAGGTCATCGGCGCGGCGCGCCCCTACGTGCAGGGGTTCCACATCTCGGCGCCCGCCGGACGCGCGGACGTCGCGCTACGGACGCTCCGCGAGAGCGGAGTGAAGGCCACCGCCTGACACGGAGTCAGGCCATGGAAGCGACGGACCCGGGCGACATGCATCGTCTCTCCCTTCTCGCCGTAGCGCTGCTACGACTCGTCGTCGTTCCTCCCCTGACCTGCGAAAGCCCGGGCACCGCGGCGAAGCGGTGGTCGCGCGGGGTACCGTACCCGTGCAGAGCGTCCCTGGCTCAGACCCGATCCAGGATCGAGCGAAGACGCCTTCCGGCACCGCGACTTCCCAGGTTGCTCACGTACACCTTATCCGCACCGCGCGCGCGCAGAGCTCGGATCGTGCGCGCGCAGATCTCGTCGGCGTCGTCCCCGCGCTCGAATTCCCGAGTGATCTCGTGTGCGGGAACCGGGAAGAAGCCTCCGAGCGTGGCCAGCGTGCGCGGGTTCGCGCTACGATAGTGGAAGGCGCCCCAGACCACAGGGATGGTCGACCCGGTGGCCCGGAGCAGCTCCTGGAAGCGCTCGACCCGATCGATCGCGTGGTGCGAGACGATCTGCGCCAGCGCGAAGTCGACGTGCGCGTCGGGGGCTGTGAGGTAGCCGACCTGCTCCTCCGGGTCTTTGAGGGGATTGACCCAGCCGCCCAGCGCGAGCTCCGGAAGTCGCTGACGGATCAGCGCGCGCAGGTCCCGCGCGTGGGGCACGCAACGCGGCGGCCCGACGGACGGATCACCGCCCAGCACGGTGAGCGCATCGAAGCCCTGGGACACGGCGCGCGCGGCGAACATCAGACAGTAGTCGAGTGCATGCTTGCACGTCAGGATCGGGACGATCCGTCGTCGATCCACGCCGCCCGCGACGTTGGCGCCGACGTGCGCCAGGCTCTCCTCCTCGGCGGAGCCCACGGCGTTGTCGGTCAGGAAAACGAAGAGATCGTCGCGGACCAGGCGGCCCAGCGCGTGGTGCAGGTCGATCCAGGCGGCCATCCCGGCGCCCTGCCCCAGGTCGCTCCGCGGCAGGCGCATCTCGACCGTGACGAGCGGACCCGGCGCCCGCAGCGCCTGCAGCAGGCGCGCCGATGCGCGCCCGGACGACGGTGTGAGTGTCACCGATGGTCGCGAACGAGCGCGGCTACGTCGTCCGCCGCCGTGGGGAGCTGGGCCGTGAGATTCTCGACGCCGTCTTCCGTGACCAGCACGTCGTCCTCGATGCGCACGCCGATGCCCGCGAAGCGTGCAGCCGCCCCCTCCGAACCCGGAGGGATGTAGAGCCCCGGCTCGACCGTGAACACCATCCCCGGCTCGAGCGGACGCGGCGCACCGGCCCGCACGTAGTCACCGGGGTCGTGCACGTCCAGGCCCAACCAATGCGAGGTCTGGTGCGGCACCCAGACATGGTGCTCGCACCCCTCGATCAGCTCGGCCGGGTCGCCCTCCAGGATTCCGAGCGCGACCAGCCCCTCGAGCAGGATCCCGGTCGCGGCTCGGTGCACGTCGTCGATGGTGCGGCCCGGGCGAACCGCGGCCACCGCCGCTTCTCGGGCCCGCTCGACCAGGTCGTAGAGCTCCCGCTGAACGGCCGTGAACCGCCCGGAGGCCGGGAACGTCCGCGTCACGTCCCCCTGGTAGAGCGCGAGCTCGGCTCCGGCGTCCAGGAGCACGAGTGCCTCGCCACTGATCGTGCCCGCGTTCTTCACGTAGTGCAGCACACACGCGTTGGCTCCCGCGCCCACGATCGTGCCGAAGCCGGGCCCGCTTCCGCCGCCGCGTCGGAACGCGGCCTCGACCGCCGCCTGGACCTCCCACTCGCCCGCGCCAGGTCGAGCGACGGCGATCCCATCGCGATGACCCTCGATCGTGAGCGCGGCGGCAGCGCGTAGCCGCTCGATCTCGTGATCGTCCTTCACCAGGCGCAACTCGTCGAGGATCTCCCCCGGGTCGACGACGCCCCTGGGACCGGTGCCGCGCCTCTGCCCGCGCAAGCGAGCGGTGCGCAACGCCTCGAACACCATCGAGTCGACACGCTCATCCCTGCCGAGCCGGACGTGGATGCGATCGCTCGACTGGAGGAGCGGAGGCACCCGCTCGGCGAGCTCGGACAGCGGATACGAGGCGTCGGGCCCGAAGAGCTCCGCCGCCGCCGCCGGTCCGAGCCGGGGGCCCGACCACAGCTCCACCTCCGGATCCCTGTCCGCCACGAAGAGGAGGAGCTCGGGCCGGTCGCCGCCCCGGAGGACCGCGACGGCTCCAGGCTCGGTCACACCGGTGACCCAGAACAGCTCGCTGTCCGGGCGGTACGGGAGCTCGGTGTCGCGCGAGCGACGCACGTGGGGGGCCGCGGGCAACACCATGACGCCCGCGCCCAGGCGCGCCTGCACGGCGGCGCGCCGTAGCTCCAGCACGGAGCTCGGCGTGGACGGCTCGGGTAGGCTGGCGACCATGGTCGACAACCTAGCGCCGACACGCCCGAGCGGGCACCCCGAGCGGGGGGCGCGCGCAGGGGGGAAAGGGCCTATCCTTCCTCCATGATGCCACGCGCGCTCCTGGCGGCCCTTTGGCTCGGGCTGCTCACGACTCCGGTGCAGGGACAGATCGTGCGTGGCGTCGTCATGGACGAGGACACGCGCGCGCCCGTCGAGGGCGCCATGGTCGTCCTCCTCCGAGCCGACGGCACCGTCGCGCACCGCGTGCTCACCGACGAGAACGGCGGCTTCATCGCCGACGCCGGGGCGCCCGGCAGGTTCACCGTGCGGATCGACCGGATCGGCTACGAGAGCCTCACGACCGAGATCTTCGACGTCCCGGTCCAGGGCCTGTTCAAGCAGATCGACGTACCGATCCACCCCGTGGAATTGGTCGGTCTGGACGTGGAAGGCTCCCGGCGTTGCGAAGTCCGCCCAGAGGAAGGTCGCGCGACCGCACGGGTCTGGGAGGAAGCCAGAAAGGCGTTGGCGGCGGCCGCGCTCACGCTGGAATCCCAACTGTATCGCTACACGCTCCTCCACTTCGCGCGAGAGCTCGACTCCGATGCGCGCAAGGTGCTCGACGAGCAACGGGACTTTCGGCGCGGGCGGGCGGGTGTGCCGTACGTGAGCGCACCCATCGACGAGCTGATGGAGCTGGGGTTCATGCGCCGCAATGCGGACGGTAGCTTCACCTACTTCGCGCCCGACGCCGGTGCACTCCTCTCCGATCGGTTCCTGGACACCCACTGCATGCGGATCAGCGACGTGGACGACGGGTCCATCGGGCTCGCCTTCGAGCCGGTCTCCGGACGTCGTGTGTCGGATATCCGCGGCACGCTCTGGATCGAAGCCCGCACCGCGAAGCTGCAGAGGCTCGAGTTCCGGTACGTCAACCTGCCTCGCGGACACGAGATCGGCGGAGCTCGGGGCGAAGTGGTGTTCGGCCAGCTTCCGACGGGCCCCTGGATCGTGCGCGACTGGTCGATCACGATGCCCCGGCTCGCCTTCGCGAACCGAGGAGGTGCCCGGGACTACATCCGTATCGGGTACCTCCAGGAGGGCGGCGTCGTCTGGCGAGTCCACGACCGCGATGGACAGACCGTCGTCGAAGCCTCGACCGCCACGATCGCCGGCACGGTCTACGACTCGCTGGACATCCACCCCCTGGCCGGCGCCGTGGTGAGGGCGCCGGAGGCGGACGTCGAGGACGCGACCGGAAACGCGGGCACATTCCTCCTGGCCGGCCTACCTGGGGGCCTGCACACGCTCGAGGTGTCCTACCCGGGGGAGGATGCGCTGGATCTCGGACCCTTCCGAACGACGGCCGAGGCGGTCCTGGGAGAAGCCACGACCCTCCGAATCCGTGCCCCGGGCACCCGGGAGAGGCTGGAAGAGGCCTGCGGCCCCCCCATCGACGACGAACGCGCGGCCGCGATCCTCCTCGGGCGCGTGTCGCGAGCGGGGCTTCGCGCCCCTGGAGTGACTGTCCGACTTCTCTGGCTCGCGCCGGACCGTCGTGATGCAGCGGCCAGCGACCGCGCCGCTCCGCTCCGCGGAGTCGGGGACGAAGACGGTCCCCGGTGGCGACCGTCGCCGCTCGGGTCCTCTTGGGTCGAGACGACGTTGGACGACCGGAGTATCTTCATCTTCTGCCGGGTCCCCGGAGGGTCGCAGATTCGGGTCGAGGTTCCGGCGGACGAAGGGGACGTGGTTCGGCGAACGGTGACGGTTCCGCGGGACGCCGAGGTCGTGACGTTCGCGGTGGACATTTCACGGAGGTAGGCGTTGAGGATACGGTATCGACTCGCGGCCGCGTGGGTGGTGGGGTTGGCCAGCCCGCTGACGGGGCAGGAGCCGGCGTCGTGGAGCCCGGAGCTCGATTTCCACACGTTCTCCATCGCCGCCGTTGATCCGGACACCGGGGAGTCGGGCGTCGCCGTGACGACCAGGGTGGCGTGCGTGGGCAACGGCGTCCCGTGGGTCAGAGCCGGCGTGGGTGCCGTGGCCACGCAGGCCTCGACGCGGGTCGAGTACGGCGACGAGCTCCTCGACCTGCTCGCCGCAGGGGTCACGCCGGAGGAGGCACTCGCGCGCGCGACCGCGGCGGACCCTCAAGCGGCTCGCCGACAGGTGGGCGTGGTCTCGGTGGACGGGCGCTCGGCCCAGCACACGGGATCGGGGACCTCGTCATGGGCCGGGCAGCGGGCAGGGCGCAACTATGCCACGCAGGGAAACCTGCTGGTGGGACCCGAGGTCCTCGATGCCGTGGCGCGCGCATTCGAAGCCAGCGAAGGGTCTCCGCGGCACCTCGCAGACCGGCTCATCGAGGCCCTCGCCGCGGGCCAGGCCGTGGGCGGAGACGCGCGCAAGGGGCGGCCCCAGTCCGCAGCCGTCGTCGTGGCCGACCCCCGGCCGGGCATCTCCAGGCGCCCTGACGGTGTGACCGTGAACATCAACGTGTGCGAGAACGACCGCCCAGTCGCCGAGCTGCGGCGCATCTACGACACGGTGTCGCAGACCCTCGGGTTCCGGACGCTCGAGCAGCAGTCGGGCGCGGACGTCTGGCAGCTCAAGCAGATCCTCCACGCCCTCGGTTACTTCCGCTCGGAGGAGTCGGAGCTGCGGCGCGGACCCGACGCGTTCCTGTACACCGCCGAGGCGGCTGCCGCCGTCGACCGGTTCCGCGCCGACCATGGGCTGTCCACACCCGATCTGGGCTCGCCATCGGGGCTGGTGGACGACTCGACCGTAGCCCAGCTTTGGGAGGAGCTGGAACGCGAGGGGAAGGCCGACGAGCTCCGTCGGCAGCTGCTGGACATGACGAGGGTCAGGCGGTGAGACGCGGGACTCTGCTCGGCCGGGCGTGCTCCGCGGTGACGATCCTCGCTTCGCTGCCGCTGACCGCCCCGTCACAGGCCGCGGGCCAGGCTCGCCCGGACTCGGTCGTCCCCCTGGAACCCATGGTCGTGCGCATCTTGCGAAGCTCCGTGGGCACCCGCACCCCGTTCCCGGTCTCGGTGGTGGCGGGGGACGAGCTGCGGCGGGGTACGTCCAGCGCCTTCATCGAGGAGGCGCTTCGCGCCCTACCAGGCGTTCAGGTGCAGAACCGCTTCAACCTGGCCAGTGGAGAGCGGCTGGCCGTGCGTGGCTTCGGGGGCCGGGCCCAGTTCGGCATACGCGGGATCCGGGTGATCGTGGACGGGATTCCCGCCACACTGCCGGACGGACAGACCGCGCTCGACCATCTGGATCTGGCGTCGCTCGGGCGCGTCGAGCTCCTCCGGGGTCCGGGGGCGGCCCTCTACGGGAACGCCGCCGGAGGCGTGCTCCACTTCGAATCGCGGGCGCCCGAGCTCGAGAGGGCGGCCGCGGAGCTCCACACCGGGGCAGGCTCCGACGGGCTGCTCACGGTGGACGGAAGTGTCTCGGGCACCTCCGGATCGTTCGGGTACCGCGGCGCCTTCTCCCGCTTCGAGTACGACGGGTTCCGCCGCGACCCCGTGGCGGATGACGGCAGCGCATACGGACGTGCCACACGCACCGTCGTCAACGCCACCGCCGAGCTGTCGCTGGGCACCGGAAAGCTCCGGGTCGTCGCGAACGGCCTCGACATGGCCGGTGAGAACGCCGGATCGCTCTCCGAGGCGCTGCAGGCGCAGGGGGACAAACAGGCGTACCGGTTCGGGGTGCTGCAGCGTACGCGCGAGGACATCCGCCAGGGGCAGGTGGGGCTGACTTGGATGGGGATGCTCGGGGGACTGAGCACCGAGCTCGCCACTTGGGGAATCCACCGCGACTTCGAAGGCAGGATCCCCTCGGACGTGGTGGCG
>QJYK01000212.1 GCA_003248075.1 Gemmatimonadota bacterium | reverse complement strand
GCCCGTCGCGGGGACCGGGACGGTCGGGGCGTCTTCCCTGCCCGACCACCTCCGGCACCTCGTGCTGCCGGCGATCGTGCTCTCCTTCCGAAACGTCGCGGGCTGGTCGCGCTATCTGCGCTCCAGCCTCCTGGGAGTCCTGGGACAGGACTACGTGCGGACGGCGCGCGCCAAGGGGCTTCCCGAGCGAACCGTGATCGGGGTCCACGCGCTGCGCAACGCGCTCATCCCCGTGCTTTCGATCATGGCCCTGGATCTGGCGGGGCTCTTCTCGGGAGCGGTCATCACCGAGACCATCTTCGCCTGGCCGGGCATCGGGCGGATGTTCGTGCAAGCCATGTTCGCCCGGGACTACCCGCTGCTCATGGGGATCCTGCTGCTGGGCTCCGTGATGGTGCTGGTCTTCAATCTGCTCGCCGACATCCTCTACGGCGTGCTCGACCCGCGCATCCGCTATGAGTGAGCAGACGCGTCCCCGCGGACAGCTCGGCCTCGTCTGGGCTCAGCTCCGGCGTCACCGCCTCGCGGTGGCTGCGGCCGCGGCCATCGCGCTCGTGGCGGCCGTCTGTGCGCTCGCGCCTCTGATCGCGCCGTACGAATTCGACGCGATCGACCTGTCGGCCATCCGCCAGCCCCCCTCGCCGGGCCACTGGATGGGCACGGACGACCTTGGGCGGGATCTCCTCACCCGGGTCCTGTACGGAGGCCGTGTCTCGATCCTCATCGGCGTCCTTTCCGCGATCCTGGGCACGGGGCTCGGGTCGGGGATCGGGGCCCTGGCAGCTTATTTCGGCGGGCGCCTCGATGGCGTGCTCATGCGGCTCACCGACGTCGCCTACTCGATCCCGACGCTGCCCCTGCTGATCGTGCTCGCGTCGTACACTCAGGCGGATGCCGTCTCCATGGCGCTTGTCATCGGGCTGCTGAGCTGGATGGGGACCGCGAGGGTCGTACGCGGTGAGGTGCTGTCGCTCAAGGAGCTCGCGTTCGTCGAGGCCGCCAGGAGCCTGGGCGCGGGGCACGCCCGCATCCTCGTTCGCCACATCCTGCCCAACGCGGTCGGCCCGATCGTGGTGGGGGCCACCCTGGCTGTGGGAAACGCCATCATCCTGGAGTCGTCGCTGAGCTTCCTGGGACTCGGGGTCCAGCCACCCACGCCCACCTGGGGGAACATGCTCATGGACGCCCAGGCGACGATGGCCAGCAAGCCGTGGCTGACCGTCTTTCCGGGACTGTCGATCCTGTTGGTGGTGCTCTCGGTGAATTTCGTCGGGGACGGGCTGAGGGACGCGCTCGACCCCGTGGGACGGAAGCGCTGACGGGACGGCACGCTTGCGCGCATCGGCGCACCCTAGGATCATTCTGTCCTGCGTCGATCTCGCGTCGACGCGCCGGGTGGTGGGGCGAGGCCGCCGCTCGGCCCGTTCCCTTCGGCGCGCTCCCCCCGGGCGGGCAGCGCCACCCTCACGGCCCGAACCGTGGATTTCAAGGACCTCCGAGAGCGCAGGGTCGTCCAATTCCTGCTCACCTACGCGGCCGCGGGCTGGCTCGTGCTCCAGCTCGTCGATCAGGTCGTGGACCGGTCCGTGCTGCCCGAGGTGGTGTACCGGGTGGTGCTGACGCTTGTCGTGTGCGGTTTCCCCGGGGCGGTCATCGTCTCGTGGTTCCACGGCGCCCGGGGCGCACAAGAAGCGCCGACCATCGAGAAGTGGCTGCTGGGCGTCGTGTCGATCTTCGCGGTCTCGGCGAGCGCGTGGGTCGCCCGGGCGAACGTCGCCGCCGGGGTGCCCGGCGGCCCCATCGAGCTGGGGGACACGGAGGATCCGAGGCGGGTCGCGGTCCTGTACTTCGGCTCCCAGGGCGGGGGGGACGACGCGGAGTTCCTGGCCACGGGTCTCACCGAATCGCTCATCGAGGAGCTGGGCACCGTCGACTCGCTCACGGTCGTGTCCCGTAACGGCTCTCAGCTCTATCGGGACGAGCCGCGTCCGGCGCCGGACAGCATCGGGCGGGCTCTGGCCGTCGGGACCCTGGTGGACGGAACGGTTGCCGTGGCCGGCGACCGGGTCCGCGTCACCATCAACGTCGTGAACGCGGCGGACGGCAAGCAGCTGGAGAGCACCCGCTTCGAGCGCCCCCGCCAGGAGATCTTCGATCTGCAGGACACGCTCTCCCTACAGGTCGCCGACTTCCTCCGGCGCCAGATCGGACAGGAGCTGGGCCAGATCGTGCTCCGTCGCGGGACGAGCTCGCAGGAGGCGTGGGAGCTGGTGCAGCAGGCGGCGGTCGTGACCGATCGCGCGCGCGAAGCGCTCGGGAACGGGGACGTCGAGGGTGCCTCGCAATCCTACGAGGTGGCCGACGGAATCCTCGGCCGCGCCGAGACCGCGGACCCGACCTGGGCCGAGCCGATCACACGCCGCGGGTGGCTCGCCTACCGGCAGTCACGTCTGGGGGGCTTCGACCGCGCGCAGTACGACCAGTGGATCGCCGTGGGCCTGGTACACGCGGATCGAGCGCTGGCGACGGAGCCAGGAGATGCGTCCGCGCTCGAGTTGCGCGGAACGCTCCTGTACTGGCGAATCCTCCTCAACCTCATCCCTGACCCGAACGTGGCGAGCGACGCGTTTCAGGAGGCCGAGCGGCTGCTCCGCGCGGCCGGAACCCCGTCGGCGAAGTCGTCCCTGAGTCACCTCCTGTCCCGAAAGGGCGATGTCCAGCTCGCGTACGCGGCAGCGCGGGATTCCTACGATGCCGACCCCTTTCTGGAGAATGCCAACCTGACGTTGTGGCGGATGACGCGCACGCAATGGGATCTCGGCGACGACCGTCAAACCCGACGCTGGTGCGACGAGGGGCTTCGGCGGTTCCCCGAGGACTTCCGCTTCCGGCAGTGCCAGCTGATGCTGTACGCCCTACCCGCAGTGCCGCCGGACGTCCCGGCCGCCTGGGAGCGCATGCGGGTCTTCGTCGAGATGAGCCCGCCCCAGGTCCGCGAGATCAATGAGAAGCAGGGGCTGCAATACGTAGCCATGGCACTGGTGAGGGCGGGCCTCGCCGACTCGGCCCGCGCGGTGATGGTCCGAGGTCGAGCCTCGTCGGAGATCGATCCGGTGCGCGACATCGCGCTGCTCGAGAGCATGCCGCGCAGCTGGCTCGGAGACTGGGAGGAAGTGGTCCGCCTCATGGGGACTTACCTTTCCGCCAACCCGTCCGCCGTAGACGGTTACAAACAGTCCCTCGCCAGCAACGAGCTGTTCTGGTATCATTCTCGCCTGCAGGACAGACCCGAGTTTCGTGCCTTGCTCGGGATCAACTGACCGCTCCGTCCCCCCAGGGAGTGCCCCTATACATGCGTATGCCCCAGAAGTGTGTTCTGCTGCCGGCCGCGGCGATTCTTGTTGCCGCCTGCGGCCGGGCGCCCGACGCCTCGAATCCCGCGACCCTCGTGGAGCCCCAGTTCGCCCAGGTGCCGGCCGAGTGCTCCACGGCGTCGATGGCGACCCTCGCTCGTGCCTACCTCTCCACGCCCGAGCAACAGGCGGCCACCGAGAACCTCAGAGCGATGGAGACGGCCTGCGCGAGCGACCGGGCTTCGTCGGTGCCCTTCGGGTGGACGGTCCTCGGCATCATGGAGGCTGCCCTGGAGGCCGGGAGGGCGGGCGACGCGACCAAGGGCGCGAGCCTGACCAACCTCCTGATCCAGTACATCTGCCGGAATTCGGGCTGCACCGAAACGCTGACACCGGTCAGCGCCGCGGCGATGGGGCCGCAGGGGATCTTCGCCACGCGAGCCGGCGGCGATCTCCCGGTGGTGGCGCACGGACCGGTGCCGTTCATCGATTTCGACGGCGATGCCAACCTGGCTCTGTGGGGATTGGAGACGAGCACGGACTGGGCGCAGGCCACGGGTGCGGCGAACATCCTGTTCTACGGAGCACCGGGGGCGATCGGCGACGTGTCGCCCGACGAGCTTTCGTTCGGGGATCTCGCGTACGCGCTGCACCGCTTCCCGAAGAGCACTCCGTTCAGCGACGGCGAGCTCAGTGTCGCCGTGTGCTACCAGTCCGACGTCGGCCTGCCCCTGGCCTCACTGACCAACCGCCTGCAGCGCAACGGGACGCTGCTCGTTCCCTACGAGCCGGACTGCGATGCCTGGTGGGCGACGCTGTCGACGCAGACGGCCGGACTGAGCCGAGTGTTCACCGGGATGCGCGATCTGGCGGCGTGGGTCCTGCTTCCCGAGCCGCTCGCCGCGTTCTGGGCGGGGGCCCCCGCCTCGGGCGGCTCTCCCATCGACTTCAGTGATTTCGCGCCCGTCGCCGCGGAGGCAGGTGGCCACCTGGCGTTCCTGACTCCGCCGGCCGACGGGACGGCTGGCATGGCGTTGAACACGATCCGCGTCCAGGCGCTCTCCGGCCTCGGAACTCCCATCGAGTTGGTGCAGATCCAGTTGTACGTGGCCGGAAACTCGGGGACACCGGCCGGAGCGACGTTCTGCAATCCTGATGCTGCAAACCCGCTGGGCTGCAACGACATCGCGTATACGAGAGAGAGCTCCAGCGGGTACGACACGCACGCCGAGTTCACGATGAGCACGCTCTGGAAGGCGGGGGGCTACACGATCTGCGCCCGCGCACTCACCTCCGACGAGCAACCGGACTTCACGTTCGCGGAGGCGTGCGCGCCGATGATCCACATCAAGAACTGAGGCGGGCCTCGTTCACGGGGGCTCCTCGGCTCGGCGGCCGGGGAGCCCCTTTTTCCTCCTGAGCGCCGATGTCCCTTCTCGAGGTCGACAAGCTCGTCACCTCCTTCCACACCGGGCAGGGTGTGGTGCGCGCGGTGCGCGGCATCTCCTGGGAGCTGGACGAGGGCGGGGCGCTCGCGATCGTCGGAGAGAGCGGATCGGGTAAGACGGTGGGCGCGCTTTCGGTCGTGCGCCTCGTCCCGGAGCCTGGCCGCATCGAGGGAGGGCGGGTGCGTCTGGGGGAGCGGGACCTCCTCTCCCTCGGCGAAGCCGAGATGCGCGCGGTGCGGGGCGGGGAGATCGGCATGATCTTCCAGGATCCCATGACCTCCCTGAACCCGGTCCTCACGATCGGACGCCAGCTCACCGAGGCGACGCGACTGCACCTGGGGTTGTCGCGCGCGGCGGCCGCGGAGCTCGCGGTGGAGACGCTCGAGCTGGTGCGCATCCCGAGGGCGCGGGAGCGGCTGACGGAGCATCCCCACCAGCTCTCCGGCGGTCAGCGCCAGCGGGTCATGATCGCCATGGCCCTGGCGTGCCGACCCTCCGTCCTGATCGCGGACGAGCCCACCACGGCCCTGGACGTCACCATCCAGGCGCAGATCGTGGAGCTGGTCCGGGACCTCCGGGCCCGGCTCGGGATGGCCGTGCTCTGGATCACGCACGACCTCGCCCTGGTGGCGGGGTTCGTGGACGCCGTCGCGGTGATGTACGCCGGACGGATCGTCGAACGGGCACCGGTGGCCGCGCTGTTCCGAAGCCCGCGCCATCCATACACGATGGGGCTGCTGCGCTCGCTGCCCCGCCTCGGGGACCGGGGACGTCTGTCTTCGATCCCGGGGGCTCCGCCGGACCCGCGGGAGGAAGCCGCTGGTTGCTCGTTCGCGCCTCGCTGCCCCTTCGCGGTCGAGCGCTGCCGGACGGAGGTCCCTCCGGAGATGGAGGTCGGCGAGGGCCACGGGTCGGCGTGCTGGCGCTGGGAAGCCCTGGCCGCCGAGACGGTCGCGCGCGCGTGAACGAGGTAGCCCCCTCCGGTGCCGGTCGTGCGGGACCCGGGAGCGCGCTCGTGGAGGTGCGAGGTCTCGAGAAGCGCTTCCCGATCCGGCGCGGATTCCTGAGGCGGACGGTCGGCGCGGTCCGGGCGGTCGACGGCGTCTCGTTCGACGTGCGCGAGGGGGAGACCCTCGGACTCGTGGGGGAGAGCGGGAGCGGGAAGTCCACCACCGCGCGGGCGGTCCTGAGGCTCGATCCACCGACCGCAGGGAGGGTGTTGTTCCGCGGACGGGACCTCGCCGCGCTCGGTCCGCACGAGCTGCGGGCCGCCCGCCGTCACATGCAGATGATCTTCCAGGACCCCTATGCCTCGCTCAACCCCCGGATGACCGTCGGGGGCGCGGTGCGCGAGCCACTGGACGTCCATGGGATCGGGGCGCCGGCCGCTCGCGACGAGCGGGTGGCTTCGCTGCTCCGGCAGGTGGGCCTGCCTGCCGATGTGGCCGACCGTTACCCGCACGAGTTCTCGGGTGGCCAACGGCAACGCGTGGGGATCGCGCGTGCGTTGGCGACGAGCCCGGGCTTCATCGTCGCGGACGAGCCGATCTCCGCGCTCGACGTATCGATCCAGGCTCAGATCGTCAACCTGCTCCTCGATCTCAAGGAATCCCTCGGGTTGACGTACCTCCTGATCGCCCACGATCTGTCGATGGTCGGGCACGTGAGCGACCGCGTCGCCGTCATGTACCTGGGGCGCCTTGCCGAGCTCGGCGACGCCGAGAGCGTGCTCCGCACGCCGCACCACCCCTACACCAGGGCCCTGGTGGCCGCCGTTCCTGTCCCCGAGCCGGTCGCTTCGGCCCGCCCCCGTCCCGCACTGCTCCGTGGCGAGGTGCCGAGTCCGGCCGCGCCGCCGGCCGGGTGCCGCTTCCACCCCCGCTGTCCCCACGCCACAGCGCTGTGCAGGGAGCGTGAGCCTGAGTGGCGGGACCTGGGCGGGCCCGGTGCCGCGCATTGGGTGGCCTGCCATCACGTCGATTCGCTTCCCCAACCGAGCTGACGATGACCACCGGGCTCGACGCGGACTGGGTGGTGGTCGGCTCCGGTTTCGGCGGGGCGGTCGCAGCCCTGAGGCTGGCCGAGAGGGGATACTCCGTGGTGGTGCTGGAGCAGGGAAGGAGGTACGGCCCGGAGGACTTTCCGCGGACGAATTGGTCGCTGCGCCGGTATCTGTGGGCACCCAGCATCGGTCTGCGCGGCATCCAGGGACTGACGTTCCTGCGGCACGCGCTCGTGCTGCACGGATGTGGGGTGGGCGGCGGGTCCCTCGTCTATGCCAATACCCTGGTCCAGCCCGAGCCGGAGCTCTTCCGTCTGCCCGAATGGGGAGGAGGAGACTGGAACGAGAGGCTGGCTCCGGCCTTCGCGGAGGCGCGCCGGATGCTGGGGGCCGTGCCGTGCGCCGGCGTCGGCGCCACCGACCGACTCCTGCGGGCGGTGGTCCGGGAAATGCGGGGCTCGGCCGAGCTCCGCGTCCATGACGTGGGCGTCTTCTTCGGGACCCCGGGGGTGACGGTGGCAGATCCTTTCTTCGGGGGCCTGGGCCCGTCCCGGACGGGATGTACACGCTGCTCCGCCTGCATGATCGGCTGTCGCGTGGGCGCGAAGAACACCCTGGACCGGAACTACCTCTGGCTCGCGGAGCGGCAGGGCGCGCTCATCGTACCGGACACCCAGGCGACCGCCGTGCGCCCGTTCGATGGCGGGTGGGCCGTCGAGGCCCGCTCCGGCACCGGACCGCGAGTCCGTCGGCGGACGTGGCGGGCGCACAGGGTGGCGGTGGCCGGCGGCGTCCTCGGGAGCGTCCGACTGCTGCTTCGCTCTCGCGCGAGGGGATACCTCCCCCGCATCTCCGACCAGCTTGGGCGTTGGGTGCGCACGAACTCGGAAGCGATCCTCGGCGCGGATGGACCCCCCAACGGACCTGCGCTCGACGACCACGTTGCGATCACGTCCGGGCTCATGGCGGACGAAGACACGCACGTCGAGATGGTGCGCTTCAACCGTGGGTCGGACGCCCTGTTCCTCCTCGCCGCCCCGCTGCTCCGCGGGTCGGGCGCGCGCGCGCTGATGCGGCGCCCCGCTGCGCTGGTGAGGGCGCTGTGGCCGCTGGGGCGGGCCCGACGCACCGCGATCGTGCTGGCCATGCAGCCGACGTCGGGTCAGCTGGAGCTCCGACTGGAGGGGAAACGCGAGCGGCTGGCCTCGCACCTCCAGGGAGACGGCACCGGCCCGGTGCGGAGCATCCCCGTGGCGGACGAGGTGGCGCGACGCCTCGCCGAGCGCCTGGGTGGCCGCGCCTGGACCGCCTGGCCGGATGCCCTCGCGGGCGCCCCGGCGACCGCGCACGTCCTGGGTGGGTGCCGGATCGGTCGGGACTTCCGCCATGGGGTCGTGGACGAGAGCGGTGAGGTTTTCGGACACCCGGGCTTGCACGTGGTCGACGGGTCGGTCATCCCGGTCAACCTGGGGGTCAATCCGAGCCTCACGATCACGGCGGTCGCGGAGTCCATGCTCGCCTCCATCGACTGAGCCCGCTTGCGCCGCCCCGGACCGGTTCAGGATCTTGGCGGCTCACCATTCTCCAGCGAGGGTTTCATGTCGATGCAACGCCTGCTTGGACGGGTGGCGCCCATAGTGGCGCTGGTGGCCACCCTGGCGGGGCCGGTGGGGGCGCAAACCTCGATCGTGATGGAAGACCTCGTGAGCGATGTGCGCGAGGTCCAGGAGAAGCTCGTGGGGTTGGCGCGGGCGATGCCGGAGGGCACGTACGACTGGCGCCCGGGCGACGGTGTCCGATCGGTGGCCGAGGTCTTCAAGCACGTCGCCTCCGACAACTACCTCATCCCTGCGATCATCGGCGTCGCGGCGCCGAAGACGACCGGGATCGACCCGTCGAACTACCAGACCGCAATGGCGTTCGAGGCGCGCCCGTTGACGAAGGACCAGGTCGTCGCCGAGCTCGAAATGTCCTTCGAGCACCTGGCCAAGGCCATGGGCGACGCCGCCGGGAGCGACCTGACCGGCGAGGTCATGTTGTTCGGGTCGAAGACCACGCACCAGCGGGTGTGGATCCTCGCCACCACACACCTGCACGAGCACCTGGGTCAGTCGATCGCCTACGCGAGGAGCAACGGGGTCGTGCCCCCCTGGAGCCGCTGAT
Organism: Gemmatimonadota bacterium; assembly: GCA_003248075.1. GTDB lineage: Bacteria > Gemmatimonadota > Gemmatimonadetes > Longimicrobiales > Gaopeijiaceae > SZUA-318. The sequence goes on along the minus strand of QJYK01000212.1, from coordinate 2,401 downwards.
GCGCGATCGGTTGCGTGTTGCGGTGATCGGTGCGGGCAGGTGGGCCAGGACGGCCCACCTGCCCGGCTTCCACCGGTCCCCGCTCTGCGATCTGGTCGCGGTGTGCGACCTGCACCGCGACCTCGCCGAAGCGCGCGCCGCCGAGTTCGACATTCCCGACGTGGAGATCGACGCCGAACGAATCCTGAGGCGCGACGACATCGACGTCGTCGATGTGGTGACCCGCGGCGATCACCAGGAGCTGGTCTTCGCTGCGCTGGAATCGGGCAAGCACTGTTTGGTCGAGAAGCCGGTGTGTCACGACTACCGGGACGTCCGCCGGGCGCACGAGCTCGCGCGCGCGAAGGGTGTCAAGACCAAGGTCGGCCTCACGTTCCGCTATGCGCCCGCGGTCATGTACATGTTCGAGCTGATCCGTGAGGGCTTCTTGGGACGGCCGTTCGTGTTCAACGGCTACGAGCAGAACTCCCAGTGGCTCGACCCGGACAACCCGATGGACAAGCGCATCCACCGGGTCAGGCCCGTGGGAAAGCGTGACTGGGGCGCGGATCCGTCCAGGGAGGGGATCACGGTCTCCTCGCTCGAGGGGTACGGAGCGCCCACGATCGACATCGGGTTGGAGTGTGTGGGCTCCGACCTCACGCGGGTGGTCGGCATCCTGGCCAACATGGTGACGCACAGACGCCGCACGAACCTCGACGACGAGCGCGAGCGCATCAACATCGACGACGCGGACATGTTCATGGCCGAGGCGGCGAACGGCGCGCTCTTCTCGATGCAGTCCAGCTACGTGACCATCGGGAACTACCCGGGGATCGAGGCCCGGATCTTCGGGTCGGACGGCGCCATCCAGATCCGGCTCGTCGAAGAGTTCGGCGTGATCCAGACGATCAAGACGGCCACGCCCGACGCGGTCGAGTTCGTGCAGCGGGATATCCCCGAGCGCTTCTTCCCGCCCGGGCATGCGCCGGGCGACCGCTGGGACACGGTGTTCTACGGCAACCTCGTGCACGATTTCCTGAGGGAGATCGTCGACGGGTCCGACCGGGTCCAGGGCGACTTCGCGCAGAGCGCTCGCGTGCAGGAGATCATCAACGCCGTCGCGCTGTCGCACCGCCGGGGCGCCTGGGTGGAGCTTCCGCTTCCCCAGGATTCTCGGCTCGACCTTCCCTCGAGTCCGTGGTGAGCGCCATGGACGCGCGCGAACACCCCCTGGACGGGCGCAGGCTCGGTTGGGGCGTCCTGAGCACGGCCAATATCGGGCGAGCCGCGGTCAACCCGGCCATCCAGGCGTCCCGCAACGGGGAGCTCCTGGCGGTAGCGAGTCGGGAGCCCGAGCGCGCCCGCGCCTTCGCCGAGCGCCACGCCATCCCGGTCCACCACGGCAGCTACCAGGCCCTCCTCGACGACGAGCGCGTGGACGCGGTCTACATCCCGCTGCCCAACGCCCTGCACCTGGAATGGGCCGTGCGCGCAGCGCAGGCCGGGAAGCACGTCCTGTGCGAGAAACCGCTGGCGCTGGACGTGTCACAGTGCCGCGAGATGGCTGCCGCCGCGGAAGAGCACGGCGTGCTGCTGATGGAAGCGTTCATGTATCGATTCCATCCCCGCACCGAGCGCGTGATCGCCCTCGTGCGCGAGGGTGGGCTCGGTCCTCCACGGATCATCCGCTCCGCATTCACGTTCCGACTCTCCCGGCTCGACGACGTGCGTTGGAGCAAGGAGCTGGGAGGTGGAGCGCTCATGGACGTGGGCTGCTACTGCGTCAACATCACCCGCACGCTGGCGGGCGCCGAGCCCGTCGAGGTGCAGGCGGCCTCCTCGTGGACGGAGCGCGATGTCGACTCCGAGACCGCCGGGATGCTCCGCTTCGACGACGGACTGGTCGCGCACTTCGACTGCGCGCTGACCCTGGAGCGCTGCGAGTTCTACGAGGTGGCCGGCCCCCAGGCATGGCTACGGGTCCAATCCGCGTTCCTGCCCGGGACCGGGCCGTCGACCATCGAGGAGCATCGGGGCCGATCGGACGTGGTGGAGCACGTGGTCGACGGCGCCGACGAGTATCGACTCATGGTCGAGCACTTCGCCGACGCCGTCCTGGGAGGCGTTCCTCTGCGCTATCCCCCCGAAGAAGCCGCGCGCAACATGGAGGTCGTCACCGCGCTCCAGGCTTCGGCTCGGGCCGGGGGACGGGCCGTGCGGATCACCCCATAGTCAACAGCGGTTCCCGTGTCACCCGGAGGAAGCGGCGGCGGACGTGATCATGCCCCTCTCCCGACTGCTGATCATCCCGGACCTCCACCACGCGTTGGCGAGCTCGGCGACGCACCTCTGGAACTGCCCGTGGTTGCGCGTGTCCATGCAGGCGTCCACGGCCGACTGGAAGGTCCCGCCCCCCTCC
>QJYK01000268.1 GCA_003248075.1 Gemmatimonadota bacterium | reverse complement strand
CGGTCACGCTCGGCTCCGGGCCCACCGCAGCGATCCGGTCCCCCTCCACGATCACGGTCATGCCGGCGCGGGCGGCGGCTCCGGTCCCGTCCACCAGTACGACGTTCCTGATCGCCACTACCGGAGCGCGTACCGTGATGAACCGCTCCACGGCGGGAGCGAAGGAGGAGGGTCGTGGCGCCATGGCGCTCGCCCGCGCTGCGGTCAGGGATCCCGAAGCCTGGGCGTCGACGGCCGCAGGGGCGACCAGGCTCAGGATCCCGGTGATGCAGATGGCCCTCCAGACTGGACCGCGGCGCATTTCGGTCATGGCTTCCTCGACCCTCATCGTGACCCTGGAGCGGCCTGTTCCTCCCAGCCACGCCAGACGCGGATCTCACGGGCCTCCCCGACCCGAACCATGAAGAGGCTCCGGCCGTCCGCTGCCACAGCGTACTGGGCCAGACCGCGGCAGCAGTGCTGGTAGCGTCTCTCGAACAGCACACGGGCTCGGTCGGCGTCAAACTCGCCATTCGCCGTCGGCCCGCGATAGGCCACCACCATCATTCGATCCCCGTCACGGAAGAAGAGCTCGCCCCCGGCAGGCGACCACACCGGCTCGGTGCCTCCAGCGATCGACACACGCCGGCGGTGTCCGAGGTCGGGGAAAGCGTCCACGTATATCTCGTCTCTTCCGCTGCGGCCGGACACATACACCAGCCAGCGCCCGTCGGGCGACACACCGCCGATATGGGTCGTGAACTCGTCTCCGAGCAGAAGCGTCGGCTCCGCGCCCGCCTCGAGCCGCACGGTCCAGATGTCCCCGGCCTCCCCGAATACGAGCGTGCCACCGTCCGGTGTGACCGTATTGGGGAACTGATCCTGCTCCGAAGTCAGAAACCGTCGTGGGTCGTCCCGCCCGTCCGCAGATGTCACGAATAGGTTGCCAACCCCGCCCTGACGGCTCTGATAGAATACGCGCCCGTCGGGCGACCCGACCGGGGCGAGGTCCACACCGCTGACCGTTAGCTGAAGCGGCTCGGCCTTCGACGCGACGTCCAACGTCCAGAGGTCACCACGGTCACCGAACAACAGCAGCGTGCTGTCCACCGGTGACAGCTTCGGGAACAGGAATTGCCGTTGCCCCGCCACCACGACGGTGGGATCGCCGTCGCGGCTCACCCGCACGAGAGCGTTGGACGTGCTCTCGCTCGCGGGCACGTAAACCAGCGTCCCGTCTCCCCCGACGGCGAACGCCGCCGCCTTGCCGAAATCGCCGTTCAGCCAGAGGTCGCCCACGATCTCGACGGACTCTCCGATCGTCGTCCCCCGGTCCGGATCGAAGGCAACGGAGAAGAGGGAGGAGCCGACCACGTAGAACAGCCTCCCATTGGCGTAGCGCGCCTGGCGCGCGCCCTGAAGGACCGATCGGGACACACCGTCGGAGAGAAACCGGATCTCCTCTTCTCCCGTCTCGAAGAGAACGCCATACAGGATCCCGCCACCCGGTAGAGCCTCCGGCCACACGTGGGCGAACTCGCCTCCGGCCAGGTCGACCATGGTCAGGCGCCTCCCGGCGCCCGCCGACGCCGCCACCTGTGACAGGCCCGTGTAGATGTTCCCGTAGATGATCGTGTCGGCGGGCGTCCATGTGCCGATCTCCATTCTGCAGCCCGCGGCGCACACCGTCCGGTGAGGCCCGCCACTCACCGCGACCGTCCGTACCTCGCCCTCCACGCCGAAGGCCACCGACTCCCCGTCGGGCGAGAAGGCCACCGAACGTGCCCCGGTGCTGCCGCGGACCACGATCGTCTCGAAGCCGTCCAGCCGACGGAGGTAGAGTTGACGCTCTCCGGCCTGGCTCTTGGCGATGAAGGCCACCGTCGTCCCGTCGGGCGACACGTCCAGAACCGACGTGATCTCCAGCTGTGGCAGAAACGCTCCTCCCGGCAGATTGATCGACGCGGCGAGATCCAGCGGCTCGCGAGGCCGGTTCAGCAGCGCGACGGCTGCCGCAATCGCCACGATCCAGCCAAGAGCCGCAGTCGCGCGTGCAAAGGTCCGCCCGCGGGAGGCGTCGGCCGCCGCAGCCGCCCCGGCGCCGTGACGGAAGCCGGGATCTCCGAGCGCCTTCGCGAAGTCGTCCGCGCCGGCGAACCGATCCGCCGGCAGCTTCTCGAGTGCCCTGCGGATCGCCCCATCGACGTGGCCGGGGACCGCACGACGTCCCGAGCTCGCGGACGGAGCCTCGTCCGCGATGATCCGGCCCAGGAGCGCCTGCGGAGTTCCCCCCGTGTACGGCGGCTCACCCACCAGCATCTCGTACAGCACACAACCCAGGGCCCAGATGTCGGACGACGGACCGACACGCCGATCGCCCGTCACCTGCTCGGGGCTCATGTAATGGGGCGTGCCCAGCGACAGACCCGTCTCGGTGAGCCTCCCGCCTCCACCGGCACCGATCGCGAGCGCGATCCCCACGTTCGCCGGCTTGATGTCCCGGTGGATCACGCCGTGCCGGTGCGCGTAGTCGAGCGCTTCGGCCAGGCTCGTCGCGATCCGGACGGCAACGTCGACCGGTAGCTGGTGCTCACGATCGAGGCGGTCCCGCAGGCTCTCGCCCTCGACGAACGGCATCACGTAGAACAGAAGCCCGTCCGCCTCGCCGGAGTCGTGCAGCGGAAGGACGTGGGGGTGCTGGAGCTTCGCCGTGGTCTCGATCTCGGCGAGGAACCTCTCGGCACCGACCACGGCCGCGAGCTCCGGCTTCAGAACCTTGAGCGCGACCATCCGCCCGTGCTTCACGTCCTCCGCGAGATAGACTCTCGCCATCCCGCCCTCACCGAGCTCACGCTCGATCCGGTAGCGGCCTTCGAGGGCTGCGTTCAGGCGGGGGATCGTGTCCGACATGGCGTTGCCATGATGGGTCCGGCCCGGGGCCTGGGCAATCGAATCGTCCCATGGAGCTGCCGCGGAACTCGGCTCACGTCTCGTCCTCAACCTTCACGAACGTGATGCGCGACTTCATCGCTCGCTACGACCAGGGCCCTTCCCCTACCAGCGCGAGATCACTACCCGGGCATCGGTGAAGAAGCCGATCGCGTCGCGCCCCTGAGCCTTCAGGTCGCCGTAGAAGGACCCCTTCGATCCTCCGAAGGGGAACATCGCCATCGGGGCCGCCACTCCGATGTTGACGCCGATCATGCTGATTCCCGCCCGGTACCGGAACTCGCGCGCCGCACGACCGCTCGTGGTGAAGATCGAGCAGGCGTTCCCGTAGCGGCTCGACCGCATGAAGGACACCGCCTCGTCCAGGTCCTTCGCGCGGTTCAGACAGGCGACGGGGCCGAAGATCTCCTCGGTGCCGAGCGACGTGTCGTGCGGTACGTCCTCGAACACGGTGGGGCCGACCCAGAAGCCGCCCTCGCGCCCTGGAACGGTCGCGCCCCGTCCGTCCAGGGTCAGGCTCACGCCGTCGCGTTCTCCCTGATCGATGAATCCGCGCACACGATCGCGGTGGCGGGCCGAGATCACGGGCCCCATGTCGGTTTCCCGCTCCAGGCCATTCCCCAAGCGCAGTGAAGACGCACGATCGAGCATTCGCTCCCTCAGGGGGGCCCAGGCTTCCCCCACACCGACGACGAAGCTCCCGGCGAGGCAGCGCTGGCCCGACGACCCGAACACCGAGGCCGTGCAGGCATCGAGCGTGACCTCGAGGTCCGCGTCGGGCAGCACGATGAGGTGGTTCTTCGCCCCCCCGAGAGCCTGCACCCGCTTCCCGGCCGCCGAGGCCCGGGTGTACACGGCTCTGGCCACCTCGCTCGACCCCACGAAGGACACCCCGACGATGTCGGGGTGATCGCAGATCGCCTCCACGGCCTCCCGACCGCCGTGGACGACGTTGAGCACCCCCGACGGAAGCCCAGCCTCCTGGGCCAGCTCGACGATCCTCTGGTGCGTGAGGGGGTCCTGCTCGCTCGGCTTGAGCACCACGGTGTTTCCGGTCGCGACCGCGTACGGCCAGAACCAGAGCGGGATCATCACCGGGAAGTTGTAGGGCGTGACGATCCCGAACACGCCGATGGGTTGGCGCACGGTCTCGCAGTCGATGCCGGGCGCGATGTCCTCGAGCGTGTCACCGAGCATGAGTGCGGGTATCCCACACGCGTGCTCGACGTTCTCGATCCCACGCTGCACCTCGCCGAGCGTCTCCGGGAGGATCTTCCCGTGCTCCCGTGTCACCGAGCGCGCCAGCGCTTCCTTGTTCTCGTCGAGAAGCGCCTTCAGACGGAAGAGGACACGCGCCCGCTCGACGGCCGGCGTAGTGCGCCACATCGGGAACGCCGTCCGCGCCGCCTGCACGGCCGCGTCGATGTCCGCGCGGGTCGAAAGGGGCGTTCTGCCGATCTCCTCCCCTGACGAGGGATCGGTGACGGGGAGCGTCGCGGGGCCGGAGGCCAAGGTCCAGCGGCCCGCAACGTAGTTCCGGATCAGCTCGCTCATCGGATCTCCCTTCCGCGCGCCGCATCGGATCCGCTCATGATCTGCCGCAGACGATCGTGTGGAAGAGCGGGCACCCGATACCCATTGATTCCGGTCAGGCTCTCCGCCGCGAGCATCGCGTTCAGGATGGCCTCCTCGGTCGCCTGTACGGAGGCTACGATCAACGGGTTGATCCGGTCGTTCGGAAGCATCTCCAGACCGACGACGCTTCCGCGCTCGGCGGCCGCCCTCCGGTTGGCCGTGCTGAACCCGACGAAGATGTCGCCGGACCCGTTGTAGCCCATTCCGCCGATGCGCGCCAAACCCAGCGCGGTCCGTTTGACCAGACGCTCGATCTGCGTGGGAAGGAGCGGCGCGTCCGTCGCGAGCACGATGATGATGGAGCCCGCCCCCTCCGGGGGAGGCTCCGCGGTGCCCGTCGCGTCCGCACCCCCGCCGGAGTCCGCGCAGAACGGCACGCCCCTGAAGCGCGCCTCGGCCGGGATCGACCGGTCGGCGTAACAGGGAACGGGCTCGGCCAGCAGCTCTCCCACCGGCAATCCGCCGATGCGCAGGTCCGCCCGGGCACCCTGGTTGCACTGCACGAGAACGCCCACCGTGTAGCCGCCCTCTCCCTGCAGAAGCACGCGCGAAGCGGTGCCGATCCCTCCCTTGAAGCGGTGACAGATCATCCCGGTGCCGCCCCCCACGGCCCCCTGGAGGACCGGGCCCGAGCGGGCTCCGTCCAGCGCCTCGAAGACGTGCTGCGGGCGGACGTGGAACCCGTTGATGTCGTTCAGGCTGCCGTCGTAGGTCTCGGCGACGACTGGAAGCGCCCACAGGAACGTCGGATCACGCCGCTTCATCCAGTCGATCACGGCGTCGCGGACGACCCCCACGCTGTGCGTGTTGGTGATCAGGATCGGGCTCTCCAGGATACCGCCCTCGTCGATCCAGGTGGTTCCGGTCATCTCTCCGTTGCCGTTCAGGCTGAACCAGGCCGCAAACGCCGAATCGCCGGCCTCCCTCCCACGAGGCAGGATCGCCGTCACGCCCGTCCGCACAGGCCCCTCTCCCACCACCAGGAGCCCTTCTCCGCTGATCAGCGTCGCGTGTCCGACTTCGACCCCCGCGACGTCGGTGATCGCGTCGTGGCGCCCCGGTGATCCCTCGAGGCGTACACCCAGCGCCCGCGCGTCCGGCACACGCTGGCTCCTTGCGCCGGTGGCACACAGCACCAACGCGGCGACGGCGATGGCAAGCTCCCTCATTCGAACCCCTCCGTGCTCACATGCGCTCACTGCCGCGGGACGTGCGTTGCGCCGGATTGCATGCCGGCCATGAGCCCGGCCGCCCGCTGAAGGGGCTCACCGGGAACGATGTGCGCCGCACTCGGCTGACGCGCTCACCGTCCTCCGAGGCGAGATACACGAGCGACGCCACCAGCACCGCGTTGTTGCGCAGGTCGTCGAAGACGAGCTTGTCGAAGGTGTCTCGATGGGTATGCCAGGTGTGGTCGCCGTAACCCCAGCCGAGGGCACCGAGGCCGAAGCCCGGCGCGCCGATGCACACGAAGGAGGCGTGGTCGGTGCCGCCCCCGGAGGGCTGGCCCGGGAAGTCGGTCTCGATGAACTGCGTCACCTCTGCAGGCACGCGCGCGAGCCAGCGCGCGATGGAGCCCGACGCCTCGGTGAAGCCGGAAGCGCCTACCCGAACGACTCTACCCGTGCCGTTGTCCTGGTTGAACAGGGCCTGCAGCCCCGCGACCACCTCGGGGTGGTCCTCCACGAAGGCGTGGGATCCGTTCAGCCCCTGTTCCTCGCCGCTCCAAAGCCCCAACAGGATGGTTCGCTTCGGGTTGGGATAGGCCTCCGAAAGGATCCTCATGGCCTCGAGCATGAGCAGGGAGCCGGTGCCGTTGTCCGTCGCGCCGGAGCCACCCTCCCACGAGTCAAAGTGGGCGGACAGCATCACGTACTCGTCGGGGAGCTCCGTGCCTCGCTTCGAGGCGAGGACGTTGAAGACCGGAACCTCCCCGAGGTTCCGCGACTCGGCGGTCAAGCGCAGGATCGGGCCCTGACCATTGGCGGCCATGCGGTAGACGAGCCCATAGTCCTCACAGCTCAGCTCGAAGGTGGGTACGCGTCGCGTGTAGGAGTTGAACACGCGCGTCGTCCCATAGGCTCCGGTCCACAGCGACGTCACGATGCCGGCTGCCCCCGCCTGCTCCAGGGCGTTGTGCAGGTCGCGGCGACGCGAATCCTGCGAGCCGGTGGCCGCAAGGCTCGCGTCCCAGGCAGCCTGGCCAGCGCGCCGCGCCTGGTCGAGACGCTCGAACGAGCCGGGCATCCCGAACTCGTCCCACTGGGACTCCGCTCGACACGTCGGCTGCGGATAAGACATCAACACCCATTTTCCCCGTACCGTGCCCAGGAAGGCCTGCCAGTCTCCGGGCGAAGCGATGGTGGGCAGATACGTGACTCCGCCCTCGACCGGCCGTCCTGCGGTTCCGGGGCTCCAGGCGAGGATCCGCCCCTCCAGCGAGCGCACTCGAGGGGCGATCAGGTCGATGTGGCTCGGGCCCCGCTCCCACCCCTCCCAGGTCCCGTACCGTTCCGTTCGTGCCTCGTAGCCCCAGGACGCCAGCCTGCCCACCGCCCAGGCTTGGGCGCGCTCCATGCCGGGAGAAGCCGTCAGCCGAGGGCCGATGGAGTCCAGGAGTGCCTGCGCGAGCGGCTCGATCCGTGACCGGTTGACGGCGATGTCCCAGATCTGCCGAAGCACGGGATCATCCTGGGCGAGCGTCTGCGACGAGGACGGGACCGGCAGCAGCAGGAGCGCGGCCAGCACGACTCGAGTGCAGCGAACGACGGACGAGCTCATTGACCTGCCCTCTCTCGTTGGGGTCTTCACTTCGATCCAGCCATCTTCTTCACGCGGTCGAACTCCGCCTTGGTGACCGCCTGGACGGAGAGCCGGCCGTACCGCACGAGCTCCATCTCGGCGAGCGCCGTGTCGCGCTTCACATCCTCCAGGCTCACGACCTTCGGCAGCTTCGCCGCGAACTCGATGTCCACGAGGGACCACCTCGGATCCTCGGGCTTTGACTTCGCATCGTAGTACTTGCTCTTCTTGTCGAACTGCGACGGGTCCGGGTACGCCTCACGGCACACGCGCGCCACACCCACGACACCCGGCGGATTGGCATTGCTGTGGTAGTACAGGACTTCGTCTCCGATCCTCATGTCGCGCATGTTGTTACGCGCCTTGTAGTTGCGGACGCCGTCCCAATGGGTGGACCGGTCCCGCTCGAGGTCCTCGATCGAATAGACGTCAGGCTCGGACTTCATGAGCCAGTATCTCTTGGCCATCCTCGGTCGCCTTCCCGCCGGGAGAGATGAGGGGACGGACATAATGGGATCGGTCGCCATCGTGCGCGACCTTGCCGCCGCGCGACGCACCCGGGGGAGGACGGGCACCTTGCACCCTATACCTACATAGGTATATACTGACATAAGCTGAGCGTCCCGAACGAGGGGTGGCACGATGTCGCGGATCCGCATGACGTATCCGACCGGGATGGTCCTGCAGGCTCTGGCCGCTGGCTATCGCTACGGCTTCGATATCGCGTCGGTGACCGGGGTCCGCCCCGGCAGCGTCTATCAGATCCTGCACCGGCTGGAGGAGGCCGGCCTCGCCGAGGGCGCCTGGGAGGACGCGGCACTTGCCCGCGCGGAGGGGCGGCCGAGCCGCCGTTACTACCGCCTTTCCAGCGACGCGGACGGGGCGGTCGCGGAGGCCCGTGGCCGCTTTCCCCAGCCGCGCGGCGTCACCGACGTCATCGTGCCGGACGCACGCTGACGCCAGGCGAGGTGCGCGTGCTCGCGATCCTGGCCCGGCTCGTCCCCGGGAGAAGGCGGGGCGACTGGCTCCGTGAATGGCAGGCCGAGGCCGCCTTCCAGGACCGGCTCGCGGTCGAGACCGGCGCGGGAGCGCTCGCACGAATGATCATCAGGGGGCGAATGGCCCTCGACGCGGCGGAGGACGCGGTGGGGATGTGGAGGAGGGATCCAGGGGGGAGCGCGGCGGGGCTCGAGCTACGGCTGGCCGTGAGGGCGCTCAGGCACAGCCCGTTCTTCACGCTCGCGACGACGATCACACTGGCGCTGGCGATCGGAGCGAGCACCGCGATCTTCAGCGTGGTCGAGGGCGTGCTGGTGCGGCCGCTGCCCTACCGGGCGCCGAACGAGCTCCTCGAGGTGGTCCTCAGCTTCCGCAGCGAACGCGGGGAGCGCCCGATCGCCGCCTCGGAGCCCGAGTTCCTGGAGGTCCGTGCCGCGCATCCCGCGCTTTCCGGGCTGGCGGGGTACTGGTCCGGGAGCGTCAACCTGGGTGGTGCCTCCGAACCCACGCGGGTTCCGGCCGCGTCGGTCTCGGCAGACTTCCTCTCGGTGCTGGGGGTCGCTCCGGCGCTGGGGCGCGGCTTGGCTCCGGGCGAAGACGAGCCCGGGCACGACGGCGTGGTCGTGCTCACCGACGGCCTGTGGCGCCGGGCGTTCGGGTCCGACCCGGGCGTGCTCGGCCGGGACATCCTCCTGGACGGCAGTCCCTACCAGGTGGTGGGCGTGCTCCCGGGGGATTTCGTCTTCCCCGGCTCCCCGGTCGATCTCCTGCGCCCCAACCCGATCGACCGGGCGAACCCTGCCGGGCGCTCCAGCCACTACCTGACCATGGTGGGCCGCTTGCGCCCGGGCACGACGCTCGAGGCCGCGCGCGCGGGGAACGAGGAGCTCCTCGCCCGCTGGGCTCTGGAGCGGCCCGGAGTTCACGGGCCCAGCCCGACGCACCCCCTGACGCTGCGGCCACTCCGCGACGCCATGGTCGGCGACGTGCGCAACGCGCTCCTCGTGCTCCTGGGCGCCGTCGCGCTCGTGCTCCTCATCGCGTGCGCCAACGTGGCCGCACTCTTCGTGGTCCGCGCAGAGCAGCGCCAGCAGGAGACCGGGATCCGCGTGGCCCTCGGGGCAGGGCTTTCCGGCGTGTCGCGTGCCTACCTCCTCGAGAGTGCGCTCGTGTCCCTGATCGGAGCAGGAGCCGGCGTGGTCCTCGCGGGTCTCGCGATCGGGAGCGTCCAGCGCGCCGGTCCCGCCGTGGTGCACGCCGTCGGTGGGCTCCACATGGACCCACTGGTGCTTGCATTCGCCGCGACTCTGACGGTCGCGTGCGCGCTCCTGTTCGGCGTAACGCCGGCGCTCGCGGCCTCACGCGGAGATCCGCTGCGTCTCCTGCGCGACGGCGGCCGCACCGACACCGGTAGCCGCTCCGGGCTGTCGCTGCGGAGGAGCCTCGTGGTGCTCGAGGTCGCGCTGTCGGTCACCCTGGTCGCAGCGTCCGCGCTCATGATCCGTAGCTTCGGCAAGCTGCGCTCGGTGGACCCCGGCTTCGACCCCGAGGGGGTGGTGACCATGGAGTTCGCCCTGGACGCGACCGCGTATCCGGACGCGGAGGCCGTGGCCGCCTTCCATGAACGGCTGGATGCCCGCCTGGTTGCCCTGCGCGGCATCCGGGCGGCTGGAGCCATCCGGGCACTCCCCTTCGTGCGGGGAGCCGGCATCGAGTCCATGAGGCCGCTCGACCGCCCCATCGCGGACGGCGACTTCTGGAACGCCGCATACCAGGTCGCGAGCCCCGGCTACTTCGAGGCGATGGGAATCCCCCTGTTGGAGGGCCGCGCGTTCGAAGTCACCGACCGGGCAGACGCTCCGGCCGTGGCGATCGTGAGCCGCGCGATGGCCCAACAGTACTGGAAGGGCGAGAGCCCGCTGGGTGAGCGCCTCCAGCTCGGCATGCCGCAGAACGGGAACCCCGAGCTGACCGTCGTCGGAGTGGTAGGCGACGTCCGGCACGGCGGATACGATGCCGGCATCGGTGCCTTCATGTACGTGCCACGCGCCCAGGCAGGCGCGATCTATGGGGGGCTCGCCACGCGCCTCTCGACCCTCGTCGTGCGCAGCGACCTGGACCCGTCGCTGGCGCTGTCCACCGCACGTGGGGTGATCGCGCAGTTGGACCCGTCGCTGCCGGTGGTTGCGATGGCGACCCTGCCGGCCGTCCTCAGCCGGTCGGTCACGGACGAGCGCTTCCTCACGATCCTCGTCGCGGTCTTCACGGGGCTCGCCCTGGTCCTGGGCGCCGTGGGAATCGGCGGGCTCATGTCCTACGTGGTCACACGCCGCACGCGGGAGCTGGGGCTCCGCCTCGCCCTGGGGGCGCCGCGCGGGCGGATCCTCGCCCTCGTCCTGCGTCAGGCCATGGTGCTCACCGCGCTCGGAACCGCGCTCGGCGTCGGAGGATCGCTCCTCGCGGGACGTGCGCTCTCCGGACAGCTCTTCCAGGTGGGCGCCCGCGATCCCGTGGCGTTGGCGTTCGCGCCCGCGATGTTGTTCCTCGTGGCGCTCGGCGCGGCCTACCTGCCGGCGCGCCGGGCCACCCGCGTCGATCCCGTGGAGGCGATGCGCGCGGAGACGTGAGGCTCAGCGCTCGCGGTCTCGAGGGCGGTCGTCACCGACGGACGCCGGAAGGCAGCCGAGTCGTTCGCCCCCGCACCTCGTGAGCCCGCCTAGGCCCGGGCCGGCCCTATGTCGACCTCGATCCCCCTCCACTTCTCCTGGCGGAAACGGAGGACGCTGAGCGTGGCCCGGGTCAGGTGACCGAGGACGATCGCCAGCCAGATGTCGCCGGGCTGAAGGCCTCTGAGCGCCTGGATGATCGCGCACATGCCGAGGGGCACGACGAGCTGCGAGATGATGGAGATGTAGAGCGGGCTCTTGGTGTCACCCGTCCCCTGCAGGCCGCCGGTGTAGGTCAGCGCGGTCGTGATGAACAGACCCGACACGGCGAGATACCCGAGGAGCTGCTCGCCCAGCTGCAGGACCGCGGGGTCCTCCATGCCGAAGATCCCGAGCAGCAGTCGGGGCATGACGACGAAGCACCCCCCGACCGCGACTGCGACGCCCAGGCCGATGGCGTTCGCCACCTTGACCGCCTTGGTCGTCCGGTCCGGTCTGCCTGCACCGAGGTTCTGTCCGGCCACGGCCGCGGTGGCGCCCATGAGACCTACGGACGTCCAGGTGATGAGCGAGAACAGCTCGACGTAGCTGATGGCGTACGCCGCCTGGGCCTCCGCGCTCTGCTCGAGGGAGCCGATGAATCGTAGCAGGAACACACCGCCGACGTTCATCGCCACTCCCTGGATCCCGGTCGGGAGTCCGAAGCGGAACAGCTGTTTGATGATCGTGAGGTCCAGACGCCAGCTCATGCCTCGGTGGAACGCGACCACTGCCTTGTGACTGAACAGCAGCCAGAAGACGATGAGGCTGATCACGCCGCCGGAGATGACGGTGCCCATCGCCGCGCCCTTGGTACCGAACGCCGGTATCGGACCCACGCCGCGGATGAGGACGACGTTCAGGATGATGTTCAGTACCGTCATGAGGACGCCCAGGCGCAGCGGCGTGCGCGCGTCACCGGCGGATCGGAACGCGCCCCCGGTCATGAAGAACATCATCATGCCGAAGGAGAAGACGAACATGATCCGCAGGTAGGGAAGTGCCTCCGCTTGCACCTCGGGCGCGGCGTTGATGAGCCCCAGGAGCTGCGGTGAGAACACGTACCCCAGAGGCGCCATGACTCCGAGCGAAAGCCCCGCCGCGGTCAGGAACGCCTGGTACACGGTTCGGTTCACCTTCTCCGGCTCGTTCGCGCCGGTGAAGCGGGCCACGAGCACGCCCATCCCGGTGAAGACCGACGTGATGAAGACGATGACCACGAGGAAGATCTGCCACGCGACACCGATGGCCGCGTTGCCGACGAATCCCACGTAGTGGCCGACCATGGCATGATCGATGATGCCCTGGAGGCCACCGATCACGTTCTGGAGCATCGTCGGCCACGCCAGACGCCAAACGGCCCCGGGGATGGGGCCGTCGACGATGCGTCGATCGAACGGCCGGCCACGAGCGGGGGGTCGGGATGCCAAAGTGCGGGGTTTCGATCAGGTAGGAGCGAGTGCGAGCGGGCCTGCCAAGATGCCGGTCCGATCGTCGATGCGCCATTGGGCGGCGCTCGCCCGGCAGATGTCCCGCGGTCGGCGACGGCGGGCCCCGCACGCCCGCGACTCCGGCGGGCTCCGCGGCGGATCGTCGATGGGGTTGCAGCGGAGCTCGAGCGTCACCCCCGGGGCGCTCACCAAACCAGGTGGAACTTGTCCTGCCGACGGAAAACCCAATGTCGGTCGCCCTTGGCGTCGAGATACGCCTCCTCCTCCTGGCGGCACGACACGCCCTTCCCACCGAACTCCGCCACCGGCACCGTCGCCTGCAGCTCGATCGAGAACCACGTGGAGGGGCGGATCTTCGCGTCGCCTCGGCCGGGCACGCCCTCTTGCCGGTCCCAGAGCCCGATGAGCGGTCCCGCGCCGTGGCCGTGGTCGCCGATGGGATGGGAGTAGAGCGAGCCGGTGATCCCCTCCTCCCGCATACGGGCCAAGGCGGCGTGGAGCGCTTCGTTCCCGGTGCGCCCCGGATGCATCTCCTGCAGCTGGATGTCCTGCATGCGGTTGCTGGCGCGCAGGCAGGCCTTGAGGCCGTCGGGAACGTCCGTCTCACCCTCGCGCAGGACATACCCGTTGTGCTGGGTATCGGTCTTCAGGCGCATCGCGATGACGCCGAAGTCGGTCCACAGCATGTCGCCGCGCTGGATGACGACCGGGCCTTCGGCGGGCACCTCCCCTGCGCGCTGCACAGCCACAGAAGGTTGGAACCACGTCGTCATCCCCAGGTCCACGACCCTCTGGCGGAGCCACCAGACCACGTCCTCGGTGGTCGTGACGCCGGGGGTGATCACGGAGTTGGAGAACGCTTCCGAGATGATCGCGTGTACGGTCTCCTCGATCTCCCGATAGCGGGGCATCATCTCCGGGACGCGTACCGAGATGTAGTCGGTGGCCAGCCGAGGCTCGCGCTTCACCCGCGCCAGGTACCGCGGACCCAGAGCCCTCTCCAGCGCCTCGCGCTCACCAGCGCCCAGACCATCGGCGAACGCCCAGGTGTCGTCGATGTTCAAAACGATGGTACTGGGGTCCCGATCCGTGACGATCTCGTTCAGAAGACGCCACTGCTCGTCACCCCACAGCTCGGCCGGGCGACCGGTGGGCGTCGGATGAGGCGAGCGGTAGATGCGGAAAAGCCCGCCTTGGTCGCTCCCGCCCAAAGCCAGCCGCTCCACGCTCCCGTCGGCCTGGCGGGTGAACACGTAGATGGAGCGCCGCCGCGCGGCGAACGTCGTCTCGGAGATGATGGACCAGAAGACGGGATCCTCGCCGTACTCCCGCATCGACAGGATCCACATGTCGACCCCGTACTCCGCCATGAGCGCGGGCAGCACGCGGGTCACGCGGGCCTCGACCCACACCTGCATCTCCTCCGCCTGCCGACGCACCGGGGGAAGGTCGTGGTAGCGCGCCGGTGCGCCCGCCGGAACCTCGACCGGGACCTGGCCCGAGAGCGCGAGGGGTAGTGCGAGCGTAGCCGCGAGGACTCCGGCGCTTCGAAGGGCCTTCATCGAGACGTTTCCTTTGGGGGGTCGCGTTCGGGGGCACAACGTAGTCCGCGGGCCTCGCCACAGCGACCGCCCGCGGGAACACTCACTCGGTGATCGCGATCCAGGTGCTGATGAGCAGCCACGCGGCGCCGACCGCGCCCAGAAGCCAGTACTCGATCACCGGCGCCCGCTGGCGACCGCGCTCACCATGGAACCAGGCCAGGATTCCCGACGCCAGCACCAGCGCGGCCGAAGTGACCAGGGCGACGTCCACCGCGTATACCGGGAGACGGCCCTTGCCCTCCAGGTCGCTGGCCAGGCCGATGAGGGCGACGCTGCCGGCGATGGCGAGGCCGACGACCTGAGGGACGCGGCGCCGCAGGAGCATGGCGACGTCGTCCGACTCGACGGAGGAGGAGGAAGAGGTCGCCGTGGCGACGCCGCTGCGCAGGGTCCTGGCCACGTCCGCCGCGCTCGGACGGTGGTTGGGCTCGCGCGACAAGCAGCGACGCAGGAGGTCGGCCACGTGCGCGGGTACGTCGGGACGCAGCGTCCGGAGGTCCCTCGGCTCCTGGCTGAGGTGAGCGGACACTCCCTCCATCAGGGTCCTCACCTGATAGGGGCCCTCACCCGTGAGGAGCTCGTAGCCGAGCACTCCGAGCAGGTAGATGTCGGCCAGCTCCGTTAGGTCCTTGTCGAGGAGCTGCTCCGGGCTCAGGTACCGGGGATCGCCGATGAGCTGCCCGGTCTTGGTCAGCCGAGTGACCTCTTCGCCCGACGTCGCGAGGATCGCGGCGATACCGAAATCGGTCAGCAGCGCGCGCCGACGCTCTTCATCCCACAGGACGTTGGCGGGCCGAAGGTCCCGGTGGACGATGCCCTTCCCGTGCGCCAGCTCCAGCGCGGATGCCACGTCCAGCAGAACACCGGTGGCTTCCGCCACGGGCAGGCGCCCCTCCGCCTTGAGCCGCTCCTCCATCGTGCGACCCTTCACGAACTGCATGACCAGATAGGGTGTCTGGTCTGGCAGGCGCCCGAAACGGTGCACCGCCACGACGTTGGGGTGCTCGGACAGGCTCGCGGCGGCGCGCGCCTCGCGCTCGAAACGGCGACGCGCGGTCTCGTCGGCCATGCGCCCGACGCGCATGACCTTGATGGCGACCAGCACGCCCAGGGCGCGGTCACGTGCCAGCCAGACGTTGGACATCGTGCCTTCGCCGAGCTTGCGGACGATCTCGAAGTCGGCGCCCAATGCTTCGCGCAGCTCCTCGAGCGGCCGATCGGGCCCTGGAGTCGCCTCCGGGCTGTCGAGTGGGTCTCGTTCCATGATGTGGGTATTTAAGCGCACCGCACCGGACCGAACAAGGCGACGGGCCCGCGAACGAAACTGTTGACCGGCGGGAGCCACCTGGTTCAGTGTATTATAGGACCGATACACCGATACACTGGTGCCTGAATGAGCGACCGTCCGAAGACATCGTCACCGAAGCGCGTCGACCCTGTGCCGGCCAGAGCCGCAGGGGGCTGAATCCGTGTTCTCGTCCATCGACCCTCGCAGCCCCGTACCGCTCTACGAGCAGATCGCCGCATGCGTGCGCGTCGCGGTCGCCTCGGGCGAGCTCGCTGCAGGGGAAGCGCTCCCCTCCGTTCGCGGGCTCGCCAGGGAGCTGCGTATCAACCCGGCCACCGTGGTCCAGGCATATCGAGACCTCGCGGCCGACGGATTCGTTGAGATGCGTCACGGCCAGGGCACCTTCGTGCAGGAGGTCTCACCGCTGCTGCGCCGGGAGGAGCGCGCCGTCCAGGCACGGGAGCTCATCCGACGACTGCTGGAGGACGCGGCGCGACGAGGCATCGGCGTCGACGATCTATCGAGGGCTTTCCAGGTGGAGACAGGAGTCGAAATCCGTGAATAGCGCCATCGAGTTGTCCCACGTGTCGTGGAGGGCGGACCGTTCCTTCGCGCTGAAGGAGCTCAGCCTGCGCGTCCCGATGGGGTCCATCTACGGCTTCCTCGGCCCGAACGGATCCGGCAAGACGACGACCATCAGAGCCTTCATGGGCATGCTGAGGCCGGACTCGGGCGAGATCCGCCTACTGGGCATGAGCGTGCCCGGGGACATGCCGAGGATCCTCGCCCGGGTCGGCTACGTTCCCGAGCGCCCGCATGTCTATCCTGCCCTCACCGTGGCCGAGCAGCTCCGCTACCACGCATCCTTTTTTCCCATGTGGGACGGTGGATGGGCCGGGGAGCTCGTGGACCGGCTCGGACTGGACCCGACCCGCAAGATCGCGCGCATGTCCAAGGGCGAGACCGGGAAGCTGCTCATGCTCCTCGCCCTGGCCCAGCGTCCGGACCTGCTCGTGCTCGACGAGCCGACCGACGGACTGGACCCCGTGGTGCGCAGAGACGTCCTCACAGCAGTGCTGGACTACGTGGGCGAGACCGGCGCCACCGTCTTCATCTCCAGCCATCTGGTCCACGAGCTCGAGCGCATCTGCGATTGGGTCGGTGTCATGGATCGGGGCAGGCTCGTGACCGAGCTGCCGATGACACACTTCAAGAACGGCATCAAGCGGATCCGCCTCTCCGGGCCGCCGCAGCTACCCCTGGACCCGCCCTTCACCGTCCTCTCGCGGAAGCACGCGAACGGCTCCGGACCTTCCGAGACCTGGGTGGTCCAAGGGTGGCGGGACCCGATGCGCCAGTACTTCGAAGGGGTCGGCGTGACCCTTCGTGACGTCGTCGACCTCGATCTGGAGGAGAGCTTCGTGGAGCTCCTCCGCTCGTCGAGACCGGACTCATCCGAACGGAGCTGAGCCATGTATCAGCCGATGCTCTTCGTCCACTGGAAGCAGGTCAGATTCGCCCTGATCCCGTTCCTGCTCGCTGCCTTCGGGCTTCCACTCCTGGTGGTGCAGGGGCTGGGGGGGCCCGATATGTCCGGTGCGACCGGTGCGGCCGCGGGGCCCGTCATGGCGTATCGTGTCATCGCGAGCTACGCCTTCTGGACCCCGTTCTTCCCGGGGTTGGCCGCGGCCACCGGCATCTTCCTGGCGCTCAGCGCCTGGAACTGGGACCATCAGGCCAAGCACGTCTATGCGCTGTCCCTCCCCGTTCCTCGATGGCAGTACGCGCTACTGAAGATGGGGGCTGGGGCCGCCATCGCGATTCTTCCCGCGGTCGCGCTCTGGGGCGGGGCCCTGCTCGCTTCGGCATCGGTGACGCTGCCCAGCGGACTGCACGCCTATCCGACGGCGCTGGCCCTGCGCTTCCTGGCGGCTATCCTCCTCGCCTACGCGGCCTTCTTCGCCGCGGCGGCCGGAACGGTGAGGACCACGCTGTGGATCGTCTCCGCGGCGCTGGCTTTCGTCCTCTTCGGGAACCTCGTCCCCCAGATCCTGACCGCCCTCGGCTTCGAGTCGTTTGCCCGGGTCGATCTGGTGGGCGCCGTCGGCGAGGCCCTTGCACGCATGCCCGGGCCGTTCGAGGTCTTCACCGGCAAGTGGATGTTGATCGATGTCTAGCGCGAAGCGAAGGGCGCTCGGCGCCGCGCTGCTCATCTGCTTCCTGAGCCCGCCGGGGGCGGCGGCGCGCCAGACGGACCAGGAGCTGAGGGAACGGCGTGACTCGCTGGCTCCGCTGGTCGAGGCCGCCAGAGCGGCCTCGCAAGCCGCCATGGCCGAGCGCGCGGCACGCCTCGTTGCCGAGAGCTCACTGCGAACGGACACCATCACGGTCGGACCGCTCCGGGTGATCGCGCGGCGAGGGCAGGCGGAGACGGCACGCAGGATCTTCGGCGCTGTGTGGGACAACGAGTACGCATCGTTCATCGACGAGCCAGCGCGAGCGTCGGTGGAGTACTTCACCTTCGCATGGCCGAATTCGAATGAGGAAGTGCCGGTCGCCAGCGACCAGCCCGTGCGTCGTGTCGAGCTGCGGCCCTGGAGATCGCGGCGCGCGGTGGAGCGGTCCGTCCGCCAGCAGATCGCGGCGATGCTCGGCGCCGAAATCGCCGGCACACCCCTGGGAGGCTGGATCAACGGCGAGCTCCGGGCCCCCGCAGATCCCTCGGGCATCTACCGGGCGACGGCGCTCGCGGGGGCGGAGAGCACGCGCCAATGTCTGGGGGGAGATGCACGGCGCTGCTGGGACGCGCTGGGAGCGGATTTGACCGACGACCCCTTCCCCCTCGACGACTGGTACTCGCCCGAGGAACGGATCGAGCTGGCGCGCGCGTGGCTGGCTCGATCGCCCGCGACGAGGCGGAGCACGGACCCCCGCTTCGCAGGTTGCCTGCAGCGGGCGCTGGTCGCGGATTGCGACGCGCTGCTCGAAGAGCGGCTTGGCCCGGGGGGCGGCGGTGACCCGTTTCAACAGGTCGGGCCGCGCGCATACCTGGCATGGCTCGCCCTCGGCGTGGGCGGCCGAGGAGCGTGGTCACGCATGGTCGCCGATCGCAGTGCCGCGCCGGGCGAGGCGTTACGCGCGGCATCCGGGCTCGAGGCCCATACCCTCGCCGCCCTCTGGCGGGCACGGGTGGTCGAGAGCCGTGCCGAACCGATGCGGATTCTCGATCCCAGCATCCTGCTCGCGCTGGTGTGGGTCGGGGTCCTTGCCGCACTTGCCACCAGGAGCACGAGATGGCGATTGGGATGAAGAGCTGGCTTGGCCTCGTGTTCGGGGGAATGACGCTGATCGCTCTGGCGAAGCTCCCCCCTGAGCCACCGGGGCTTCCCGGGGCACTCGAAGAGCTCCCGGAGCAGGCTCGGCTCCGTGAGCTGGGCCGGGAGATGCGCATCACCGAGGGAGTCCTCCGGCGGCGCGCTCTCTCCGACTCTTTGGCCCCCCTCGTGGCCTCGGCGGGCCCGGGCGCCGTGGTCGCGGACGGCCGGGCGGAGTCGACTATCCGACCGCGCGGTCCTGCGGCGCCGCTCGCCGACGACGGCGCGCGCGACCTCCTGCGTGACGCGGTGGAAAGGGCGCTTGGCCGCGCACCGAGGCGGGCGGCGATCGGCGTCTTCCTGCTGCCCCGCCGCGCCGATTCTCCCATGCTCCAGGACACCTACATGGGCTCGCTGGACGGAATCCCCTATTGCCTTCGGGTCATCTCGGGGACGGGTAGGGTGGGGACCGGCACGCTCCGGACCTCGGATGGGGTCGATGTCCTCGGCGTGTGCCGATTCGCGGCACGCCACGGTCTTCCCGGTCCGCACATCCTGACCTGGCTCAAGTCCGGAGGGATCGGCTTCGCCCAGGCTACCTCGGACGACGTTCTTCGACCACCGCCGGGGCACGGCACCCGAGCGCTCGTCGAGATACGGGGCACGGCGCTGTCTCTCGTGCCCGACCGTTGCCTCGCCGGGGTGGCGGAGGCATGCGCGGTCGCATTCCTCGATCCCCGGACCGCCGAGAACATGACCACGGAGGAGGCCCTCGTCATCGCGGCCTCGCCCCTGATCGGAGGGCGGGGCTCCAGGTTCGCGTCCGTCTTCGGCGCCGCAGACGACTACCTCCTCGCCGACCTCGAAGGCGCCTTTGGGCCTGAGCGGTTCTCGCGCTTCTGGCAGTCGCGTACCGAGGTACGCACCGCCTTCGAGAATGCCTTCGAAACGTCGCTGGGCCCGTGGGTCATGGGGTGGACGCGCGAGAACATCGGTGGCTCCGATCGGGCCGGGCCCGGGTTGCCCCGCGGGGCTCTGGCCGGCACGCTGGTCGTGATGCTCCTGTCGGGTCTCGCGGTGACCGCGGTGACCAAACGACGACAAGTGGCCTGAGCGGCCCGTCGGAGGGAGCCCCGTCAGCCCTCGCCCTTCAGGCGACAGCGAGTCGGAGCACCCCCATCCCCAGTCCTCCCGCCACGAGCCATAGAGCGGGCACCTTCCACCGAATCGCGAGGGCGAGTGCCGCCAAAGCGACCGCACCGCCCCACGGGTCGCGGACACCCGCGCCGGCGAGCGATATCCCGACGCCGACCACGGCGCCCGCTACCACGGCCACCACCCCGACCAGGGCCCGCCGGACCGCCGCTTGCTCCCGGAGCCTCTCCATCCGGGGCGCCACGAGGAGCACGGAGACGAACGCAGGCAGGTAGATACCGGCGGTCCCGAGGATTGCGCCCGGGACGCCCGCCGCCGCATAGCCTACGAACGCCGACAGCGTCGAGATCGGCCCGGGAACGGCCTGCGTGAGCGCCACGCCGTCCAGGAACTGAGCGCTCGTGACCCAACCGTAGCGGCCGACCGCCCAGGGCTCGAGAAGCGCGACCAGCACGTATCCGCCGCCGAAGAGCACGGACCCGATCCACAGGTGCGTCAGGAAGACCGAGCCGAGCGTGCTGACGGACCCCGCGACGGCGACGACCGGGGTGGCGAGCCAGCCGGAGCGTCTCTCCGCCTCGTGCCCGGGAGGCTCCTCGGCGATTCCCTTGTGCCACCCCCAGGTGACGGCACCTCCGAACAGCATCGCCACGATGATCGCATGGCCCGAGAAGACCGATACGACCGCGCCGGCGACAGCCAACACCGCCTGGATCGGGGTTCTCACGCCGGCGCGCCCGATCTTCCACCCCGCGGATAGAACGATGGCGACGATCACCGGCTGGAGCCCCCAGAACAACGCACCGACCTGAGGCAGCGTCCCGTACCGGAAATAGGCCGCGGCCAACGCGGTCACCATCACGAAGGTGGGCAGAAGGAACGTCAGTCCGGTAGCGAGCGCGCCGGTCCAGCCACGCTGCGTGTACCCTACGTGTATGGCGACCTCGCTCGAGTTCGGCCCGGGCAGCAGGTTCGTGAGCGACATGATCTCGAGAAACCGCTCACGCGTCAGCCACCGCTTCCGCTCGACGACCTCGTCGAGCATGAGCGCGAGGTGCGCGTTGGGGCCCCCGAACCCGAGCAGGGAGATCTTGAGGTACGTCGCGATCAGCTCCGCATGCGACGGAGCCGATTGATCTCGGTGCTGGGCGGGGTCCTCCGCGCTCGACCGACTGTCGCTCAACGGGTAGAGGTCAGCGCGGACCCGCCGCGCGCACCGCGTCGGGTACCTGAGCCGCGAAGCGCTCGAAGTTCTTCTTGAACATGTCGGCGAGCTTCGCGGCCTGCGCGTCGTACGCTTCCCGATCCACCCAGGTCGCACGCGGCTCCAGCACCTCGTCGGGTACTCCAGGCACGGCTGTGGGTACGTGAAGGCCGAACACGGGGTCCGTCGCGGTCGGGACATCGTCGAGACTGCCCGCCAAAGCCGCCTTGACCATGGCACGCGTGTGGCGCAGCGACATGCGCTTCCCGGTGCCGAAAGGCCCTCCCGTCCAACCGGTGTTCACCAGCCAAACCTTAACGGCTCCCTCACGCAGCTTGTCTCCGAGCATCCCGGCGTAGACGCTCGGGTGACGGGGTAGGAAGGGGGCGCCGAAGCAGGTGCTGAACGCCGCCCGGGGCTCGGTGACCCCCCTTTCCGTCCCGGCGAGCTTCGCGGTGTAGCCAGACAGGAAGTGGTACATCGCCTGCTCCGGCGTCAGCCTGGAGATCGGGGGGAGAACCCCGTACGCGTCGGCCGTGAGGAATACCACGTTCCTGGGCACGCCGCCCCTGCCTGCGAGGACGGCGTTCGGGATGTACTCGATCGGATAGGATGCCCTGGTGTTCTCGGTGATCGAGCCGTCCTCGAAATCGATCTCGCGCGTGTCCTCGTCGAGGACGACGTTCTCGAGTATCGTCCCGAACATCTGGGTGGCTTGGTAGATCTCGGGCTCGCCTTCCCTGGAAAGGTTTATGGTCTTCGCGTAGCAGCCACCCTCGAAGTTGAAGACGCCGTTCACGCTCCATCCGTGCTCGTCGTCCCCGATCAGGCCACGCTCGGGATCGGCGGACAACGTCGTCTTCCCCGTCCCCGACAGCCCGAAGAAGAGTGCGACGTCACCGTCGGGCCCGATGTTCGCCGAGCAGTGCATGGGGAAGACACCACGATCGGGCAGAATGTGGTTCAGCACCGAGAAGATCGATTTCTTTATCTCGCCGGCGTAGCGCGTGCCCCCGATGAGGACCTCGCGGGCGGAGAAGTTCGCCACGATGAACGTCTCCGAGCGGGTCCCGTGTCGTGCGGGGTCTGCCTTCAGGTGGGGAGCATGCAGGACGGTGAAGTCGGGCCGCAGGGTCGCCAGCTCCTCGGCCGACGGGCGCAGGAACATGTTGTAGGCGAACAACGAGTGCCACGGGCTCTCGCTGACCACCCGCACGTTGATCCCGAAAGCGTCGTCCGCACCGGCGCGCGCGTCTCGCACGTAGAGGTCCTGCCCGTCCAAATACGTCACGACGTCCGCGCGGAGTGCGTCATAGTGCTCCGGCGTCATGGGGACGTTGACAGCGCCCCAGTCGACGACGCCCTCCGTAGTCTCGTCACGCACGATGAACTTGTCGTTCGGGGAGCGACCCGTGTGCGGCACCGTGGTCGCGGCGATCGCGCCCATGTGCGCGAGACGCCCATCGCCCCTGGCGAACGCGTCTTCGTAAAGGCGGGCTGGAGAGAGGTTCCAATACACCTCCCCCCTCGGCTCGAGACCATGCTCATCCAGGCCGAAACGGGTGGACATCCGGGTGCATCCCCCTTCTAGATCATGCGCCGGGCCGCTCTCTGCTCAACGGCTCGCGCTGTGTGGTCGGCATCGTCGGCGACGGCTCGTGACGTCGGTTCGAGCCTGTCGTCAAATGTGCTTGGTCCGGGCCTGCCAGTCCACCGACGCCACGGTCGCAAGGTTGAGAACGTCCTGCACCGAGCACGCTCGCTGGAGGATGTGCACGGGTTTGCTCATGCCCAGGAGCACCGGCCCGATCGCGTCCGCGCCACCCAACACGTCAAGTAGCTTATACGCGGCGTTGGCCGCCGACAGCCTGGAGAACACGAGCACGTTCGCAGGTGCCTGGAGGTGGCTGAACGGATAGTTGCCCATGAGCTTCGCGGGATCCACCGCCGTGTCGGCCTGGACCTCGCCATCGATCTCGAGGTCCGGGTCCTCGGTCTGCACGATGCGCACGGCCTCCGCGACGGTGCGCGACTCGGGGTGATCCACGCTTCCGAAGTTCGAGAAGCTGACCATGGCGACGCGCGGCTGGATGCCGAGGTCGCGAACGAACGCCGCCGTTTGTTGGGCGATGTCCGCCAGGGTGCGCGCGTCCGGGTCGATGTTCACGGTCGTGTCCGCCAGGAAGAGCAGCTCCCGGTTCGGGAAGGCCAGCATGTACAGGCCGGCGACCCGACGCACGCCCTCGGCCACACCGAGAACCTGGAGAGCGGGGCGCAGGATCTCCCCGTAGTTCGCCTCGATGCCCGCGACCATCGCGTCCACATCTCCCGCCTCGACCATGGATGCCGCGAAGTAGATCGGCTTGTACATGTTCCAGCGGGCCTCTGCCATCGTCAGACCCTTCCGGGCCCGCCGCCGGAACAGCGCGGCGGCAAAGGCGTGCCGTCGCTCTTCGAGCTCGGCCGCGTAGACAATGTCGACGCCGTCCAGCCTGACCCCGAGGTGATGCGCTTTCTCCGCGACCCGCGGAGGGCGTCCCATCAGGACGGGTTGACAGATCCCCTCTTCGACCATCTGAGCCGCCGCGCGGATCACCGTGTCGTT
The DNA here is from genome assembly GCA_003248075.1 of Gemmatimonadota bacterium. Classification (GTDB taxonomy): domain Bacteria; phylum Gemmatimonadota; class Gemmatimonadetes; order Longimicrobiales; family Gaopeijiaceae; genus SZUA-318. The sequence goes on along the minus strand of QJYK01000268.1, from coordinate 16,488 downwards.
GTGGCCCTCGGGAAAGACGACTCGAGCCTTGTGTCGACGTGCCCGATTCGTCATCCAACGCATCACCTCCCGCCCCGGGCCGAGGCTTGCGCGCAGCCGATCCACGTACTCCTCGAGATCGAGGTCGATGCGGGCCAGCCCACTGTCCATGGCTGCCTTGGCGACCGCTGGCGCCACATAGAAGAGGACCCGGTGGTCGAAAGGCTTGGGGATCAGGTAGTCGCGCCCGAACGCGATGTCGGATCCGTCGTAGGCGCCCCGCACCGTGTCGGGAACTTCCTCGCGGGCCAGCTCGGCCAACGCCCTGGTGGCAGCCAACATCATGTTGGCGTTGATCCCCTTGGCACGAACGTCGAGCGCGCCGCGGAAGATGAACGGGAACCCGAGCACGTTGTTGACCTGGTTCGGGTAGTCCGAGCGGCCCGTAGCCATGATGGCGTCGTTGCGAACCTCCGCGACCTCCTCCGGAAGGATCTCGGGGTCCGGATTGGCGAGCGCGAAAATGATCGGGTCGTCGGCCATGGAGGCGACCATCTCCCCGGTGACGAGGCCCTTCACGGACAGGCCGACGAACACGTCCGCCCCTTTCATGGCGTCGGCGAGCGACCGGGCCTTGGTGGCCACGGCGTATGGGGCTTTGTATTCGTTCATCCCCTCTTTTCGGCCTTTGTAGATGACCCCCTTCGAGTCGACGATCAGGATGTGCTCCCTGGGCACGCCGAGTCGACAGAAGTGATCCGCCGTGGAGAGGGCCGACGCGCCTGCGCCGCTGAACACCACCTTCACTTCGTCGAGCTTCTTCCCGGTCAGGTCCACCGCATTCATCAGGGCCGCGGCGGCGATGATGGCGGTGCCGTGCTGGTCGTCGTGGAAGACCGGGATGTCCATCGTCTCCCTCAGCGTGCGCTCGATGATGAAGCACGCGGGAGCGCTGATGTCCTCCAGATTGATGCCACCCACCGTGGGCTCGAGAAGCTGACAGAAGCGGATGACGTCGTCCGGATCCTCGGAGCCGACCTCGAGGTCGAAGACGTCGATTCCCGCGAAGCGCTTGAAGAGGACGCCCTTCCCCTCCATCACGGGCTTGGCCGCCAGCGGTCCGATGTTTCCGAGCCCCAGCACCGCGGTGCCGTTCGAGACGACCGCCACGAGATTCCCGCGCGCCGTGTACTTGAACACGTCCTCCGGGTTGGCGTCGATCTCCCGGCATGGTTCGGCCACGCCCGGGGAGTATGCCAAACTCAGGTCCCTGGCGGTCGTGACCGCTTTCGTGGGGACCACTTCGATCTTTCCAGGGCGACCCTTCGTATGGTACTCGAGGGCCTCCTCGCGGCGCTTCGCCATGGGGGTTTCCGTTCGTCGGGATCGTGGAGGAGCCTGGACGTTAGAGAGGCGGCGGAGGCCATGTCAAACCCCCCGCACGCAGGTAGATTACCCTCACCCCAAGCCGACCTCGGCCTTCGGAGGACCCCATTCGAGCCACCACGCTCGCAGGCCCCAGAGCCATGGCCGCGGCCGCCGTCCTCGCGGCGTGGGTGGGGACCTCGGGGTCGCTGGCCGCCCAGGCGGATGCCGGAGCCGGGACGATGCCCTGCGCCCAGGGGCCGATCTCGGACGTGTTCGTCGACAACCACTCGATCTGGGACCCGGATCAGCTCGAAGGGCTGGGCATCTTCGGCGGCGTCTACCGAATCGCGAACGCCCTCCACGTCAAAACGCGCGAAGGATTCATCCGACGCGAGCTACTCTTCCGGGAGGGCGACTGTTTCGACCCGCTCCTCATCGAGGAGTCCGGGCGAATCCTCCGGGGGTACGGCTTCTTCTCGCGCGCGGACGTCTTCGCGGTCGACACACCCGACGGGTCGAAGCAGGTGGTGGTCGACACCCAGGACGAGTGGACGACCAAGGTGAACGTCGGCGTGTCCTTCGACGACGGGGTCGACATCGAGAGCCTGTCCATCACAGAGGAGAACCTCGCGGGCGAGGGCATCCTCGGCTCCGCCTTTCTTCGCCAGCGGAAGGAGCGCCGGGACGTCGGCGGCGAGATCCAACTCCCGCGCCTGCTCGGGAGTCGGACGGACGTGGGGTTGTCGGCCGGCCGCACGCGGGTGGGCTCCTTCCTCGACGAGACCATGGCCTATCCCTTCGTGGGAGAAGTCGGCCGCTTCGCGTTCCGCCAGGTCTACGGCAAGCGCGACGATCTCTTCCCGTACTCGACCGGCGGCGAGCTGGGCGAGTCCACCCACCTGCTCCTGCCGCTTCAGGACGAGCGCTTCGAGCTCTCGTTCGCCGGACGCCTGGGGCGGCCCGGCAACCTCACCCTCCTCGGCATGGGGGTCTCTCGGGAAGAGGTGGAGTACGCGGGGTTCCCCGACGGGCTCGAGCTGGCGCGGGGTAACGACTTCGCGAACGCGGAGCCGGCCCAGTCCGACATCGGCGAGAGGATCGTCGACCAGGTGGCCAGCCGCGCGGCCACCCGCGTGAACGTCTTCGTTGGACAGCGCAATCTACGATTCCGGCGCGCCTCCGGTTTGGACAACCTCAACGGGGTCCAGGACATCCAGTTGGGAACGGAGCTGGGGCTGACGCTGGGCCGCGGCGTGGACGGCCTGTCCGGGGGGGGGAGCCGAGGCGACGACTTGTTCTCGCGCCTTCGGGTGTTCGCCGGCCACGATCCGGGCTCGAGCTACGTCTTCCTCCGGGCGAGCATCGAGGGTCGGCAGGTGCTGTCGGGGCCGGCCGCGCAGCAGGGTTGGCACGACGTGCTGGGCGAGGCCGACGTCCTGGCCTATCTCCGATCCAGACGGATGCCGGGTCACACGTTCGTGGTGAGGATCGCCGGAGCGGGCGGGTGGTCCACGACCGTCCCGTTCCAGCTGACCCTCGGCGGGCGCGAGGCCCTGCGCGGACTTCGCGACGAAGACTTTCCCGGGGCCCGCCGCGTTCTGGCGACCATCGAGGATCGCATTTTCCTTCGTTGGCCCGTCCCCGACGTCATGGACCTGGGCCTCACCATCTTCGCGGAGTCGGGTCGGGTCTGGGCGGGGGCGGTACCTTTCGGCACGGACTCACGCTGGAAGGGAACCGTGGGAATCGGCCTCCGCGTCGGCTTTCCGGAAGGTACCCGAGGGGTCGCCCGCTTCGACGTTGCGGTCCCGTTGGGACTCGAGAACACGCGCTCGCCGATCTTCCGGGTCACTCTTCACGAGCCGCTCGGCCTCCTTTACGGATTCGTGCACCCTCAGGTGGCGCGCAGTCGCAGGAACGACATCGGGCCGGACCGATTCACGGCGGACAGGCGGCGATGAGCGCCGCGTCGAACGTGGAAGGCCGCTCCGCGGGTCCGCCACGGGATCGAGCCGAAAGAGTCCGCCGGGTCCTCCGCAGCGTGCTCTGGCTCAACATCGGCGTGCTCGTGGTGAAGATCACCGTGTGGGGGCTGGCGCATGCCCTTTCGGTCGTCGCCGAGATCTTCCATTCGTCCCTCGACGCCACCAACAACATCTTCGCCCTCGCTTTGGCGCGGCTGGCGGCGCTGGAGCCGGACGAGGACCACCCGTACGGACACCACAAGTTCGAGACGCTGGGTGCCCTCGCGCTGGTCGGCGTGCTGTCGGTGACCGTCTTCGAGCTGGTGCAGCAGGCGATCATCCGGCTGATGTCGGGCCAGGGGCCCTCGGCGGACGTCCCGGGGATCGCCATCGCGCTGATGAGCTTCTCTGCCGTGGCCGGCTTCGCGATCGCGCGCTACGAGGCGCGGGTGGGCCGACGCCTCGCCAGCGATCTCCTGCTCGCCGATGCGGCACACACGCGCTCGGACGTTCTGACCACCGTGGCCGTGCTCGCCGGCCTGGTCGCTACACGCTTCGGGTATCCCATCGCAGATCCTGTCGCCACGATCCTCGTGGCCTCGATCATCGCCTTGACCGGATGGCAGATCGTGCGTGAGACGGTCCCCGTCCTGGTCGACTCCCGAGCGGTCGACCCTGGTCGCATCGAGACCCTGGCCATGACCGTGCACGGGGTCAGGTCGGCGTATGGCATCCGCTCGCGCGGTCGCCGCGGCGACCGCTTTGCCGAGCTCACCATCGCCGTCGACCGTGACCTCGACGTGCAGCGGGCGCACGAGATCGCAGACGAGGCGGAGCGGAGGATCGCCGAGGCTCTCGGCGCCCGCGAGGTGGTGGTCCACGTGGAGCCGTGGGGTTGAGCCGGGACGTGCAGGCGTGAGCTGGCTGCAGGCGATCCCGACCGAGTTGCTCTCGCTCGTACCTCTCGCCCTCGCGGCGGGGATCGACCTCTACCTGACGCTGTTTCTCCTCGGGCTCGCTTCCCACGTCGGCTGGTGGGAGGTGTTGCCCGGCGCGCTCGGGGACCTGGCCTCGCCGTCGATCCTGACGATCGTCGGAGGCGCCTACCTGCTCGAGGGACTCGCAGAGCGCTGGCGCACGGCCGCGCTCGTGTGGAACGCCTTCCACGCGATCATTCGGCCTCTCTCCGGCGCGCTCCTGTGCCTGTTGCTCCTGGATGGGCGGCCGGCCGAGTCGGTCGTGGCGGGAGCGGCTGTCGCGGCCGCGCTCGCTTCGGGAGCCCACGCGGTGCGTACGGGTGGGGGCGTCCTGTTCTGGTTCGATGGGGCGAGTCATCCCAACCTGCTTCTCGTCGCCCTCCTCGAAGACGTCCTCGTGCTGGGCACCGTGGTGCTCACGCTCGACCATCCCGAATGGGCCTTCGCGTTGGGATGCCTCGCGCTGCTCGCGGGCGGGCGCGTGGCCGGATCGCAGATACGGGCGTTCGCGTTCGCGGTGAGGCTGATCTGGTCCCGGGCGTGGACGACCATCGGTCAGCCCCGGTGGGACGACCCCGAGGCATTTCCCGGGTGGGTGCGCGAGGCGTTGGCGGCGGACGTGACGCCCGCGAGTGGAAGGCCGAGGGGCGCCGTAGCCGGAGCCCACCGACTGCCGGGCGCCCAGCTGTTCGTGACCGGCTGGGTGGTGGTCCGGGGCGGTGCGCGGCTCTTCCTGTACCGGCGCTGGCGAAGAGCCCGGAAAGTACATCTGGACCGCCTGACTGTCCTCGGGGTGTCACAGAGCGCCTTCTTTCGGCGGGTGCCACTGAAAGGCGTGGCCCCCTGCAACCTCTACTTCGGTCTCGGTGGGCCGGGAACAGAGAGCCTCAAGGCCGAGTTCCAGGAGTTTTCCGGGAACCGGGCCCCGCAGACAGGGTAGTCGTTCCGCCGCGGTCGCCCGACTGGGAGGCAACAAATGTTTCCGAATCCGCACAAAACCTTTGACACCCGGAAACAGGCTTTTATAACTTGACGCTCGCCCCGCCGCCCAACCGGAAAGACCACCTCCTGCCGACAGGGAGCAGATCGTGGAGTCACGCGGGGCTCCATGCGAAGCCTCCGGTCGGGTCCCCTGAGTCCTAAGTCGAGGAACGAACAAACGGATGTTCTCTCCCTCACGTGGCCTGGATTCGTTCGACCAGTACCTGCAGGACGTGGAGAAATATCCCCTCATTCAGGATCCCCGGGAGGAGCGTGAGCTCGCCCGCCGGGCCCGCGAGGGCGACAAGGAGGCCGCGGAGCGCTTGGTGACCGCCAACCTCCGCTTCGTCATCTCGTACGTGAAGAAGTACCAGGGGCGTGGCCTCGGGCTCGCCGAGCTCGTCTGCATCGGCAACGAAGGGCTCCTGAAGGCGGTCAAGAAGTTCGATCCGGACAAGGGCGTGAAGTTCATCTCCTACGCCGTGTGGTGGATCCGTCAGACCGTGCTCCAGGCCTTGGCGGAGCAGACACGCTCGGTTCGCATCCCGCTCAACCAGAACTCCAATCTCGCGCGACTGAGTCGGACGGACACGCTGCTCACCCAGCAGCTGGGTCGCTCGCCCACGGACCAGGAGATCGCCGAGGAGATGGGCGAGCCCCTGGACACGATCCGGGCGCTGCGCCGTGTGGCGGCCTCGGAGCTCAGCCTCGATGCGCCCATCGACCGCGGAGACCGGGACAGCGCCAGCTTCGGGGAGCGCTTCTCCGGAGCCGAGGGATCGGACATCGAGGAAGACGTCGAAGCCATGGCACGGCGTGAGTTCCTGGAGCACATGTTCGAGACCTACCTCACCGAACGGGAGCGCAAGATCCTGTACCTGTACTACGGGCTCGACGACGGTGAGGAGCGGACGCTCGAGGAGATCGGGTCGCTGCTCGGCGTCACCCGCGAGCGGATCCGGCAGATCCGGAACCGAGCGTTCGAGAAGCTGCGCGAAAGCCCCCACGGAGACTCGCTCTCGGGCTTCTGGACCGCTAACTGATCGCGCCGCGTCCGCGGCGCACCTCTCGGGGAACCGGTCCTACGCGGGAGGCGTACCACCCCGCGACCCTCCCAACACCCGGGAGCCCCGGTTGAAGCCTCCCACACCCCTCTGCCGTGCCTCACTGGTGTGGGCCTCGGGGTTTTGGGCGGCGAGCTTGGCGACCCCCGCAGTCGGCCTCGGGCAGGCACCGGAGGAATGGAACGACGAGCGCGTTATGGAGCTCGTCGGGCGAGCACGTCAGCTCAGGCAGTCCGTGGTGGTCGATTCCACCTTCCGGTCCTACCGCGCCCAGGCCCGAGGGTACGTGTACTTCTTCGTCGACCGGCCCGACTCGGACGAGCGCACGCTCGTCAAGGCGGACCAGATCGCACTGGAGATCGCGTGGCAGGCCCCGAGCCGCACCAGCCAGCGGATCCTGGGCCTCAGGGACGAGAAGCTCCTGCCCACCAACATCCGCTACCACCTCGACCATCTCACCGTGGTACAGGACGATTTCGGGGACCGCATCCGGCTCGGGGACGGCGACGAGGTGTCCGAGGTCGTCCACCCGATGGCGTCCGGCGGACCTTCGGTCTACGACTACAGCCTCTCCGACTCGTTGAGCATCCGCTACGGTGGAGACGATCGGGAGGTGAGGGTCTACGAGGTGCGTGTGCGCCCCAAGGATCCCGACCGTCCGGGCTTCATCGGCTCGGTCTACGTCGACCGTGCCAACGCCGCGATCGTACGAATGCTCTTCACGTTCACGCCCTCTTCGTACGTCGATCCTTACCTCGACTATATCCGCATCTCCCTCGACAACTCCCTCTGGGAGTCCAGGCACTGGCTGCCGTACCACCAGCAGGTCGAATTGCGGAGAGAGATGCCACAACTCGACTTTCTGGCCGGCAGCGTGATCCGGGGTCGCTTCGAGATCGACGGGTACGAGTTCAACGACCAGAGCCCCGAAGCCTCGTTCCCCCGCCCGCGTGTGACCGCCGCACCCGAGGCCGAGCGGCGGGCGTTTCCATTCGAACGGGGGCTCTTCGACGACCTCGAGGAAGAGGGCCTCTCCACCCCGCCTCCCCTCGAGGAGGTGCGCGCCCGCGCGCGTGAGATCGTGGCGAACCGGGCATTGAGCGGGCTCGCGCCGCTTCGGTTACACCTCCCCTCGGCCTCGGACGTGCTTCGTTACGACCGCGCCGAGGGCCTCTTCCTGGGCGCGGGCCTCAACCTCCGAGCGGGTACGGCCTCCGAGCTGCGCCTCGCAGGAGGGTACGCGTTCTCCCGGAAAAGGCCTTCCCTTTCCTTCTCTGCAGTCGGCCCACCGAATCGTGTCGTACCGGTCTTCGAGGCGTACTGGGACCAGTTGCGGGACATCGGGCCGCTCCCGGCCAATGCGCGGCTCCTGGGGACGCTGAGCGGCATGTTCTTCGATGAGGACTTCCTGGATCCCTTCTTCGCTCGCGGCGCCCGCCTGGGTCTACGGGGGCCGCAGCCCGGCTCGGGCCTCGAGCTGGATCTCATTCTCGAACAACATCGATCCGCGTCGCTCTCGGTCGACGGCGACTTCCGTCCCGTTCTTCCCGTCGACGATGGGGTCCTCGCCGCGTTCCGGGTGTCCGCGCCCGTTCGACTCCCGTGGCGCGGCAGGGGGGGCGTTTCCGCGTCGGCAGCCGCCCTCGACGGCCGCCGGTTCGCGACCCTGCTCGGCTCCGCCGAATGGGAGTTGGGACCGGGTGGTGCCAATCCACGTGGCAGCATCCGCGGGGATGCGGGCTGGACGTCAGCCGGAGCCCCGCCCCAGGCTCGCTTCCTGATCGGCGGCGCAGGCACGCTCCCCGGCTACGGTGTGCGAGGGTTTCAGGGGAGGGCCTTCTGGCTCCTGCGCGCGGAGGGGACCTATCCCCTGATCCGCCCCTGGCTCGGGCTCCGGACGTTCGCCGCGGTCGGCGCCACCCACCTCGCCGACACCGACCACCTTCCGATCGGCTGGAGCACCGGTGACACCGACGGGCCGCGGCTGTCGGCGGGCTCCGGCTTCTCGCTGGCCTGGGAGGTCCTCCGCCTCGATTTCGCTCGTGGCCTTCGGGACGGGCGCTGGGAGGTGATTCTCTCCGTCGAGCCCCGGCTTCGACCGTTCCTTTAGGCCGGGGCGGGGCGCCCGTTCGACGCCCCCGCCCGCGGCCGCGTAGGTCCGAGCCGCATAGGGGGCCCTAGGCCGCCTCGTCCAGGGCGTCCTCGTCCACGTCGCTTCTCGGGGTGAGCAGGACCACCTCCCGGACGTGGACGTCCGCGGTGGGGATCGACACGCCGTCGCGCTCGTAGGAGTCGTACTCCAGCCGTCCCTCCACGTACACGCGGTCTCCCGTGCGGATGTAGTCCTCCGCGAACTGCGCAAGCTTGTTCCACATGGTCAGACGGTGCCAGTCCGTCCGCTCGTGAGGTTCCGGCCCCGCAGGCACGCGCCGGTTCGTGGCGAGGGACAGGTGGGCCACCTTCGTGCCGTTCTTGGTCTGCTGGATGTCCGGGTCACGCCCGACGTTGCCCACGAGAATGATCTTGTTGACGGACCGGCTCATATGGATTCCCTCCGGTACAGGATTCTGCGCACCGTGAGCGGCGTGCCCCGGCGCCCCGCGAGGGAAGATTCACGCCACCGGGAGGGCGTCCGAATGGCCGCCTGGGACCGCCTGAGATGGGACCGGGTGCCTACGATTTGCATTCGTACCAGTTCCGCCCCACACCCCACTCGGCGACCAACGGCACGCGAAGATCGATCGCGCCTTCCATGCACCCTACCACGAGCTCGCGCACAGGCTGCAGCTCCGCCTCCGGTACCTCGAGCAAGAGCTCGTCGTGTACCTGGAGCAGCAGGAGCGCACCACCGCCCCGCTCCTCGATCGCACCCTGCACGTCGATCATCGCCCGCTTCATCAGGTCAGCCGCCGTGCCCTGGATCGGCGTGTTCTGGGCGACACGCTCGCCGAACTGTCGCACGCCCCAGTTTCGCGCCTGTAGCTCCGGCACGTAGCGACGTCTGCCCAGGAGCGTTTCGACGTAACCCAGCTCTCTGGCCTTCTCGACCTGCTCATCGAGATACCTGCGGACCCCCGCGAAGCGCTCGAAGTAGGTGTCGATGAAGGCCCGGGCCTCGTCGCGGGTGATGCCGAGCTGACGTGCGAGCGAGAACGCCCCCTGACCGTACAGCGTCGCGAAGTTCACGGTCTTGGCCTGACCCCGCATCGCCGGCGTCACTTCATCCACCGGCACGTCGAAGATCACCGAGGCGGTCTGACGGTGAACGTCGATGCCCTTGGTGAACGCGGTCACGAACGCCTCGTCGCCCGAGAAGTGGGCCAGAATGCGCAGCTCGATCTGGGAATAGTCCACGCTCAGGAAGATCGAGCCCGGGTCTGCGACGAAGCCCTTTCGTATCTCGCGACCGAGCTCGGTGCGAATCGGAATGTTCTGCAGATTCGGATCACTGGACGAGAGCCTCCCGGTGGCCGCCACCGCCTGGTTGAAGCTCGTGTGGATTCGCCCCGTTCGGGGATTCACCAGCTGCGGAAGAGCCTCCACGTAGGTGCTGCGCAGCTTCTCGAGCTCACGGTATTCCATGAGCAGCTTGGGCAGCTGGTGGCCCTCTGCCGCGAGCTCCTCCAGAACGGATGCGTCCGTGGAGGGGCCCGTCTTGGTTCGCTTCAGCACCGGCAGACCCAACTTCTCGAACAGGACCTGCCGGAGCTGAGGCGTGGAGTTGAGGTTGAAGTCCGCGCCCGCGATGCGGTGGATGTCGTCCTGGACGTGATCCAGCTCGGTCTTGAGCTTCCCCCTCATTCCGCGGAAGAAGTCCGTGTCGATACCGATCCCCTCGAGCTCCATCTTGGCCAGCACGGGCACCAGCGGCATCTCCAGATCCGTGAAGAGCCTCAGCAGATCCCCCGCCTCCAGGTCCGGCAGGAATCGCTCCTCGAGCCGCAGAGCCAGCTCGGCGCACTCGCACACGTAGGCTCGCGCCCGTTCCACGGGCACCTCGGCGAACCCCACGCGGCTCCTGCCCGACCCGACCGTGTCGGCGTAGCTTCGCGCCTTCCGAGCGAACATCTCGAGCGACAGCATCTCCAGGTCGTGTCCACGCCGCCCGGGATCGAGCACGTAGCTCGCGACCATCGTGTCGAAGGTCGAGCCACCGAGTCGGACTCCGCTCCTCGCCAACGCCAGCGACGTCCGCTTGAGGTCGTGCCCGATCTTGTGGACGGTCGGATCCTCCAACATCGCCACCAGGGGCCGCATCGCAGATGCGTCCAGCCCCGGAAGGTTGCGGGTCTCGCCGGGGTCCTCCCCCTCGAAGGTGAGGGTGAACGAGGCCTCGTGGGCGAACGGCAGGTACCAAGCCTCCTCGGGCGCGACGGCCAGGGCCATCCCCACCAGATCGCCACGCAGCGGATGCGGATCCGAGCCCTCGGTGCTCAACGCCACACGGCCGGCCGCCCGCACGCGATCGACAACAACCCGCATCGCTTCGACGGAGTCGACGACCCCGTAGCGCGCGAGCTCCGGCGACTCCCCGGCCCCCGTCGAGCCGATCACCTGCGACGCCACCCCCGCGAAGCGCTCGCCCAGGCGACGGAACTCCAGCTCCACGAAGATGTCACGCAGTCGGGCAGCGTCCGGCTCCTGCACTCTCAACCGGTCGAGATCGAGCTCGACCGGGAGGTCCGTCATGATCGTGACCAGCCGTCGCGACAGGCGCACGTCTTCGGCGTGCTCCTCTAGGGAGGCGCGCGCCCGCGTTGGAGACACTTCCGAAGTTCGCCCGAGAAGCTCATCCAGCGATCCGAAGTCTCGCAGCAGCTTGACCGCGGTTTTCGGACCGATACCCCTCGCGCCGGGGACATTGTCGGACGAATCCCCCACGAGAGCCAGATAATCCGCCACCTGGGACGGGGAGATTCCGAATTTTTCGGATGCGTTGTCCTCGCTGACCCACTCGGCAGCCACTCCGGTCGGTCCGCCCCGGCCTGGGTTCATGAGATGGATCCCCGGCCCGACCAGCTGATAGAAGTCCTTGTCGCCGGAGACGATGACCGCCTCGAGGCCTGCCGCGCGCGCCTTGACGGCCAGAGTACCGATGACGTCGTCCGCCTCATACCCGGGAAGCTCCACCACCGCGTCGTGGAACCCTGCGACGATATCTCGAATCCGTCCGATGCTCGCGCGAAGATCGTCCGGCATCTTCTCCCGCGTGGCCTTGTACTCCGGGTAGATCTGTTCGCGGAAGCTGTCGCCCGCATCGAAAACCACAGCGAGATAGTCGGGCGCGAGCTTGTCGCGAATGTCCAGCAGGAAATTCGTGAAGCCGAAAGGGGCCGAAGTGTTCTCGCCCCGCGCGTTCGTCAGAGGGCGGTTGATGAATGCGAAATAGGACCGGTAGATGAGCGCATAGGCGTCAACGAGGAAAATGCGTGGCGCGGTCTTTCCAGGGATTTCCAACGTGATGGCGTCGTGTGGGAGTCGCGGTGCCCGGTCACGGCCGGACGCGAGGTGCTGCAAGATAGGGATGCGGGGGGAGGGCGGCGACGGGACATGCACGACGCCCCGCGACCTAGCGATCGCGGGGCGTCACAGCCCTCGCGGGCAGTTCGTCCGGTCAGGCCCTGCTGACGTTCTCGGCCTGGAGGCCCTGATCCGTTTGCCTGACTTCGAATTCCACCGGGTCCCCCTCCGAGAGGGTGCGATAGCCACCGCCGACGATCGCGGAGAAGTGGACAAACACGTCGTCACCCGAAGGCCGCTCGATGAAGCCGTATCCCTTCGAGTCGTTGAACCACTTGACGGTTCCCTTCATGCCTTGCACCTCCAGCTGGGTCACGCACGGCCGTCCTCGCGGCACGGCGAGGAAGACCTTAGACCCCCGGCGGAGGGGTGCGCAAGGAGTGCCCTGCGGCGTGCTTCAACGACGCCGCATCTCGGGCCAGGCAAGCGCCGGTGGGGAGGCCGTCGTGCCCCTACTGCTGCCCGTACAGGACCTGATACAGGCCGAAGTTCCGGCGCACGTTCTTGACGTACCCTCGCGTTTCGTCGATGGGGATGCGCTCCGTGAACCGCACCGGGTCCGACGCCTCGGGGAAACGGCGCCATCGGGTCGCCCGCGTGGGTCCCGCGTTGTACGCCGACAGGACCAGCGGAAGCATCCCGTCGTACCGCCCGTTCATCTGGACGAAGAACGCCGCCCCCAGGTGGAGGTTGACCTCGGGGGTCCGCAGGCTGGCTGCCGCGAAGGGCGCGGGCCCGTATGCCTGTGCGAGCTCACGCCCGGTGGAGGGCATGACCTGCATCAACCCCACTGCACCGGCGGTGCTGACGATGTCCGCCTCGAAAGCCGATTCCTGACGGATGAGCGCCGCCAGCATGATGGGGTCGACCCCCCACTCTTCGGCCTCTCGGCGCACCAGCTCCCGGTAGGGGAAGGGGTAGACCACCTGGACCAGGCGTCGGTCCCACGTCCGGCCACCATTCCGTAATCCCCATCCGAGGTTGATACCGGCGACGGTCCGCCCCCGACCGATGAGCGCCTCGGCCAATGCGAGGGTCACCGACGACGAGCCCTTGGCGCGCCCGATCAGGCGTGACTCTTCGGCAGCCGCTCCTCGCTCGAGGCCGGCGTCGGCGAGCAGATCCAGGCGGCGCAGACCTTCCGTGAGCCAGCCGGGCACCTCCGAGCGGGCACCCGTCGAAAGCTCGACGTGGTAGCTCTCGCCGAGCAGCGCCGACCCCATCACGGCGTAGTAGGAGACCGGCTCCCGGGCACGGATGTTTTCGATCCACCGACGGGTAGCCGCCGAGTCGCCGGCCTCGAGGCGCGCGCGAGCCGCCCAGTACGAGGCCTCCTCCCAGCGACGTCCGTCCGGGAAATCCGACAGATAGGCCTCGTATACCTCCGCCGCTTCGTTGAAGCGCCCCTCACCGAAATGGATCTGCCCGGCCCTCATGCGCGCCTGACCCGACCGAGCCAGCGAGGGAGCCGCCGCCGCCAGCCGAGAATACTCCGTGAGCGCACCGTCGAGGTCACCTCTCGATTCCGCCGAGCTGCCCCGCTCCCAGAGCACCTCGGCCGCCTGGGGGCTCCCGGGGAACCGATCGAGGAGCCAGCCCCGCAGCGTGCTCACATCGCCGGTCCGACCCTGTCGTCGTCGGAGCGCCATCCAGGCCTCGAGGTTGCGGCCACCCAGGGCGTCGCCCGGGCTCGAAGCGTGAATCGCCCTGAACTCCTCGACGGCCTCATCCTGTCGGACACGCACGGTGGCCATCAGCCGCGCCCTGGCGAGTCGCGCCCAGCCCGGCAGCTCTGCCGCCCCTCCCGGCGCGAGCCTGGCCGCCCGATCGTAGGCGCGCAGGGCGCTCGCACCGTCCCCCGATCGATCGAGAATGCTGCCGAGGTCCAGGGAGGTCTCCAAGCCGATGCCGCCCATCCCGATCAGGGCGGCCGCGGCCCGACCTCGACTGGTCAAGGATCCATGTGTGGCACCGTTGCCCAGCAGCTCCCGGGCTTCTGCCGTGTCTCCTCGTGCAAGCGCCAGCAGCCCGACCTCCGCTGAGGCCTCCGCCCTGCGATCACCCCTGACCGTGGCAAGCGCATCCCTGAACCCGCGCTCCGCGCCGAGCGAATCATGGGCCGCGAGTCGGGCGTCGGGCACCTGTCTCCAGGTCGCGGCGCGTGCCTGGGCGTCCACAATCCTCTCGTGCAGCCGCAGCAGGGTCGAGGTATCGGCACGCTGGGAGGGCGACTCGGCGAGCTCGACCGCAGCCCAGCTCCTGACCGTCACATCGCGGGAAGGAATGGCATCGAGCGCCTCGAGCGCCCCAGCCATGTTCCCGGCGCCTGCACGGACGCGGGCGAGCCGGGCCAGCAGCGCTGACCTGCGTGTATCCTCCTCGGAGAGCCGACCCAGGAAATCCTCGTACCGCTCCGCCGCCGCCGGCCATCGTCCCTCCGCCTCCAGGGCGTGGCCCAGAAGCACTAGGCCCTCCCCTCCATCCTGGACAGGCAGCCACGGGCGTCCATCGAGGAGGTCGACCACCGCGGACCAATTCCGCCAGCCCGCCTCGGCGCGGGCGAGCAGAAGCACGCGGTCGGGTGATCCACGCTCGGCACCCTCTTTGCGAAGGATGCGCGCGGCGTGCCAGAACCGCCCAACCGAGATCTCATCCAGGGCTTCGTCCGCCGCCGGCGGGTGGGCCGCCGGCTCGGCTTGCCCGATGAGCACGGGGCTCACGGACAACGCCAATACGAGTCCTGTTGAAGGAAGAGGCCGCGCTCGCTTCATCTACGAAGGCTCGGGGAGTCTTGAAGCTGTGGTCCTACTTCAATCGTGGTCCCGCGTGCGGCCGTCCGCCAGGGGAAAACGAAAGCCGCCCTCCGACGCGAAGGTCGGAGGGCGGCCTCTACGCGGTCGAGCGAGGCGTCAGCCGGCCCGGCCCGCCTCGATCGCGTGCAGGGTGTCGACCATCTTTTGCGCGGATTCCTCCATGTCGATGACCAGCGCATCGATCCGGGACACGAAGTAGTTGTGACCGATCGACACCGGGATGGCGATCATGAGCCCCGCGGCGGTGGTCAGCAGCGCGACCTTGATACCGCCGGCCACCAGCGTCGCCTCCACTTCGCCCGCAGCCTCGATCGACTGGAAGGCGATGATCATGCCGATCACGGTGCCAAGGAAGCCGAGGAGAGGCGCGATGTTGGTGAGCGTAGCGAGGATGACGAGGCCCTTTTCGAGCTTGCTCATCTCGATCAGGCCCTGGTTCTCGATCGCCTTCATCACACGGTCCGTGCCCTCGTCCTGACGCTCCAGCCCCGCGTAGAGAATGTTCGCGGCAGGCGAGTTGGTATCACGGGTCAGCTCCAACGCCTCCTTGATGCGGCGCTGGACCAGGAGCTCGTCGACGTCCTTGAGGATCCGGCGCGTGCGGGACGCCTTCGCCGTGAGGTCGACGAACTTGATGATGATGACAATGACCCCCAGGACCAGACAAAGAGCCAGGGGCCAGCGCATGAAGCCGGTGTCTGCCCAGTTCTTAGCAATCTGCTCCTGTATGGTGAGCTCCGGCGTGTCCACGCCGGGAATCTGCAGCAGCAGCGCGTGAAGTCGCATCGCCAGCAAGGGGACACCTCCAGCAAGTTTGCCACGTCTGGTTTTCGCAGCATCCGCTCCCGCCAGATCGGACGAGCGGATGGTTCACGAGAGGGACGGATAATGGGTCGCGCCCTCGACAGGTGTCAAGCCCCGGATTCCGCCCCCGAAAGCGCCTTGAGGCACGCCACCTGATGGTCGTCGGACGCCCGCTCGAGAGGGGGTAGCACCGTCAGGCACGAGTCGTCCTTGCGCGGGTGTGCGCACCGCTCCGACCACGGGCATCCGCCAGGCCTCGGCGGCCCAGGGGCCGTGATCGCGGTCGTCCCCTCCGCAGCCTGGCGTCGTCGACCGGAGCCGTCGACGCGCGGAACGGCGGCGAGCAACTCACGAGTGTACGGATGAAGGGCCCTTCGCTCCACATCGCGAGCGTGGGCGATCTCCATCGTGCGCCCGGCGTACATCACGACCACACGGTCGCACAGATGCCTGACCAGGGCGAGGTCGTGCGCGATGAACACATACGTGAGTCGAAGCCGCTCCCTCAGGTCGTGAAGCAGGTTGACGATCTGGGCGCGCACCGACACGTCGAGTGCGCTCACGGGCTCGTCGAGGAGGAGCAGCTCCGGCTCCACGGCCAATGCGCGAGCGATTCCGAGTCGCTGACGCTGGCCTCCGCTGAGCTCGTGCGGATACCGAACGACCTCCGAAGTCGACAGCCCGACCTGCTCGAGCAGGTCCCGCACGCGATCCTCCGAGCGGCCGGGGTCGTACCCGTGAACCAGGAGCACCTCACGCAGGGTCGCCCCCACCGTGAGCCGGGGATCCAGGGCACCCGCGGAGTCCTGGAAGACGAGCTGGACGCGCCGCCTGAGGTGCTTCAGCGTGGGTCGATCCATCGTGGTGACCTCCGCACCGTCGAAGCGTACCGACCCCGATGTCGGCTCCACGAGGCGGAGGATCGCCATGGCCGCCGTCGTCTTGCCGCACCCCGACTCGCCGACCAGCCCGAGGGTCTCCCCCCGCCTGACGTCGAAGCTCAGGCCGTTCACGGCGT
>QJYK01000152.1 GCA_003248075.1 Gemmatimonadota bacterium | reverse complement strand
GCTCCCGCCGCGAAAACATCCGCCACGGCTCCCGCCCCGCTTCTCTTCACGCGCCTGACTTTCGCCCGAGGCGTGGAGCAGCAGCCGAGCCTCTCACCCGACGGGCGCTCGTTCGTCTACGTCAGCGCATTCCCGGGCGACATCTACCTGCAGCGCGTGGGCGGTGAGAATGCCATCAACCTCACGGCGGACTCGAAGGAAGACGACTGGTGCCCCGCCTTTTCTCCCGATGGTCAGTGGATCGCTTTCCGCTCGGAGCGGGAAGGGAAGGGAATCTTCGTCATGGGGGCCACGGGCGAGTCGGTGCGCCGGGTGACCGACTTCGGATTCAATCCCGCGTGGTCTCCCGACGGGAAAGAGCTGGTGGTGGCCACGGAGGGAGTGACCGGCCCCTCCTCCCGCAGTAGCCGCAGCCAGCTCTGGCGCATCGACGTCACGAGTGGCGCGAAGAAGCAGATCCCCATGGAAGTCGACGGAGTGCAGCCCCATTGGTCCCCGCACGGAAGGAGGATCGCCTTCTGGGGGCTTCCCGAGGGGACGGGCAAGCGGGTCCTTTACACGGTGCCTGCCGCGGGGGGCGACGCGACGCCGCTGAACGACGACAACTTCTTCAACTGGAACCCCGTCTGGTCGCCGGACGGCAAGCAGCTCTACTTCGCCAGCAATCGCGGCGGATCGATGAACCTCTGGCGGCGCCCCATCGACGAGGAGACCGGAAAACCGTTGGGCGAGCCGGAGCCGGTGACCTCCGGTGGGCAGTGGAACGGCCAGCTCTCCATCTCGAAGACCGGTGCGATCGTTTACGCCGATTGGACCACGTCGAGCAGTGTGGAGAGGTACGCGCTCGACGCAGACACCGGCAGGATCGCCGGACCACCGGTTCCCATTCTGGGAAGCTCGCGCGAGATCTGGGCTGCGAGCCTTTCACCCGACGGCCGCTGGCTGCTCATGAAGGTTCTGGACACCCAGGAGGATCTCGTGGTCGCCGCGGCCGATGGCACCGGGATGCGCCGCATCACCAACGACCGTTTCAAGGACCGGAGTCCGGTGTGGGGGCCCGATTCCGATCTGATCTACTTCTTCTCGGACCGCACGGGGCGTTACGAACAGTGGCGAGTTCATCGTGACGGCAGCGGGCTGGAGCAGCTCAGCTCGACCGAGGGGTACTACTCGGGGGATCCCTATCCCTCTCCCGATGGGCGATCGCTTGCGGTTGTGAACACCGGTTCGATCGAGCAATCCACCGCTCTGCTCGATCTGACGGCCCCGCTTCCCCAGAAGAAGACGCTTCGCTCCTTGCCTCTGATCGACGAGACACACGGTTTCGCCGGCGTCACCTGGTCGCCCGACGGGATGCAAATGATCGGCTGGTCGCGCACCGCGACTGCCTACGAATCTGGAGTCGTCCTGTACTCCCTGGAAACGAAGAAGTACGAGCGCGTGACCGGCGCCGGGAACCCAATCGCCTGGTTTCCCGACGGGCGGCGGGTGCTCTACCGCGTCAAGAACAGCCTCCTGGCGGTCGATGTACAGACGAAGAAAACGGAGCCGATCCTGGAAGATCTGGGAGTCGGTGTCGGCTTCGTGTCCCTGGCCAGCGACGGCCGCAGCGTGTTTACGGTGCGCTCGGACGAACAAGTCGACATCTGGATCCTCGGCGCACCGGAGCCGACCCCGTGACGTCCGGCAGCCGACTCGGTTCCGTGCGGCCAGTCGGTCGATCAGCGCCAGCAGCTCGAAGGCCACCTGGGTAGTGCCGTCTCGCCAGCGATGGCGGAGTTCGTACAGCAGACGACCATCCGCCAACTCCCTCAATCGTTCTGATGCCACCCAAACGGAGGGGGAACCCCGATCGCAGGCATGTTCGTACGGTCGCATGCCGACGGCCCGAGGCTGATGAAGACAGGTGTCCATCCAGGTGTCCATGACCCTCGGACTGAAGAGCACTCCTCGTACTCCTCGTAAACGGGAAAGGGCGACGAATCAAGTCAACTCTTGAAAGTCCTTGATCCGCCGCCCAGTGTGTTCTGTCTTAAAATCCCCTGGCCGCAAGGCCGTGCAGGTTCGAGCCCTGCCTCCGGCACCAACAGGCTGCAGATACTGTAGACTCTCCGGGCTGAAGAATCGTCAACAACCGGAGCGGTTTCCATGCGCACACAGCTCGTGATCCTGACAGGACTTCTAACGCTCGGGTGCACGGGCACCGACGCGCCGTCGCGAGGTAGCGCAGGGGAACACGCAAGCTCCGAGCTGAATCGACGCACAGAGAACGTCAATGTCGCGGCGCATCCGGAAGAGGCCTACTTCGGCAACTTCCATGTGCATACGCGATGGTCGTTCGATGCTTCCATCAACGGGGCGATCGCCGGACCGGACGAAGCGTACCGCTGGGCCAAGGGACAACAGATCCCGGGCGGCGGCGACGGTACGCCGCTGAAGATCAAGGTGCCGCTCGACTGGTACGTCGTATCGGACCACGCTGAGTACCTCGGCGTGCTTCCGCTTATGGGGGACCCGGAGAGCGCCGTCAGCAAGCATCCGCTCGCGGAGGAGATCACCGGCGACGACCCGAAGGCCTCCTTCGACGCCTACACCGAGATCCTCGACGGGATCTCGAACCGGCGGCGCGATCCGATCCTGGGCGACCCGGCGCTGGCCCGGACCCTGTGGAGCGAGCTGGTCAAGATCGCGGACGCGCACTACGAGCCCGGCAGGTTCACGACGTTTCCGGGGTTCGAGTGGACCTCCAACCCCGCCTGGCGAAACCTGCACCGGGTCGTCGTCTTCGAGGACTCGCAGAACCTCCCCGACCGGCCGCTGTCCGCCATCGACTCGGACGTCCCGGAGAAGCTGTGGGAGTGGATGGGGCAGCAGCGCGAGCGTGGCGCGGAGCTTCTGGCCATTCCGCACAACGGCAACGCCAGCGACGGTCTGATGTTCCCCGTCGAGACGTCGTACGGCGGCAGCACCCTCGACCGGGACTACGCCTCGGCGCGCATGCGCAACGAGCCGCTGTACGAGATCACGCAGATCAAGGGAACCTCCGAGACGCATCCGTCCCTCTCGCCGAACGACGAGTTCGGCGGCTTCGAGCTGTGGGACTACACGCTCGCGTCCACGGCGACCCCGCCCGAGCACAAGCGCGGCGGCTACATGCGCGAGGCGCTCATCCGTGGGTTGAAGCTCGAGGCGGAGGGGAAGGGCAACCCCTTCAAGTACGGCTTCATCGGGGACAGCGACACGCACAACGCCGCGTCGTCCATCGAGGAAGACAACTACACGGGGAAGTTCGGCTTCGAGAACGACCCGAAGCATCGTCTCGAGGGGCCGCCCGGAGTCAGCGCAGCCGGCGCCCGGCAGGTGCGGGAGTTCTCGAGCGGCGGCGTCGCCGGGGTGTGGGCCCGGGCGAACACGCGCGAGGAGATCTTCGCGGCACTTCTCCGCAAGGAGACCTTCGCCACCTCCGGCCCGCGGATGAAGGTCCATTTCTTCGGAGGGTTCGACTTGGCGGAGGAGAGCCTCGAATCGCGCGACTGGATCGCGAAGGCCTACGATCG
>QJYK01000096.1 GCA_003248075.1 Gemmatimonadota bacterium | reverse complement strand
GATCGCCGTCGCGTTCATGGCCGAGGCGCTCATCCTGGTGGCCCTCATGGCCTACCTTCTCCCGAAATGGAACGTCGCCAGGCTGCGATGGCCCTGGCTGGTGGTCCTGTCCCTCCTCGGCGGGCTGGCCTTCGCGATCCCGTTGGTGATCCTCTGTGGACGACCCCGGGCCGCATCCGGAGACCCTGTATCCAACACTCCTTGAGGATGATGACAGCGTAAGGTAAGCTATCGCTGTTAGGGTCATTCCAGGGGAAGCCATGGGTAGCGCACAGCGGCGGGCACGCGCCACCGCGAAGACGAGGCGTCTGATCCTCGACGCCGCCCGCGACCTGTTCGTCAGGGACGGCTACGAGGCGACCTCGATGCGTGCGATCGCTGAACGGATCGAGTACACACCCACGGCCATCTACCACCACTTCGAGAACAAGCAGGCCCTCCTCGACGAGCTCTGTGCTCAGGACTTCAGGGTGTTGTCCATGGCCTTCGAGCGGGCCGCCGACGTGTCCGATCCGATCGAGCGCATCGCACGGATCGGAGGAGCGTACGTGGAGTTCGCGCTGGAGCACCCCATGCACTACCAGTTCATGTTCATGACCGTTCGCCCGGGCGCCTTGGACGTCGATGCCGCGCAGAGCAGCGATCCGACGGCACACGTGTACTCCTTCCTGCGGGACAGCGTGGCCGAGGCGATCCACGCCGGGAGGCTGCTACCCGAATACACGGACGTCGACCTGGTGGCCCAGATCCTCTGGGGAGCCCTCCACGGTCTGCTCTCGCTCCACATCACCCGAGGGAGCCACCCGTGGGTCGACTTCAGCGATATCCGTCAGACCGCCGGGGCGGCGCAGCAGACGGTGCTCCAGGGTCTGCTGCGTGCCTGACGTCTCTGCCCGAACTGACTTAATGATGTTATATAGCCTTACGCTGTAAAGCGGGCGCAGCTGCGCGGAGCCCCTCAGACCGGTGAGGTGGCAGGACCGGTCGCCCGCCCCGGGTGCCGCCTGCACCCCTGGCGTGCCCGTCGCCCCGGTCGGATCTTGGCGAGCGTGACGAAGACCGGATGGAGGTCGCCCTTGCCCCGACCCTGGAAGACATCCCGCACGCGCGTGTTCGTCGTGGGCCTCACCCTGTTCGCGGCGGGCTCGGCGCGCCCCGCGCGCGTCGCAGGGCAGGAGCGGGCGCAGCGCCTCATCGACCGCGTCGATCCGCAGATCGGGCGGCCTGGCGACTCGATCCGCCTGTCCAGTGGGAACATGCCGTCCATGACGGCGATCCGGATCGGCCTCGGGGTCGCGAACGTCGGCTTCGAGGAGCTGACCGACCTCGTCACCTCCGAGGAGGGCGCGTTCGCGACGAGCGTCGAGGTGCCCCACTGGGCCCAGCGCGACCGCGTGTACCGATTCATCCTCTTCGACCTCTACTTCCGGCCCATCGCCCTGTCGGCACCCTTCCACGTCACCGACGACGCAGGCCTGGTGGAGCGAGAGGGTCGCGTCGAGGAGAGGGACGGATGCCTCCGTTTGACCGACATCGACGAGGTCGTGTACGCCCTGGAAGGGCCTTCGGGGAGTCTGCCCGCCGCCGGTGCCGGCGCTTCCGTCAGACTGGTCGGACGCGTACGTGGCGGCTCGCACTGCGCGGCCGACTTCACGCTGGCGGTCGCCCGCTGACGCGGGCTCCGGAGACCCGTCCGGTCCGGAGCCCGCGCCCGTCGAATCAGCGGATCGTGCCTGACGCCTGTGAGCCGGGAGCTTCCTCCGCAGGGCGCTCGCGCCGGAGCGCTCGACGACTTGGCCACACTTCGTCGAGGCTAGACGCGTCGTAGAGCCTTCCGTTCTTCATCACGTACTGCAGATCCACCGTGTGCCGGAGATCGTCCAGGGGGTTGGAGTTCAGGATCAGCAGATCGGCGAACTTCCCGGTCTCGATGCTCCCGATCTGACTGCCGAATCCTATGGCCTCGGCCCCCAGGATGGTCGCGGCCTTCAGGACGTCGTGATTGGAGGCGCCTCCCGACCCCATCGCCCACATCTCCCAGTGGTACCCGAGGCCCTGGAGCTGGCCGTGGCTGCCCACGCCCACCCGGGCATCGCTCTCCAACATCTTCTTGACGAACTCCGCGTGTCTCGGGAAGACGTATTCCTCATCGAGGAACCACCCGACCTGCCCCGGGGAGCCGCCCGCGCCCGGCCCCCGCCGCCGCGTCCGGGTGTCGATGTTCTCCTCCGGAACGAATGTGCGGAGCTTCGCATCGTCGTGGACGTTCTCCTTCGCGTAGAACCAGTTCTCCCCGAAAGGTCCTCCGTACGACACCAGCAGCGTGGGCGTATTCGTGGTCTGGGACGCCTTGAACAGCTCGACCACGTCCGAGAAGATGGGCGCGATGGGCAGGCTGTGCTCGATGCCCGGGTACCCGTCGATGGCGTGCGTCAGCTCGAGCTTGAAGTCCAGCCCACCTTCCGTGGTCGGTGTGAGCTCGAGCTCCCGGGCCGCCTGGATGATCCATTGCCGCTGCTGACGGTTGCCCGTCATGTACATCTTCAGCGTCTTCGTGTCGAAATACTGGGCGTAGCGGCGCAGGACCGTCTTCGCGTGGTCCTTGTCACGGATGTTCTCTCCGATGAAGACGCCGGGCCCCGTGGAATAGACCCGGGGGCCCACGATCGCACCGATCTCGGATCGGTCCGTGTAGCTGAGCACGTCCGTGAACGCGGTCTGTGGATCGCGCGTGGTGGTGACCCCGTACGAAAGCGTCGCGAGGTACTGCCACACCTCTTCGGTGTGGATCTCGGGAACGAGCCACATGGAATGGTAGTGCGTGTCGACGAAGCCGGGCAGGATCGTCTTGCCCGACACGTCCCGCACCTCGGCCCCTTCGGGCACGGACACCGAGTCGGCCGGCCCCACCGCGGTGATGCGGCCGTCGGTCACGACCACGGTGCCGTTCTCGACGATCCGGTCGCCGTCCATTGTCACCACGCGAGCACCGCGCAGCACGACGGTACCGGTCGGACGATCTCTCGGCAGCCGAACCTCGATCTTCCGCTCCTCCGCCTCGTAGGCCTCCGTGGAGTCGGCCAGGAGCTCGTCCGCGCCACCTCGGACCCGCGCTGCCCGCTCCGCCACCTTCTCGGCCGCGCGTCGAATCGAGTCGGCCCGAGCGAGTAGCGAGTCCGCCACCACCTGCACCGAATCCGCCGCGAGCCTGACGATCTCGGCGTCCAGGTCGTCGGGAATCTCGCTCCCGGCCTTGTTGAGGCTGTCGGCCCGGGCCCGGGCATCCTTCAGTGATTTCGCGACGTCGGCGGCCCGAACCCGCAGGAGCGCCCGGCCGTGCGCGGTCTCCTCGAGCGAGGCCTCCTCGCCCTCCACGAGCGAGAGGTCGTAGGTGAAGAGCACGTTCCCCAGCGCCCAGTCAGTGCACCGCTGACCCGTCGGCAGCCCACGCCGGGAACTCGCCGCCTACGTCCGTGAGCTTCCGTACCGGTACCGGCGCGCCGGCCGGATTCGCCACCACGACCGTGGCCGGATCCGACCCCAGCTCGGTCAACTCGACCACGAAGATGTCGCTGCCCACCTGGGCCAGCGCCCGATCGCCCGCCGGCGACAGCACGACCAGATCGGCCGGCGGCGGTCCACCGGGCTCCGTGGGAGGTGTGGGATCCGTGGGGTCCGGCGCCTTCCTCCACGGGAAGACGTGACGAGGAAGCCACTCCCACTCGTCGGGATGCGGGTCCGCGACCCCGCCCGGGGTCGGCGTACCGCGCACCATCAGGTGCCGTTTGACGTCGGTCCCGTCCCACCGGAACGACACGAGTCCCTCGATCGGGCTGTACGCGTAGATGCGATCGGGCTGGTCGGCCCGGAAGTGGGGCACGTTCCTGAGACCCGTCGGGGACACCACCCTGACGTCGCCACCCGCGGCAGGTACCCAGACGAACTCGCCGCCGATGGGTCCGAAGAAGATCCCTGAGGCCTCCTTCAGCTCCCGCGCTGCGCCGCGCGCCGCGACGATACGACTTCCGTCGGGCGCCCACGCGACGTTGTAGTACAGGGCTGCGACGTTGGTGAGGCGCGTGGGCGCTCCCCCGGAGGAGGGCACCTTCATGATGTGGCCACCCTCTTCGTCGTCCCAGGAGGCGTATGCGACCCACGCACCGTCGGGGGACCACTGCGGGTGGAACTCTCCATGGTCGTCGCCGGTCAGCCGGCGCGCCTCGCCGTCGGGAAGGTCCTTCACCCAGAGCCTGTCGAACGCCGTGAACACCACACGGTCTCCGTCCGGGGAGAACACCGGGCTCCGGATCTGGCTCGCGGTCACCATCGACGTCGTGTCGATCTGA
>QJYK01000343.1 GCA_003248075.1 Gemmatimonadota bacterium | reverse complement strand
TCGACGTACCGGTGGCTGCGGGACGTCGGGAGCGGGCCGACGGAGATCCTGGGCGCGACGGCGACGACGTACACGCTGGTGGGCGCGGACCAGGGCGCCATGATCACGTTCGAGGTGACGCCGGTGGCTCAGACCGGGACGCCGACCGGCTCGCCGGTGTCGAGCGCGCCGGTGGGTCCGGTGCAGGCGGCACCGAACACGGCGCCGGTGGCGAGCAACGTCCAGGTCGGCGGCACGCTGCAGGTTGGCGCAGTGCTGACGGGCACCTACGCGTATACGGACAACGAGGGTGATCTGCAGGGCGCGTCGACGTACCGGTGGCTGCGGGACGTCGGGAGCGGGCCGACGGAGATCCTGGGCGCGACGGCGACGACGTACACGCTGGTGGGCGCGGACCAGGGCGCCATGATCACGTTCGAGGTGACGCCGGTGGCTCAGACAGGGACGCCGACCGGCTCGTCGGTGTCGAGCGCGCCGGTGGGTCCGGTGATCGCTCCACTCACTCTGACCGGCCTGTCCCCTAATGCGATGGCTAGGGGTGTGCCGCTATCCGTGACGATCACGGGTACGAACTTCCTCCCGGGCGCGACGGTGAGCTTCGACCCGGGGCAGGGCCCGGCACCGACGGTGTCGGACGTCGTGCGGGTCGACGCGAACACCATCACGGCGACATTCACGACCAAGTCCGGCGGACCGAAGGGGAACCTGCTCTGGGACGTGCGGGTCACCAATCCGGGTGGCTCGACCGCGGTGCTCGTGGGAGGCCTGACGGTGCTCCCCTGAGGGCTGGAAGTGGCTCAGAAGGGCAGGGTGAACGCGAACAGCGGGACGGGATCGGAGTAGATCTCGGCGCCACCGTACGACAGTGCACCGTAGAGGCCGCCGACCAGCGTGCCGACGGTGGCGCCCACCAACGCGCCCGCCCACCTGCTCGCGTCGTCGCTCCCCGCCCGGACCGACTCGATGCCCAGGCCGACCAGTGAGCCGGCCACGGCTCCGAGGCCGGATGCGTATACGGCTCGACGCTGCCGCCCGCCGTCTCCCTGCAGCGCGATGCCCCCCCCGACCACCGTCAGGAAGCCCGCACCCCAGATGCCCAGGCCCTCCTTCGCCGTCGAGATCCCGCCGGTGATGCGGGCGTAGGCCACCACGGTGCCGGTGGCGGCCGTGAATGCGGTCGCCCCGAGTACCACGCCGCAGCGAGTCCCACACGGTTCGGACAGTTGAGCCCGGGCGGTCGCCGGCGCGAGAAGGCAGATCAGGACCAGGAGCGGCCGTCGTGGGTGACTCACCGGGGCGCCTCCATGGAGTGTGCCTGCGGGCACTCCGCCTCGGGTGCCGCCGCGGACAGCGTGCAGGTGAACACGGCGCGGACCGGGCCCTCATCGACTTCGCGCGCAAAGACGACAAGGCGCGCGCCAGGGCCGAGGAAGTCGACCCGCATGTACCCGTAGCCTTCCGCTGCATAGCGTGTTCCGGTGAGCGCCCGGGATCGGGAGACTCTGGAAGCGGCGCCGCTCACCAACTGATAGGCGGGCTCTCCGGCGCGCGCGAGCCGGATCACCTGAAGCGTATGGTCGTGACCGGCGGCCTGGATCAGTGGCCGAGCACCGCTCTGCGTGATGGCTCCCGAAATCCCCCCGATCATGGCCGCATAGGCCGTGGACGTGAGATCCTGCCGGATGGCGCCGCTCTTCGTGGCGAGGAAGTAGAGGAGCGGGCCCCTCTGGAATGGGGCCACATGTCCACCGTGAGGCCCCCCGCTCGCCAGGGGATGGTGGGCCAGCACGACGATCGGCACGTCACGGCGCGCGCTCACGCGCAGCGTGTCGGTCAAGCGGTCGTAGAAACCCGCCGATGTTCCGCACCGGTCTTCGGACCCGCGAAGAAGCCATTCCGTATCGACGAAGACGAGCTGCGCCGCGCGACCCATCTCTTCCGTCACAGGCCCAGGGCAGCCGTCCCCGGGCACGAGGTGGACGTCGCGACCGTCCGAAAGTCGATCCAGCCAAGCTCGTTGCCGCTCCAGGGCCGCTCGCCCCTCCTCGTCTGGAGCGCCCTTCGCCCAGTCGTGGTTTCCCGGCATGAAGACGCCGCGCACGTTCGGGGCGCGTCCCAGAGCACGAACCTGTCCGCCCAGCTTCTCCAGCTCGGCGGGCGTAGGCTCCGCCGTTGCGCCCCGCTCGTAGACATTGTCCCCCAGGAAGGCGACGACAACGGGTGGGCCGGCCCCGGCCCGCGCGACCGCCTCGATGTCCGCCGACAAATGCGCGAGCACATCGTCTCGCCCCTGGTTGACCTCCCCGGCATCGCCGACGAGATAGAGCACGCCAAGGGCCCCCTCGGCGCTGGGTGCGCCGGACTGCATCGGCTGGTAGCGGACCTGTGCTGCGGTGCATCCCGCTGCCAGGACCGACGTGAGAAGCGCTTTCGAGACGCGGTCGGCTTGACGCATGCGATCGGCGCGGGGAAAGGCGAGACCCGGGACGCTTCAGTAGGTGAGGCTCAGCATCACGAACAGCTTGGTGGCTTCCTCGCTGAACCCGACCCCGGCTCGGAAGATATAGGGTTGTCGGACCGGCCGAAGCCACAGCCCACCGCCGGCACTGGTGTGCCACCCGCCTGGAGACTCTTCATCGATGTAGACTCGCCCCGCATCTCCGAAGCCGAACAGCCCGGAGCTGACCGGCACGACGACACGCGGACGCCAGAGTCGAAGCCGCACCTCCGCGCTGCCCGTGAGGGCTCGGTCTCCGGCGAAGCGCTGCTCGTCCCAGCCCCTGAGGGACCCGGGTCCGCCGAGGAACGCGAACTGGTGCCACGGGGCCCGCCCCCATACTTCCACCCCCGTCGCCCGCAGTGCCAGGGAGATCCTGGGAGAGGGGGACGGAGCCAGGAGGACCGAGACCTCACCGGACCCCCGCCCTACGGTCCGCTCGACGTCGAAGATCGCGGGGAAGAGCGTACCCTCCAGGGAGACACGGACCCGGCTGGCCGTGGCCCCGGACTCGATCAGTGGATCCCACTCGAGCCGGACGGACGCGCCGGACTGGATGAACGCTCCTCCGCCGTAGACGGGTCCGAGCGATCCGTAGAATTGCCCTGCTCCCTGTCGGGTGCTGAGCCTCTCGACGATGAGACCGGCAGACAAATCGAGGCCTGCCGAAGGCGCGACGCCGAGCCCGAGCCGAACGGACGCGGCGGTCTGATCGATGCGATGGAAGTCCTCCTCCCCCTGCGGCTCGGTGTCGTTGCCCGCGCCGTAGTAGTGGATCACGTCCAGTCGAGAAACGCGGGCCCCGATCGTCCAGTACGTGGGGGAGTTCTCGCGGAGCATGCGACCATCGATCTCCAGTCTGCCCTTTCCCAGCACCGGGGCGAAGCCGGCGCGGAAGTCGAAGGCGCTCGCGAAGGGTCGTTGGCGGAAGCCGTAGCCATACAGCCGTGCTCCGCCACCCAGGAAGAGGCCGAGGTCCGAGGAATAGGAGGTCCAGAAGATGGGCTGCGTCCGTCTTCCCCAGTCCCTGGGCTGGTCCCGGTTGTCCTCGGTCCAGACCCACTCCTCGAAGTAGCGCGTGTTGATGGGGGGAGGGTCCGGACCCTCGGTGCGGTTGTCTCCCTGCGAGTCGTAGAGTCGGACGGCACGTCCCGAGCCCTCGAACTCGAAGACGTCGTCGCCTTCGCCCCCGATGACCCGGACGAGACCCCCGTCGCCCCCGCGCACGATGACTCGGTCGTCGCCGCCCGACAGGTAAATGCGGATCTCCTTCGTCTCGTCGGCGAGAAAGCGACGGTCGAAGAAGGGTCGCGGCTCGTCGGGCACTGCCGCCGCGACCCGGACGACGCCGGGCGCGCTCCGGTCCACGGTTACGACCTCGTCGGCGTTGGTGAGACGGACGTCCACCTTTTCGGCGAGAATTCGATAGAACTCGTCCACCGCACGTGGAAGCGCGTCCCGGCGCGCCTTCAGACTCCGGGCCAGATCTTCCGCGTTCAGGGCCTGGATCTCGGGAGGGAGCCTGCGCACCGCGTCGTCGATGACCCGGTCATCCAGGCGGTCGACCAGGAAGCCCCCGATGGAGTCCCACACCGGCCGTTCGAGCTCCGAGAGGAACCAGCGGTCGAGCGCCCTCCCGTTCCAATGGAGTCGGGTGAGGTCGGGATACGAGTCGTCGAAACGGACGAACTGCGGCATGTACAGCGACACGATCCTCGTGGCCAGTCCGTCGAACTTGGAAAAGGCCTGATCGCGGTCGGTGGGCACCGGCAGCCACCGTCGCGGCTCGTCTTCGTCGTACGTGGCCCACCGCCACTGGCCGCGGTGTCGGTCCCAATCGCCGAGGAAGACGTCCATCAGGCGGGCGGTGAGAAACGCCCGCGAGTCGACCCGGTCGTCCGGCCCCCGGTCCAGCCGATCGGTGAGCGTCTCGCTCGCGATGACCCTGCGCGCGCCCCCGAACGAGATGCGCTCGTCGTCGCTCTCGTTGGGGCGCTCCTCGATCATTCCGAGCATGCCGGCGAACTCGTCTCGGAACTGGCCCAGCGCGGGGTCGTCCGGCATGATCCTGAGCTGCGGACTCACGTGGAGGACGCCGGCGGCCTCGAGCAGGGGAGGGGCAACGAGCGCGCCGTACGGATGGGCCGCGCTGATGCCGTCCTGCACCAGGTCGTCCACGATCGTCTCCCGCAGGATCGAATCGAGAACGGGTGAGGGATCCTTGTCGACGGAGCGGAATGCATACTCGCGGCCGTCGGCACCCAGGAACCGCAACGAGCGGGTCTGACGCCCACCACCCTCCCGAAGGGCCTCGAGCCCGCCCGCGAAGCCTCCGAGGTCGAGGACCCGCACCTGGATCGGGGCCGTCCAGAGGTGACGGTAGTGCCGGCCGAGGATCCACCGGTGGAAGAGCCCTGCCCGATACCGCTCGCCGGCAGCTGTGACCTCCGTGCCCTGGGACTGCCTCGCTCCGACTCCGGTCGGGAGCAGCCCGAGCGTGCAAAGCGAGGTCGCGAGGACGGGCAGGGTGATCGCCGATGGGAAACGCATGGCGAAAGTATATGTGTGGGCCTCTCCGAAACCCAACCGGTACGGTCGCGTGCCGGTCGCCGAGCCACGGCCTATCTTGTCCGCCCCTCTGGGCTCAACCCGGGTCATCCATGCCGGAACACCGCGCCGAATTCACGTACCTGGACCGTGAGACGAGCTGGCTCGCGTTCGGCGGGCGGGTCCTCCAGGAGGCGGAGGACGCAACCGTCCCGCTCTTCGAGCGCCTATTCTTCTGCGGGATCTTCTCGTCGAACCTGGACGAGTACTTCCGCGTGCGCGTAGCCTCGCTCCGGACGCTCCTGCGACTCGGTAAGGGCACCAAGGCGAAGCTCGGGATCGACCCGCATCGACTCCTCCACGACATCCATCGGATCGTGCTCGATCAGCAGGAGCGGTACGGCGCCATCGTGGCGGGCATCTTCGATTCATTGTCGCTCGCGGGCGTCAGGAGGGTCGACGAGGCGAGCCTGCATCGCGATCACGACGCGTGGGTACGGCGCTACTTCGAGGAGCGCGTTCGGGAGCTGGTCACACCCGAGCTCCTCGACGACGAACGCAGGTCACCCTTCCTGCGCAATGCCGCGATCTATCTCGTCGTGGAGCTGTGGGATCGGGCAAGCGCGGCTCTCGATTCGTGGACGCCGGTCTACGCCCTGGTTCGGGTGCCTGCTCCTGAGCTGGGGCGGTTCGTGACGCTGCCGAGCCGTGGTGCGGGCCGCGAGGTGATGTTCCTCGACGACGTGATCCGGTACAACCTCGACTCGCTGTTCCCGGAGCACGAGATCGGCCGCTCGTATGCCGTCAAGCTCACCAGGGACGCGGAGCTGTACGTCGACGACGAGTTCGAGGGCGATCTTGTCGATGCGATACGCAAGAGCCTGAAGAAGCGTGAGACCGGGCTCCCGAGCCGCTTCCTATACGACAAGAGCA
The DNA here is from genome assembly GCA_003248075.1 of Gemmatimonadota bacterium. Lineage (GTDB taxonomy): Bacteria > Gemmatimonadota > Gemmatimonadetes > Longimicrobiales > Gaopeijiaceae > SZUA-318. The sequence goes on along the minus strand of QJYK01000343.1, from coordinate 31,856 downwards.
CGCCGTACGCCGTCATCCACCACCTCCATCATCGACTCGGGCTCGAGGATGAGGACGTCGTTCTCGGGGGCCGCTACCACAACCTGAGCGACTACATGGGCTTTCCGCGCTTCGGGAGGGACGAGCTGTCCAATCCGGAGTGGTCTCCGCTACCCCATCCCGTGCTCGACCGGGTGGACTCGGTGATGGCGGCCATGCGCGAGCGGGATCAGGTGATCCACACACCCTACCAGTCCTTCGGCCACTTCGTCCGCCTGCTGGAGGAGGCGGCCGACGATCCGGATGTGGAGGAGGTGTGGATGACCGTCTATCGGGTGGCCAGGGACTCCGACGTGCTCAACGCACTCATCCGTGCGGCCGGGAACGGAAAGCGCGTCACCGTCTTCATGGAGGTGCAGGCGCGCTTCGACGAGGAGTCGAATCTCGTCTGGTCGGACCGCCTCGGGACCGCGGGCGTGCGCACCCTCTTCTCCATGAAGGGACTCAAGGTCCACGCCAAGATCGCCCTCATCGTCCGTCGCGAGGGCGACGCCAGGAAACGCTACGCCTACGTGGGCACGGGCAACTTCAACGAGAAGACCGCGCGAGTCTACGCCGACCACGGGGTGTTCACGTGTGACGAGCGCGTCACCCTCGACGTCGAGGAGGTCTTTCGCTTCCTGGCGGGCGAGGTGGACGAGCCTCGCACCGAACACCTGCTCGTCGCGCCTTTCACGCTCCGCAAGCGCTTCAACCGACTCATCGAGCACGAGGCGCGGCGGGCATCGGAGGGAGAGCCATCGGGCATCACGCTGAAGATGAACGCTCTCGAAGACCGGAAGATCATCAAGCGTCTCTACGAGGCGTCGGCATCCGGCGTGCCCGTCGAGATCCTGGTGCGGGGGATCTGCCGGCTCGTGCCCGGCGTGCCCGGGCAGAGCGAGACCATCCGCGCGCGGAGCATTCTCGACCGCTACCTGGAGCACGCACGCATCTACCTCTTCCTGAGGGACGGCGAGGAGCGGATGTACCTTTCCTCGGCCGACTGGATGACCCGCAACCTGTCGCACCGGGTGGAGGTCGCCCTGCCCGTTTACGACTCCGACGTACGGGCGCAGCTTCGCACCTCACTGGAGCTCCAGCTGGCCGACAACCGGAAGGCGCGCTGGATCGACGGTGCGGGGACGAGCCCGTATGTGCGTAGCGATGGCCCCGCGGTGCGCTCCCAGGAGGCTTTTCGCGCCTACCTCGCGGGCCTCGTGGAGCCCGAACCGGGCTCCGTCGGCGCCCCGTAGGCGGGCTAGTTCACGCCCGTCCTCAGATCCTTGGGCACGTTCGGATCGTCATAGGGCCGGAGGTGCTCTTCCAGGAAGGCCCAGGTCCGGTTCCACGAGTCTCGCTGCGCGGGTGAGTCGACACGTTCCAGGGTCTCCGGGTCCACGCGGCGGCTGAACGCATGTCCGATGCTTCGTCCCCATGGGGCGGGGTCGACGTAGATCTTGGTTTCCGCCAGGTCGGGCTTGGTGGCGCGTAGCTTGTAGACGAGCATGGACGCCTCCTCGAAGTTCACGTCCTGGTCGTTCGTCGCGATGTGCACCATGAGGGGCGTGCGGAGCTTGTCGACCTGGTAGTACGGAGACCGATCCTTGTAGATCTCGCGCTCCTCGAATGGAAGGCCCCCGATCCGCTCCTGGGTGGCGAAGCTCCGCTGATATCCGGGTCCTTTGAACGATAGCCGGAAGAGGAGATTCGTGACCGGCACCAGAGCGGCCCCGGCCTGGAACGGGTGCTCGTCCCGTGTGAGCGACATGATCGTGATGTAGCCACCGTGGCTCCATCCCATGATCCCGACTCGTTGTGGATCGACGTGGGGCAGGTTCGCCGTGATCCAGTCGTAGGCGGTGATCACGTCGTCGACCTCGTAGCCGCCGTAATCGATGGCTCGATGGTGCTCCTCGCCGTACCCGGTGCTGCCACGGTACTCGGGCGCGATGATGACGTATCCGCGCTCCACCGCCTCGCGCACGAACGGCCACATGCTGGCTCCCCAGTTTCCGTGGACGCCCCCGTGCACCCAGACCATCGCCGCGTGACCGCGAGGTCCGCGCTTCTCGATCGGCTGGAAGAGATAGGCGGGAATCTCCATGCCTCCGACCCGGCTCCGATACGTGATCTTGCGGTAGTCCACCACGCCCTGCGTGACGGCCGCGTAGATGCTGTCCGTGCGCGCTTTGCCCTCCATGTCCGCGGCGTAGTCCCGGTACGGATGATCCTCCCACCGGTCGCTCACATAGAGCTCTCGGGCACGGGCGGTATCCATGGGCACGACGCGGCGCCCATTGGTGTTCTGCGCCGACGCTCCGGGGGCGAGCGCGAGAACCGAGGTGAGGAACACGATTGCGAGCACCCCACGGTTGCCTCGTAGCGCGCGTACTTCGGATAGGGTGCGGATCATGGCCGGCTCCCTGTTCGTGTGACCCACGGCTGACGGAGTCAGGATCCCGGCGGCCGGGGCTCCTGTCAATGGAGCGACGTCGGACCGCCGCCGCGAAGCGGGGTCGTGCCTGCGTACCGGCTCGTGCTGGCCGACCTAGCGAGCCAGCTCGAAGCCCACTCCCACGTAGCGGATGTCCTCCCGGTAGAACTGGCCGTAGGGCGCCACGCCGTCGTAGTAGTCGATGAACAGCGTGATGACCTGCGGCGGATGTCCGGGGGTGGGGACCCGCGCGATCTCCAGGGCAGCGCGCGCGTTCCACGCGGGGTCCCACCTCTCGTCCTCGCCCCGAACCGCCTTGACGTCGACGGCGGCCAGGAGGCGCCCGCCGGCGAATACGACCGGCCGAAGCTCCGCGCCAGCGTGACCGAGGAGGTCGGCCAGCTGCTCCGGCTCTCGCCGGAAGAACCTCTCCCCGCCCGCATACGTGCGAAGGAGCCCCAGCTCCTGGGAGAGGATCACCTCGAGGGATTCGAAGGACAGGTTCACGCGCTCGGGCTGTCGACTGAGCAGGAACTCGTCGCCGAGGTGCGAGCTCTGGTGGTAGACCCGCAGGCGGGTCGTGAAGCCGGCGCTGCGGAGCGTGAGCGGGAGGGCCACGAGGTAGTCGGCGTTGATGAGGTCGAAGGAGGCCGCATCCAGGTTGAACTGGCTGAAGACCGATCCCTCGAGGTCGAGCTGCACGCCGTCGCCGGAGCGGGCGCCCGCGACCCGGAAGATCGCGAGGCTGGAGCTCAGACCGATCGCGGCGATGTTGGTCCGGGGGTTCGGTGCCGGGTCCGCGATGGTCGCGAAGTCACCGCGCAGATAGCTCACGAAGGAGCGCTCCGCCTTCGGGTCGGCCACGAGGGGGCAAAAGATCCTCCCTTGGGGCAACCAGATCCACCCGCTCCGCTCCTCCACGTGGACACCCGTGCCACAGCGGGAGCGGAACGGCTCCTGGGCTGCAGCCCGCGTGGCGCACGTCGCCGAAAGGAGGATGAGCATGAGGAAGGGGTGTGCTTCCGTCGCCCGCCACGTCGCGCTACGCATCTCTGCCTCCGAATGGGATGGACTCGCTGGGACACGGAACAGCCGGCGGGGAGCCGCTGCAAGGCCCGGTCCAACCCGGGCGGGCGACCTCGGCGGCTGGATCGGCGCACGATGCGGCGGGATGCTGCCTCCGGCGGTCGGCTGAAGGGGATCCTGGCGCGGGCCTTATCGCGTGGGCAGCTTGTCCGGCGCCCGTCCTCCCCTACGAGCGAGTCCGTGTCCCCGGTCCATCTCGCCGTTCTCCAGACCTCTGCTTCGCCGGGATCGACCGTGCGGCTGCAGGCTCTCCTCGGGGTAGCGATCATCGTCGGCGTCGCCTGGCTCTGGTCCACCGATCGCCGGGCGGTCTCCTGGCGCATCGTGCTCTGGGGCATCGGCCTCCAGCTGGCATTCGCGCTCCTGGTGCTGCGGAGCCCGGTCGGGGTCGCCTTCTTCGAGGGCGTCAATACGGTCGTTCGCGCGGTCCTCGCCCACGCGACCGAGGGCGGGCGATTCGTCTTCGGCAACCTGGTCTCCGACAATGTGCCCGTGGGCCAGGGAGAGCTCGGCCAGGGGCCGTTCGAGCCGACGGCGGGGTTGGTGGCACGGACAGGCGCATTCTTCGCGTTCCGCGTGCTGCCCAACATCATCTTCGTGTCTTGCCTGATGACCATCCTCTATCACGTGGGCATCATGCAGCGGGTGGTGCGCTCCGTCGCGTGGATCATGCAGCGGACCCTTCGCACCTCGGGCGCCGAGACCCTGGATGCGGCCTCCAACATCTTCGTCGGAATGATGGAGTCGCCACTCGTGGTCAGGCCCTTCGTGGAGCGGATGACCGAGTCCGAGCTCATGGCCGTGATGACGGCGGGGATGGCCACGATCAGTGGAGGGGTCCTCGCGGCGTATGCGGGCATGTTGCTTCCATACAGCCCGAATGCCGCCGGTCACCTGATCGCGGCCTCGGTCATGTCCGCCCCTGCCGCGTTTGTCCTGGCCAAGCTCATGGTGCCCGAGACGGGTAGGCCGGTGACGGCAGGCTCCCTGGAGCAGGCCAGCGTCGAGCGGCCCGACGTCAACCTCATCGACGCCGCGGCGAGGGGGGCTGCGGAGGGGCTGCGACTGGCGCTCGTGGTCGGCGCGATGCTCATCGCGTTCATCGCTCTGGTAGGGATGCTCGACGGGATCCTGGAATGGACGGGCCACCTGGTGGGCCTCCAGGGCCTGAGCCTGGAGGGCATTCTGGGCAAGCTGCTCGTGCCGGTCGCCTGGGCGCTCGGCATTCCCTGGTCCGATGCGCAGACGGTGGGTCAGCTCATCGGTCTGGAGTTCGTGCTCAACGAGTTCGTGGCTTTCGCTCGGCTCGAGACGCTCCTGTCCGCCGGGACCACAATCGAGCCTCGCTCGCTGGTGATCACCATCTACGCGCTCACCTCGTTCGCGAACTTCGGGTCGGTCGCGATGACCATCGCCGGGCTCGGCGAGATGGCTCCGTCCCGTCGCCACGACCTCGCGCGCCTCGGCCTCAAGGCGATGGCGGCAGGCTTGCTGGCCACGCTGCTCACCGCGGCTTTGGCAGGCCTGCTGGTGTGACGGCGACCGCACCGTGATCCTGGGACTGGGCACGCTGGCGCTGGACACCGTGGAAACCCCGACCGGGGCGGTCCACGAGGTGCCGGGGGGTTCCGCGCTCTATTTCGCCTCGGCGGCCAGCGCCCTTGCGCCCGTGGCGGTGGTGGGCGTGACGGGGGCGGACTTTCCGGTCGAGCCGTTGGCGCGTCTGCGTGCCCGCGGCGTGGACGTGTCCGGGATCGTCCGGCTCGACCAGCCCACCTTTCGTTGGCACGCGCGTTACGACGGGTCTGGGCACCGGGAGGTCCTCTCCGTGCATCGGGGAGCCGCGGTGCGGACGGTCCCCGAGGTGCCCGCCTCCCTTCACGATCCCGCGGTGCTGTTCCTCGGCAGCACCGACCCCGAAGTCCAGCTCGGGGTGCTGGAGCGTGCCGGAACGCCGGGCGTCGTCGTGCTGGACACCATGCCGCACTGGATCCGTGACGGTCGGCGGCAGCTGTCCGCCCTGCTGTCCAGGGTGGACGTGCTCCTCGTCAACCAGGAGGAGCTCGAGCTACTCGGTGGTGACGAAGAGGAAGCGAAGGCCGTGGCGGCCGTCCGAGCTGCGGGCCCGGCGTGGGTGGTGGTCACGTTGGGGGCTGGAGGAGCTCGGGCCCATGGGCAAGGCGTGACCCTCCATGTCGACGCCATCGCCGTGGGCCGTGTGGTCGACCCGACCGGTGCCGGCGACGCGTTCGCCGGTGGACTCGTCGCGTCGTTGGCCGAGGCGGGGGACCTGTCGGCCGAGGTCATGCGTCGGGCGCTGCGAGCCGGCGTGGAGATGGGGGCTCGGGCAGTGAGCGCGTTCTCGCTGGAAGGATTGCTGGAAACGCGGTAGCCCGCTGAGGAAACCGTTGCCGCCCCGTGGCAGAGACGTGCAGGTTGTCTGACCGCATGGTGGTCCACGCCGACACGCTCCGGGGTCACGGGAACCAACCGACCGTGGAGGAGGGCCTGTACGCGATCCCCCTCGAGCACACCGGGTCGTCCGACTTCAAGGAGACGCTGACCTTCAGCATCGACAGCGTCCGGGCCACCAGCGCCGTGCTGCGGCTCGACTGGGGGCACGAGCGTATGCGCATGAAGCTGAGCATCGACCCGGGGGTGCGCCTCGCGCTGACGCCCGAGGAGGCAGCGTCGTTGACCGGGGAGTGGAAGTACGACGACACGGCCGGTCTTCCGTCCCGTGAGGAGGCCGACCAGTACCTGCGCGACGCGGAGGGCGAGGACTACGAGGAGGATGTCCGACTTTGCTACGAGGCCCTGTTCGCGATGGAGCGACCCCGATTGATCCGATTCGAGCAGGATCCCGAGACGGGCCAGGTGAGCATGATTGATCCCGGTCAGGCCGAGATGCTGGCGAGCCGCGGTGAGGAGTCGGAATACGGGACTCTGCTGATCCCGAGGGGGACGGGGGTCTACATGCTCGGCAGCACGTGGACCGGGGAGCTCTCCGGATTCTACCCAGAGAGCTCGCGGCTCCTCGAGTTCGAGCTGGACGAGACCGCGCACGCCGTGAGCTTCACGTACCGGAACTGGAGGGACGAGATCGGGGGCGTCGGCGTCCGGAGGCCCGCGCGACCTTGAGCCCGAGCAGGACCGACTGGATCGCGGATTTCGGCAGGACCGCGGACGACTACGACCGGCACCGACCGGGCTTTCCGGACTCGCTCTACGTCCGGCTCGCAAGCATGGGTTGGATCCGATCCGGCCTCCGCGCCTTGGACGTCGGAACCGGAACCGGGAGCCTCGCGCTCTGCCTTGCCGAGCGCGGGCTGGAGGTGTCGGGGGTCGACCCTTCGCCGGGGATGTTGGCCGTGGCGCGGCGCCGCGCAGAGGCTCTCGGACTGGACGTCCGGTTCCGCGAAGGCACCGCCGAGGACACCGGGCTGGAGGACGCTTCGCTGGACCTGGTCACGGCTGGGCACTGCTGGTGGTGGCTCGATCACGAGCGGACGATGGCCGAGGTCAAGCGGGTGCTCACGCCCGGTGGCCGCCTCCTGATCGCGAACTTCTCGTATCTGCCGACCTCCGGAGGGGTGGCCGCGGCCACGGAACGGCTGATCCTGGCGCACAACCCGGGATGGCCGAAGTCCGGAGAGAGCGGAGTCTTCGAGGATCAGCTCCGGGATCTCGACGCGGCCGGGATGGCAGAGGTCGAATCGTTCAGCTTCGTCGAGCCGGTCACGTTCACCCGGGAGGGCTGGCGAGGGCGCGTCCGCGCCTGCAGCGGCGTCGGCGCGTCGCTGGCCCCCAGGGCCGTAGAGGCCTTCGACCGCGACCTCGCGGAGCTTCTCTCGACTTCGTTTCCGGCCGAGCTCGTCATTCCTCACCGCGTCTTCGTCGCCACCGGGCGGGTCGGGGAAGCCCGAGCCGGTGGGGCCGACGCGCCGGCTCAGTAGCCCCAGCGGCTGCGCAGGCGCAGTCCGAAGCCCTGCGCGTCGCCCTGGAGGTTGAGCAGGAGCCAGCGGGCCGTCGCGAGCTCCGCCTCCAGCGACGGAAGACGCTCGAACCCCGTCGCCTCCGTCCCCGGCTGCCATGCCACCGGCTGGCGGACGGCAACGTAGAGGCGGGGGGTCAGGTAACGGCCCACGACGAGGGTCACCCCGCCCAGGCCCCTCGGCTCCAGATCGACCACGTCCAGGCCGATGGTTTGGGACGCGGTCTCGCCCAGAAGCCCCGAGAGCCTGCCGAGCGCGATGCCCGCGCCCGCCTCCGCCGCGGACGTTCCACCGGACGACGAGATCTGATCCGACGGCTGGCCGAGGAGCAGGTACGACACGATGTCGGTCTGATCGAGGGACGGCTCGGACGCCAACACCACCGACATGTCGTCGGCGGAGCCGCGCACGGTCATGGTGATCACGGCCTCGGGGCTCCCCGGGTGGCTCCGCGACGGAACCTCGTGTCGTCCCACGACCTCGAACTCCATCCGGCTCAGGGGGCCGAGCAGCTCGATCGATCCGGAGGAGACGGAGAAGCGACGGCCGAACTGACGGAAGCCGCTCGCGGTGTGGATCGGCGTGAGCGTGCCGACATACTGAAAGCCCTGGCCGGGCTCCTTTCGCATCTGGAGCGATCCGCTCAGGGCGAGCGCAAGCTCCGGATCCGCCCAGCGGCGGACCCAGACGTCTCCCCCGAGCTCGAGGCCGAGGTCCGCATCCAGAGCGTCCAACGGCAGCCACGACCCTGGCTCCCCCGTCCGCTCCCGCCACCCGAACCGCTCACGGAGCAGGGCGCGGTCCCCGTCCGACAGCTCGATGGGCTCGGCGCCGCCCGTACCGAGCAGGATCTCGGATGACTCGACCCTCAGGTCCCCTCGAAGGCGGGGCCGGGCGACGGTGCCGGACACGTCCAGGTCGCCGATGGTGCGGATCACGAGCGTCGGTGACCATGCCAGGGGGAATCGGTCGGTGCGGATGCGTGCGTCGATGGTCGGGGTCGGGACTCCCAGGACTCCGACCGTCCCCTCCAGCGAGCCCGAACCGCCACCCTCCTGAGCGGTGGCCTCGACCCGGATGGACGGGCCGGAGCCGGTGAGCGTGGCGTCGAAGTCGGTCAATCGGAGCTCCGCGCCGGGGACGTCCCAGCGGTCCGCATGGATTCGGAGCGACCCCTGGAGCTCCGCCGAACCGTCGGGTCCCACCCGTGCGAGCGCTCCGTTCACCGTGCCCCCCTGGAGCGACCCTCCCTCCCCTCGATCCGACAGGGGATCGAGGGGGAAGCTGTCGGCGCGGATCTCGAGCCGGGGATCACCGACCCCTTGCCGTCTCGGAAACGCCCCGTCCGCCACGGCGGTACGTCCCTGCAGCAGCGCCTCGACCGTCACCCGCGCCCAGTCGGCGTCGAATCCGGCGGTCGCCTCGACGGCGACCTGGGCACCGGAGCGAAGCGGGGTGACGAGCCGCATCGATCCCTCGCCCTGGGCGGGGGCGCCACCCCCTCCGCGCAGCCGACCCTGTCCGGACATGCGCCCGTCCCGCACGGGAACGCCGGGAAGCCAGAGCACGAGCTCCGGCGCGGGGAGCTCGCTCAGCGCAGCCTGGACGTTCCAGGGCTCCGCACGCGGGGCGGACACGGACACCGCGAGGCGAGCGGCCGACGCTCCCGCCCCGACGAAGCTCAGCTCCGACAGCCCGCGCGCCTGGTCGCGGAGGTCGAGGACCGCGGGCCGCTCGAGGACGAGGGTGTCCCGCACGACGACGAGCGACCCCCGCCGAATCGATATCCCCTGCTCCACGTTGGCCCCGGCGACGTGCATGCGAACGTCCGGCCCCAGCAGCGCGGCGATCACCACCGAGTCCTCGTCGGCTTGCACGCGGGCCTCGAGGTCGACCGGTGGGCCGTCGAAGGCGGCCGCGTGCTCGGCATGGGCCGTGAAGTCTCCCCGGATCCCCGCGTTCGACCAGGCCCCGTCGGCCCTCATGGTGAGGCGATCCGACCGCCACCCCCGCCCCGCCGCCCCCTCCAGATCCAGGTTGCCGTCCAGGTCCAGCCGTCCACCTTGACGTCGCACGCGGAGCTCCGCTGTGCCCGTTCCATCCAGGAGACCGGTGGTCGCGGCCGTCAGGGCGCCGGCCTCCGCCGCCTCCACCATCACGTCGACGGAATCGAGGACCGTGCCGTCGGGGGTCGGTGTCGCCCTCACCCTCCCCTCCGCGGACAGTCCGGGCGCATGCAGGCGTGCCCGCAGCCGAAGCGCGCCGTCGTCGGTCGTGCGCCCGCGTGCGCGCACCGAGTCGAACACGAGGGCGCCCCCGACGCCGTTGGCCGCGAGAACGAGCTCGGCCTGCTCGCGGGGGTGGGTCCATCGGGGAGTCTCGACGTTCAGCGAGACGCCGTGCAACGCGAGCGGATAGCCTCCGCCCAGGGCGAGATCCAGCGAGTCCGCCTCCACGTCGAGGCCGAGCGCGCCCGGCCGGCTCAAGGGTCCGGCCGCGGTGGCTCGGACCGCGAGTGGTCCCCAAGGTCCCTCCGCATGGCCTTCGGCCAGCAGGCCCCCGGACGCGGCCTCGACCCTCGATTGACCGCGCCACCCCGTCTCCGAAGGCCCGACCGGCGCCAACTCGATCGTCCCACCCCCACGGAACGCGTCGGGGCTCAGCTCGAGGAGCCCTCGCCAGGTGAGGGTGTGTGCAACCTGACCGGCCTGCCAGCGCAGCCGGGCGTCGGTGAGCGCCGCACTCCACGTATCGCCGGTGCGCTCCGTCGTGCCCTCGGCGCGTAGGCTGTCCGCACCGCGGACGACATCACTGCGCACATGTGCCACTCCGGCCACGAGCGAAACCTCGCCCAACGCGTGCACCCCGTCGAGCGCTCCGCCGAGGATCGAGTCGACGCGGATCGCCAGCCGGCCGTTCGCCGTTGTCGGGCTCCCGGAGAGCCATCCCGTCACCCGCGCATTCCACGCACCGGGCACCGCGGGGCCCGGTGCCCAATTGGACGTCTGCAGCTCCGAGACGACGAGCGTGTCGTGCTCGAGGTGGGCGGTGAGCCGGGCCGTTCCCGGGCCGTTGAATGCCACGGCGCCCATGTGGCCGGGCCGCTCCATCCCAAAGGAGACGTGCGCGGAGTCGAGGTACGGTCCGGTCGACGCGATGCGCGCCCGTGCGCGGGGATGGTCCATCAGCTCCACGACCCCTGTCCCCTCGATGCCGGCTTGCGGGGCGCGCGCGGTAATGGTCCACCGTCGCAGCACGTCCAGCGACGACGTCCCTCGTAGGCCGATTTGACGCCCGTCGACGACCAGTTGGACGTCGGCGTCCAGGCGACCGGAGCTCGCGCGGACGTCCAGCGTCGCCTCCGCTCCAGCCCGTTCGGAGACCGCCTGACCGGAGAGCCTCCCGGAGGCGGTGCTCCACTGGGGACCCGCCAGCTCCAGCTCGAGGTCGGCCTCGACCGGACCCTCGACGGGAAGACCCAGCCGGTCGGGGCGCTCCGACCGGAGCGCAGCCGTGAGCGCGGCACGAAAGGCGCGGCCAGATCCGATCTCGACGCGTCCACGCACCGAGCCGACGGCCATGTCGCCGAGGTCGAGCGTCAGCTCTCCGGAGGCGCGCTCGTCCGGTCCTTCCACCAGCAGAGAGCCCTGAGCCGTGCCGTCCGGTAGGGGCACATCCAGGAAGGGTGTGAGGTCTGCGAGGTGGAGCGGAGACAGCTCGAGGTCGCCTTCGAACGAGCGCACGAAGGTCGAGAGGTCCCCGTTCCAAAGGCCGCGCCCCCTGAAACGGGCCGCGCTGCGCTCCGACGCCAGGCGAACGTCGATGTCCGGACCTTCCGGTCCGAGCTCCGCGCTCGCCCGCACTGAGACCGGCCGGGGAAGGGAGGAAGACGTGGCGACGAACGCGACGGAGTCGACGCTACCCGTGGGATCGGACCCGGACCGGAGTGCCGCGCCCGACAGCTTCAGCCCTTCGATCCGCCAGGATACCGGCTCCCCTCCGTCGGAGGGCCGGAGATCGCCCTCCACCGTTCCCCCCTCGACATGGAGGTCGCCGAGAGAGAGCTCAGGAAGCGGGGTGAGGCCCCGGCCTGTGGCACCGTCCGAGTCCAGAACCACGGCCGGCCCGACCACCCGGAGCGCCCGGATGTGTGGCTGGCGGAGCGAGAGGCGCGTACGCAGGGTATCAGCACCGAGCGACCCGCCCTGCCACCGAGCTCTTATCCCCGTGGTCACGATCTCGCCGGAGAGGGTCAGGTCCAATCCCTCGAACGTCACCTCGATGCCGTCCGGCGTGAGAAGCGCGGGGAGGACCCGGAGCGCCACGGAACGAAGGACCAGGACGAGAGCGACCGACAGGAGCGCCCCACCCACCAGCAACCGCGCGCGGCGCGACCGCATGACTAACCCACCCCGACGGACAGGTGGAGCTGGAGCCGGCGCCGCTGTTTCGTGGGCACGTCCTCCACCGGCGTCCCGTCGACGAGGGCCTGGATGACATCCCGAGGGTCGGCCAGGTCCATGACCGTCGGGTTGAGCTTCACGCCCAGGGCCACCTCGACCCTCCCGACCGGGGAGCGCACGGCGAAGCCCCCGCCGGCCGCCCAGAAGAACCGGTCCTGCCCGAAGGGATCATCGCCGTCGAAGCGGCGGTCGCCGGTCCAGATGCGCCCCCCGTCGAGGAAGACCAGGCCCGCGAGCCAGTTGGGTGCCGCGGGCAACGGTGCCTCGGCCTGGGCGGAGACCATCAGCTTGTCGGTGCCACCCAGGGGGGTGAAGCTCTGGGCGTCGATGAAGAGCGTGTCCCGATCCACGTCGAGGGAGAGCGCCGGGAACTTCGGGCCGAGCTGGGACGTCCCCCAGCCGCGCACGTCGCCGCTTCCACCCCCCGTGAACAGGACCCGCCGAAGGAGCAGGTACTTGGCAAGCTCCTCGTCCTCGTCGCTCGGCACGCTCGAGCCGTAGGCGTGCACGCGCCCGGCGGCGGCGCGCAGGGCCAGGCGAGCCCCTCCGGAAAGGCCTCGCCTCGCCTGGGCGCCGAGATCGAACCGGATGTAGCGCAGATCGGACAGCGTCGAGGGGGCCGAGGTGGTCACCCGGGGCCGCAGGCTCCAGCTGAAGCCGAGGTCCGTCCCGCGGTCACCGGGTCCGATGGTGGCCTCGAGGCCGATGTCGGCCTCACGCACCTGGGAGCCTACGTCTTCCAGGGCACCCTGGGCGCCGGCCGTCAGGAGGTCGAGAAGGTCGATGCCGTTCTGAAGCGCGGCGCCGATGCGATACTCGTCGATCCAGCGGTGGGCCACCCGCAGGTCGAGTCCCAGCGTGAGCGCGCTGGAGCCCACGAACACGACGGTGGTCTGTCCCCCGAGGAGTCGCTCGCGGGAAACGTCGCCGTCGGAAATCTCCCCGAACGTGGACGTGGTTACGGAGACCCTACGGTCGAACAGCCGTGGTTGCCGTATGCTGACGGCGAGTCGATAGGTTCTGTCGGGCCGGCTCTGGAGCGCCCATTGGCCCGTGGTCGCGAGGACATCGACCGTGAGCGTGCGCGCTCCACCCCAGAAATTGCGGTGGCTCCAGGACGCTCCGATGGACGGCCCCGTCTCGGACGCGTATCCGAGCTCCGTCTCGACCAGCCTCAACGGACCCTCCTCGACATCCACGCCCACGACGGCCGTCGAGTCCGTCGAGGCGGAGACGTCCAGGACGGCCAGGCGTACCAGGTCGAGCCCCATGATCTCGCGGCGGCCCTCGGCGAGGGACTTGGTGGACACCCACCCGCCGTCGGAGATGTCGATCTCGTTCAGGATCGTGCCGCGGTCCAGGCGCTCGAGCCCTCGAACGTCGATGGAGTCGACCCGAAGCCTGTGGCCCGGCCTGACCTGGATCCGGACCGGTGCACGGCGGTCGGCATCCGGCTCTCCCACGGCTGCGGACGCGGCCGCGGACGGATAGCCGCGCTGCCCGAACCAAGAGGCGGCGCGGCCCTCCAGCGTCGCCAGGGCATCGACGGAGAGTCGGTCCCCGGCCAGGTCGTCCAGCCTGTCCTCGACCGACGGCCAGGCCGACGCGACGTCCTCGGGGAGGCCCGCCGGCAGGGTCGTACCTGCGGTGTCCTGCAAGGTCACGGGTCCGACCCGGAGCGGTCGGCCCTCGTCGATCAGGTAGGTCACGGCCACCGTGTTCGCGCCCGCATCGACCGCCAGCTCGAAATCCACCTGCGCATCCGGGAACCCCGACCGCGTGTAGAGGCGCCTCACCCTCTCGAGGTCCCGTACGAGCTCGGCGGGGTCGAAGAGCTGCCGTTGAGCGGCCAGCGCCGCACCCGACTCACCTCTCAAGCCCCTCACGAAGCGGGCGAACAGTCGCGGGTCCTTCAGGGCGACGGTCTCGCGCAGGAGATCCGTGGGCAGCGAGCGCCCCCTCGAGAACCGGAAGTCGACGCTCAGGACCCGCGTGGCCGCGTCCACAGGATAGACGCCACCGGTATCGGGGGCGGTCTGGGCCTTTGCCTCGGCGGGCACGAGGATCAGGAGGGCGAGCAGGCCTCTTCGGAGCAGGGTCGCCCGCATCGCACCGGGATCCGACCCCTCAGGCCGGCTGGCTCGAGGTCTCGTCCACCGCGGCACCGCAGACGGTCCCGCGCACGGTCGTGGTCGTCACCCCGTCGGCGATCCGCCCTCCGACGACGAGATCCAGCTCGCACAACAGCGACCGTCCTCCCGTGAACGCGACGACCCCCCCCGTCAGGCCGCCCGTAACGTCGATCACGCCGTCGGGAGCCCGTTGGAAGTCGAAGGACACCGTGATGTCCGGCGCGCCGATCAGCGTGTATGTGGTCTCGCCGTCGCGCTCGCGGCAGTAGTCGTGTGTCTCGCGCACGGTGAACTCGAGCTCCGCCGTCCCCACGTCCGCGTCGTAGGAGCCGGAGATCTCCGCGGCGACCCGTACGCTACCGCCCAGGGCGCACTCGATCGTCGTGGAGTCGGCGGCCGCGAAGAACTCCGGGACCCCTGCCACGCCGGCTGGGGACGCCGGTGCGGGATCTTGCTCGGCTGCGAGCCCGGCCTCGAGGGATTGCCGCCAGAGCCCCAAACCCAGGAGCTCGGCCTCGGCCTTCGTGATCGGGATCGGGTCCTCGTACAACGAGGCCGGATCGTCGATGCACGCGGACGCCGTGACCACCAATGAAGCCAGGGTAGCGGTGTACAGGGCGCGCATTCGGGAGCTCCGGGACTGGCCAGTGTTGCGGAGGGAGCCATCGGGGTCAACGGGGGTACACGGCCCCCAGCCTGGAGTTTCAGGCCGAGGTCTCGCCCGGTACGGGACCCATCTGAAGACCCCTTTCGAACCTGCCCATGACCCGACTCGCGGACATCGTACGTATCGGCCTCGTCGTGTTCGTTGCGTCGGCCGTCGGGGCCCGCGGGACCCTGGCCCAGGACGGCGTCGGGTTCCGCATGGCGTTCGGATGGCATGAGCTGGCCGGGGACATGGGCCAGGTCTTCGACGGGACCGTCGACGCAGAGTTCTCGATCCTGGTGCCGGTCCGGTGGATCCGGGTCGGCGGGGGCGCGAACTGGGCCTCGTTCCAGGTCAGCGGGGAGGAGTCGTCGTTCAGCCGCCTCCGGTTCCACGGTCTCCTGGGGTTCCCCTTCCGCGTGGGGTCCAATCTGCGGCCCTACCTCGAAGCGCGTTACACGTTCCACCGTTTCAGACCGGAGGACGATCGCTTCTTCGGGGGTGAGGACCGACTCCTCAGGGACTTCGTGGCGTCGGGTAGTGGCTTCGAGGGAGCGGCGGGTGTCGAGGTCGCGCTCGGTGCGCGGACGTCGCTGGACCTGTCCGGGGCCGTGGGCACGTTCAGCGTCTCGCCGGATCTCGCAGACGAGGGGCTCGGGCCGCTCGACTCGGGAACGAGCTGGAGGCTCCAGGCCGGGGTGAGCTGGTTCCCCACCCGCAATCCTGGATCGGGAGGATGAGCCGGATGAGGAGGATCCGCCGTGGGAGTCACGGCCGTGGGGCCGCGGTGCGCCTGTCGTTGGTCGCCCTCTCACTATGTGTGTCGCAGCCGGCGCTTGCGCAGGTCTCGACGGACTCCACGTTGGTGCCAGCGGCCGCGCCCGCGACTCGGGTCCCTGCGCCCGCGCGTCAGGCGGATGTCTGGACCGATGCGTGGGGCCAGCCGAAGAACTTCGGCCTCGCCGCGCTCGAGGCGTGGATGGGCAACTTCCTTCCCTGGGTATTCAACGAGCTGGTCCCCGGGCGCGCCGAGCTGAAGATCAGCCAGGTGAGCCCACGCAGCTGGTGGCGGAACATCCAGGAAGGCTGGAAGTGGGACGACAACGCCTTTCAGGTGAACCTGTTCGCCCATCCGTTCCAGGGGAACATCTACTACAATGCGTCCCGGTCCAACGGTTACGGCTACTGGACGTCGCTCCTCTTCGCCACGGCCGGGAGCTTCCACTGGGAGTGCTGTGGCGAGACCCACTTCATGTCCATCAACGATTGGATCAACACGTCCATCGGGGGTGCCGCCGTCGGCGAGATGCTCTATCGCGCCTCCTCCCGCGTGCTCGACAACGAGGCCACCGGCGCGGACCGCGTCCTCCGCGAGGCGGCGGCCTTCGCGATGAACCCGAACCGCGGGTTCACGCGACTCATCACGGGGAACGCCCGCCGCGTGTACGCCAACCCCGAGGATCCGAACGACCGCCATCCGGAGGAGGCGGGCAGCGTGTTCTCGCTCGGGGTGCGGGGGAGCAAGTCCGTGCGCAACGCTCGCGGCGGTGAGCTCAGGGAGAGCCTCGCGACCCACGGCTTCGTCGACGTGGAGCTCACGTCCGGGAGCCTGGCCACCCTCGACCGCGGCAAGCCCTTCGACTTCTTCACCATGGCCGCCCAGGTGAACTTCATCCGCGGACGGGGGCTCGGCGAGCTCGACATCCTCGGGAACCTCTGGCACACGACGCTGACGGAGAACGAGAAGACCGTCTCGAAGATCGTCGTGACCCAGAACTTCGAGTACAGCAACAACAGCTCCTTCGAGCACGGCGGCCAGGGCGCCGGGGTCATGTACTACCGGCGCACCCGGCTCTCGGATCGAAGCATGATCGGATGGAGCGCGTCCGCGACCTGGATGATCCTCGGAGGGATCAAGTCGGAGCTCGCGTTCCTCGCCGACGTAGAGGGCATCCGCGAGCGCTTCCGAGAGTACGACTTCGGCACAGGGCCGGGCTTCCGCGGGGGACTCAACTGGCACTGGGACAGTCGGCGCGTCCTGGAAGCGTCGTACCGGGCGCAGTACCTGAAAACGCTGAACGGCTCCAGCGGAGAGGGCTTCGGCTCCGACCACTTCGTGCAGATCCTGCGCACGCGGGCCGTCCTGCCCTTCGAGCTCGCGGGCTTCGGTCTCGGCGTCGACTATCAGCACTACCGGCGACGGAGCGACTTCGACGTGGACGACCTGGGTCTGGTCAAGCAGCACAACGACCTGTGGCAGGCCTTCGTGCGCTGGACCCCGAAGCGTCCGGGCGCCTGACGCCGACTCCCGGGGCCGGGAGCAGGCTCAGAACGTGAGCGCGAATCCGACCAGGAGGTCGGTCCTGGCCACCCGTGTTCCACCCGGTACGTCGGCAAGGGTGGAGAAGAAGGTCTGGAGATCGGCCAGCGGCACCTGCGACAGATCCAACCCCAGCGTCTGGGAGTAGCGGGCCAGCTCCAGGCGCAGCGCCACCTCGATACCCTTCCCGAACTGCCCCACGCGCTTCCACGGGATGAGCTCGACCCCGAGCCCGTAGTGCCAGACGTTGGGCAGCACGTTGTCGGGTCCGAACCACTCCGACTCTGCGGGGGTGAACGGGACGCCGTCCGACTGCACGTTCTCGATGCGGTACCACGTCCAGCCGTATCCCCCCTTCACGTACGGCTGGAAGCGGCCCATCAGGATCGCGTAGCGCAGGCTTCCCGCGTACTCCCACAGGTTGATGTCCGCGCTGTACGTGTAGTCGGGGATGTCGGTGAACTCGATGTTCAGGCCGTACGTGGTGCGGACGTTTCGCACCGTGTTCTCGCTGGTGAACTTCCCGCCGAGATAGAACGGTACCTGGAAGAACGGTCCGACCGCCGCGTCCAGATAGTCGGCACCGCCCGTCGGCAGGGTCGAGTCGTTCGCCGCGTTCGCCACGAAGTGGCCGACGAGGCTCTGCACGAAGGGATCGAGGTGGCGGGGGTTGAACGACAGCGCCTGGAAGTCGTCCCCGAAGGACTGGCGCGATATGCCGGAGGACAGCCCCACGAACCGGAATGGCACCCCTTCGCTCCGGTAGTACACCGGGTCGCGCCGTCCCAGCATCCGCCGGAACGGGTAGGTCACGATCCGTGACAGGAAATCCAGCGGAGGCAGGTTCAGCAGCACGGGAACGGTGAGGTTCAGAAAGCCCAGATCGTTGCGGAAGTTGTCCTGGACCTGGAGCGGGAAGATGTCCGCCACGGAGTGCGGGTCGTAGATCGCGAAGCCCGAGGAGCCTCCCGTGCGGTTCCACCCCGCGTTGTACGAGGGTCCCGGGGGGGCGACGTTCCCGGTGTTGAAGTTCTTGAGGATGCCCGAGAAGGGGGATTGGGTGGCGGGATAGCCCCAGTGGATCGGGAGAACCATCCACCCCCACGCGCGACGCTCGACGGGGTCGCTGCGCACCAGGGGGATGATCCGCTCCCAGTCGGGCAGAAGACGCAGGCGCTCCGGCCGTGCCAGCTCCAGGACGCTCCCGGCGCGGAAGTCCGGGCCGCCGCTAGCCTGCCCGGCGGCCCGGGCGCGCAGGTAATCCCTCACGTCGACGAACTCGGAGACCTGGTCCGTGGTGCCGCCCGGCCCGACGTTCGCGTACCGACCGGGAAACGGGTAGGTGCCGTGCGGGTCCTTGTTGCTCCCCCCCGGTGCCTCGAGAGCCTGATTCAGCCCCTTGTTGTCCGCCCCGATGTAGCCGAACGGATGGGTGTTGACGACGGTCTCCGCGTCGTCCGCGTAGGCGCGGTAGCGGATGCTTTCCCACACCTGACGCTGTCCGAAGCGCTCCGGCTGTCGTCGCCGGATCTCCGCATCCCAGGCGTCTCTGGGCAGATAAACGTTCGGATCGGAGTAGTCGAGCGGCCACACCGAGTCGTGGAAGTAGTGGTCCGCACGCTTGATGACCAGCGGATCCGAGGCGTCGTCCGTGGCCCGGATTCGTCCGGAGAGGATCGCTTCGACGGTCTCTGCCGAGAGCGCGTCCTCCACCATGCTGCGGGGGCTCACGATCACGTTGAGGTGCTCCCAGTCGCCCTCGTGGTCCATCCCGCTGTCGTTGCTCGGGTAGAAGAACCAATACTGCAGGACCAGCTCGTACCCGCCTTCGACCGACTGCAGGAAGGGGTGCACGAAGGCGTGGGGGAAGGAGGCCCGGCGAGCCTCGGGTGTCTGCTCGTACTCCGGGCGGTACGACTGCTTCCAGTTATGCGCACCGTCGCCGGGAAAATCGAAGAAAAGCACCTCGAACAGGCTCGGGCGCCCACGCACCAGCGATGCATCCAGCGCGCGCGTCCGATTCGAGCCCGGCGTGTACCGGTCCATCAACGCCTGGATCTTGCAGTCTTCCAGCGCGGCGTCGCGCGTGGGCTCGGGCCTTTCGTCGAGAGCCGTCACCCGGTTGCCGTCGCACGCGGTTCGGCCCAGGGTCGAGAAGTTGACGCCCCGCGTCTCGAGGAGCACGGGGATCTCCTCCGACGTGTCCCACGTGTCCACGAAGAGGGGAAAGGAGTCCCGATTCTCGATGAACACCGAGAAGTCGACCGGGAAGTCCGAGGTGTTCTGGACCAGATAGGGTGCGAAGCGGACGGCGAGCGCGGTCAGGACCTCGCCCCGTCGGTCGTCGATCCCGTCTCTGGGACTCTCGTCCCGGTACCCGGGCGCCTCGGGGTCCCCGAAGAGATGAAGTGCCCGCGATGCCTCCGTACCCGGCACCAGGGTAGGATTCGACAGGGGAAGGTGGAGCAGGTACTCCCCGCGCGGAATCTCCTGCGCCGAGACCGTCAGCGGGGCCAGCGCGAGCGTGGTGGCGGCTATCAGACGTCGCATTCGGGAGAATCTGGCGGGGGATGAAGCGGTTGCGTCGAAGGTGCGGAAACACTGGAGCTGCGGCTGGGTTCCCTCACGCGCCTCGGAGCGGCGGTTCCCGGCATTCTCGGGGCAACGGGCCGGTGACGCCAGTCGGTTGGTGCGAGAGGCGCCTGTAGCCGTAGCTTCGTGGCCATCGTGCGCCGCGCCCCACGTCGTTCCCACCGGTCCTCCCATGATTCGCTCTTCTGCAACCGTCGTCGCCCTCGCGGCCGGCAGATCGCGCAGGCTCGCCCCCATCACCACCCTCGCCAGCGGCCTCGAGCTCGGGCTGACGATCCACGTCCTGGAGGGCGACCGGCCGGGCCCGACGGTGGGCGTCTCGGCCATGGTGCACGGCGACGAGCTCGACGGGCTCCTCATTGCCCGTGAGCTGGTCACGACGCTCGAGCCCGCCGAGCTCGCGGGGTCCGTGTGGGTGCTCGCGGTCGCCAATCCGCTTGCCCTGGAGGGCGTGTCCCGGAACACGCCGGTCGACATGCTCGACATGAACCGGCTCTTTCCCGGGTCCCCGCACGGTTGGCTGAGCGAGCAGCAGGCGCACGTGATCTCCCACGAGTTCATCGATCACCTGGACGTGCTGATCGATATCCACTGCGGGGGGACCTTCCCCTGGGTCGACTACTGCTACGTCGTCAACGACGAGGGCCTGTCCCGTGCCTTCCTGCCCGAGCTCCTGTACCAGCCCGCGGACCCGTATCCCGGAACGACCGCGACGTACGCTCAACAACGTGGAGTTCGCTGCACGGTCGTGGAGATCGGTGGCGGTTACCACGACCAGCCCGTGCACGTCGTCAACGGGGTTCGTGGGGTGCTGAACCAACTCCGCTACGTGGGTGTGCTCGAGGGCGGGGTCGAGCGGCGGGCCGGCCAGCGCCTCATGCGTGACCTGAGGGTCATGCGCCCCAGGCACGGGGGGATCTGCGTCCCCAAGGCGACCCTCGCTCCCGGGCAGGTGGTCCCCGGCGGGACCGAGCTGGCCGACATCGTCAGCCCGTACTCCTTCGAGGTTCTCGAGACGATGGTGGCCCCCTTCGAAGAGAGTATCGTGGTGCTGTGTCGGAATTTCGTCACACGCATCCACCCCGGGGACTACGGGTTCATGATCGGCGACGGCGCGACCGCGTCGCGCTACGAGGACTGATGCGGGGAGCCGGCCTCCTGGGGCCGCTCTGCCTCTTCGCGGCGTGCTGGGGCCCCGGGCGCGAGGCCCGCGCTCAGGTCGCCGCCGGCGGGGTGGACGTCGAGGTGATGATCGATGCGTCGGGCCGGGCGCGAGTCGAGGAACGGTGGATCGTCGCCCCGGCTCCGACCTCCGTCGAGTTGCGGGCCCTCATGCGGCCGTGCGCGGAGGTGGGTGACGTGAGGATCGATCGTGACGGTGAGCGGGTGCCGGTCGTCGCCGGTCGGGAAGGGCCGTGGCTGGTCCTTCGCGATGGGGCGACCGCGAGGCGGGCTGCGGATACACTGCGGCTGCTCGTCCGCTACGACGTGGCACTGGCCGCGCGCCGCGCCGCCGTGCCGTTGGTGTTCCTGACGGAGCCGCTCCCGCAGCGCGACGGCGCCCGGGAGGGCTCGGCAGGGGTCTTGGTTCGCTTCAGGGACCCGTCGGGCGCGGTGCACTTCCCGCACCTGACGCGCGCTGCGCCGGACGGATGGATGGGGCGCTTCGTCGCGGTTCCTTCGCTCCTCGAGGTGTCCGTCGGCGGCGCCGAGGCCACCCTCGCCCGCGAGTGCGCCGACCCCGATGGACCGCCGGGTGACGACGGTGGACTTCTGTGGCGGTTCCTCCTCTTCGTTGGGATCATGGTCGTGTGGGTGCCGGTCTATCTCCGGTGGGCCGGCCGTTCCCGGGAGGAGGGCGCGTGACGGGGCCGCACCTGACCGCATTCTACGCGGTGGTGGCGGCCTACCTGCTCCTGGTGTGCGGGATCGGGCTGGCCAACTACCGGCGCGCCTCCACGGAGGAGGGCTTCCTGGCGGCCGGCCGCAGCCTGGGGCCGATCGTCGGCGGTGCCACGTTGATGGCCAACCAGGTCAGCGCGGGTGCGACGATCGGGATGGTCGGCTTCCACTACTTCTCGGGGATCAGCTACGCGTGGACGTGGCCGCTGGTCTGGGTGGGATGGGTCGTGGCTGCCCTCTTCGTGGCGCCGAGGATCCGGCGGATCGCCGGGCTCACGCTTCCCGACTACTTTGCCGCCCGCTTCGAGAGTCGTTGGGCCCGGGGCATCGCGGCGCTCTTCATCCTGATTGTATACGCGGTCATGCTCTCGGCCCAATACCAGGCGGGGGGCCTCCTTTTCGGCCTGGTCGGTGGCCTCGACTACGTACGCGCCGTCCTGCTGGTCGCGTTCATCACGACCGCGTATACGGTGCTGGGTGGGATGTACTCCAATGCCTACGTCGGCATGCTCAAGGCCATCCTGTTGCTGGCCAGCTACGCCCTCGCGGTACCCTATCTGCTGACCCACGTCGGGTCGATCACCAGCATGGGCGAAGCGCTCGCCGCGCTCGACCCGCGCCTGACCGCGAACTGGTTCGGCTGGCGGCAGCTCCTGGCCATCTCGATGGCGATCGGACTCGGGCTCGCGGCATCTCCCTACGAGATCTCGGCGATCTACGCCATCCAGAGCAAGCGGGCCACGCGCCTCGCGATCGGCTACTCGTTCCTCTTCCAGGGCTGCATCGGCGTGGGCGTGCTCCTGTTCGGGTTGTCGATGCGCGTGGTCATGCCGGAGCTCCCCGACCCCGACCTGGCGACGCCCGTGCTCGGTATGAGCGTGCTCCCCCCGTGGATCGGCCTTCTCGTCCTGCTCGCCGCCGTCGTGACGTTCACCCGCACCGGAGGCGCGATTCTACTCACGGTCGCGTCCGCGGTGTCACACGATCTCTATGGCAAGTTGTTGCGCCCGACGGCCAGCGATCGGGCGAAGGTGCGTGCGGGCCGTCTGGCGGTCGTGACCTTCAGCGCTATCCCGGTGGCGCTCGCCCTCCGCCAGCTCGACCTCGTCAACTTCATCGTCATCTGGGCCGCCAAGCTGATGGTGAGCTTCCTGTTCGTCCCGGTGGTGGTCGGGCTGAACTGGCGCAGGGCCACGGGCTCCGGGGCCATCGCGTCGATGCTCGGAGGCATGGCCGCTTGTCTGGCCTGGTCGCGCTACGGCACGCCGTACTTCCTCGGCCTCGACCCGGCGGAGGCCGGCGTTCTGGTGAGCGCGGTCTTGATGTTCGGCGTGAGCATCTCCACGCGGCCGGCCTCACAGGCGACGCTGCGCCGGTTCTTCGGGACCGAACGCGCCCCGGACCGGAACTTGGTGACCGGGTGACCGTGACTCAGGGAGCGTAGGGCACGAAGGACGCCGCCGGCTCGCCAACCAGCGCCGAGGCGCGCCTCGTGGAGTCCCGACTCAAGTATGCTCGAACCAGCTCGAAGCCGACCGCGTATCCCGTCCAGCGCGGGATGGAGGGGCTGGTACCGACGAACCATGCGGCGTGATCGTAACTTCCGGTAGCACGCGACTCCACTTCCGGTATCCACGCTGCGAGCTCCGCGGGTGTCAGGGCGCGCGCCCAGGGTGGCTGGCGAGGTGCCTCCCGATGCCTCGAGGGAAAAGTGATCCGCGAGGCCCTCGGTCACCACAGCTTCGAGCAGGGTGGAGCCGTAGCCTATGGCCCACCGCCGCATGGCGTGATGAACCTCGTGCGCCAGCTGCAACAGCAGCTCCGAGCGGAGCACACCCTCGAGATCTGGCCACGACGGATCTGCGCGGAGGCGCGCTTCATCCGGACTCGGGTTGAAGCCACCCATCCCGACCTCCGGGATGACCCGCGTGGGATCGGCGATGAGCGATATGTGGAGTGCCGTCACGTTCAGAAGCGGCTGCACCACGTCCAGTGTGCGCATCCCTCCTGTTCGATCAGCGACCGGTGAGCCGCCAGCGGCCCTGCGGCGCTCAGGTCGAGGCAGATGGCCCCTGGGAACTCTGTCGTACGGTTCAACGGCGCGGTGCCCGTTCCGCATCCGGAGAGCGCGAGGCCAGCCACCAGGAAACTGGTTCGCAAATACTCGCCTCAGGTCATGGATTGGGACCCGTGACACGCCGAACTTCTGCGAGCTGACCGGGGTCTGGTGCCGACCTTCCCGAATCAGCCGGCCGCCGCCGCGGCCTCTTCGCACAGCTCGATCCAGGAGCGACTCCTCGAAGCCGGAATCAGTACGTAGTTCCCCAGGACCCTTCCGTTGCCAGGGTCGTAGGGCTGGCCCCGTCCCGTCGCAACCAGTTCGTCGACCCGCGCCGGCGGGAGCTTGAGAAGCAGGTCGCCTCTACTGAACATGGCGATCATCTTCTTGCCGACCTTCAGACCCTGTGCTCCGCGCCCGGAGTTGACGGTCACGTCGGCCACCTTCTCGAAGTGCGCTTTGACGTGCGCGTAGGGATCGGACATCGCACCGTCACCAGGCGAGTTGAGGTTGCCCAGGGACTCTGGATCTGACCTGTGGGAGCAACATGCCGACCGAGCGCGGTGGGCTGCAAGGCGGGCAGGAGGCGCACCGTTCTCGTGGACCGCGAGAGCGACCCGCTTACGCTCCCCGGAGCCTCTCGATCTCATCCACGGTCTGGGGCTTGTGCGGGCCCAGCCTGCGGGCGCCGTCGGTGGTGACCAGGTAATCCTCTTCGTTCCGCACGCCACCGAAGTCGCGCCACTCGTCCAGCTCGTCGAAGTCGATGAACTGGGCGCAGGTACCCTGGCTGCGCCAGAGGTCCATGAGCTGAGGGATGAAGTAGATGCCGGGCTCGACCGTGACGACGAATCCGGGCTCCAGCGGTCGGGCAAGGCGAAGCGACTTGAGGCCGAACTGGGTGCTCTTCGGCTGCCCGTCGTACCCCACCCAGACCTCGCCCAGGTTCTCCATGTCGTGCACGTCGAGGCCCATCATGTGGCCGGTGCCGCAGGGGAGGACCATGGCGTGCGCGCCGGCCTCGAGCGCCTCGTCGGCGTTCCCCTTGAAGATCCCCAGGTCCCTGAGGCCCTCGAAGATCACGCGAGAGGCCGCGAAATGGACGTCACGGAAGGGCACGCCAGGGGCAAGCATCTGGACGGCGGTGTTCTGGGCAGCGAGCTGGAGCTCGTAGATGACGCGCTGCCGGTCGGTGAACCGTCGGCTCACCGGGAACGTGGACGACAGGTCCCCCGCGTAGCCGAGCGCGGTCTCGGCTCCGCAGTCCAGCAGGAAGAGGTCCCCGTCCGAGGCCGCGTTCGTGTGCACGTGGTTGTGCAGGGTCTCGCCGTGGATCGTGGCGATGACTGGGAAGCTCAGCCGGCCCCCCGCCGCCACGGCGATCCGCTCCACCTCGGCCGCCACCTCGGCCTCGCGCATGCCCGGCTTCACCATCCTGATGGCGGCCTCGTGCATGGCCACGGACGTGGTCGCCGCCTTGTCGAGCTCCTCGATCTCCTCCGGGGCTTTGATGCTCCGCTGGTCCACGACGGCCCGGATGAGGTCGATCGAGGCCCGCCCGGCGACCTCGTCCGTCGGCAGGCCGAGCAGCCCCGCGATGCGGAGCACGGTGTCGGCCCGGTACGGAGGGAGGAATCGGACGCGACGGCCGGCGGCGAGCGCGGCGCCGACCACGTCACCCAGCGCGGCGAGTGGTCGAGTGTCCGACACGCCGACCCGCTGCGCCCGCTCGGCGATGGTGGGTAGGTCACCCATCCACACGATGTGGTCGATGGTGAGCTCGTCCCCGAACACCGTGGCGGTGCCGTCGTCGACGTCGATGACTGCGGCCAGGTCCGGTTGGTCCAGGCCGAAGTAGTAGAGGAAGGTGCTGTCCTGGCGGAAGCGGAAGCAGTTGTCCGCGTAGTTCATCGGGCTCTCCACGTTACCCGGGAAGAGCAAGAGACCCCCGTCGAAGCGCGACGTGAGCCGGGCACGGCGGCTTGCATAGACATCGGATCCGAACACGACTTGAGCCTCCCTCTGTTCCTGACCAGTCAGGCCGGCCCGCCCGCGCACATGGCGTCTCCCGCGTGGATCCTCGATCCGGGGCCGGCCCTCGAGCGAGGAGCAAGGTACCGCGTCGACCCGCGCTCCGCTTCGGGGACGCGCCCGGGTACGCTTGCGCCCCGTTCGCGGTGCGCCGGATAATGAGCCAGCCGCGAAGCGGACGGCGCGCCGCAACGATTCCGGAGGGACGAGAGATGATCTCGAGACGTGAATGGCTTCGGGTCACTGCGGGCGCCGGCGCCGCCGTCGCTCTCAGTCGCTGCACCTCCGGGGTCGGGCAGGGCCAGGGCATGGGAGCGGCCCTGAGCCAGGGTCTCCTCACCCGTCCGATCCCGTCCACCGGCGAGCGCCTCCCGATCATCGGCCTCGGCGGCGCCAACACGTTCTCCGAGGCCGCGGGCGAGGAGGAGTTCGACACGGTCGGCGAGGTGCTGCAGGCGCTCCTGGATGGCGGCGCGACCGTCTTCGACACCGCGGCCGGCTACGGGGCCTCCGAGGAAGTGGCCGGCCGGGTGGCGCAGGAGCTCGGGATCGCCGATCGGATCTTCTGGGCGACCAAGGTCAACGTGGCGGGCGGATTCCGGGGAGGACCCCGCGAGGCCGATCCCGAGGCGGTGAGGGCCCAGATCGAGAGGTCGTTCGAACGCCTACGCGTCCCGTTGATCGACCTGATCCAGGTCCACAACATGGGCGACCCGCCCACCCAGCTCCGCGTCCTCCGTCAGTACAAGGCCGAGGGTCGGATCCGCTACATGGGGATCACGACCACCAGCGAGCGCCAGTACGAGGCCCTCGCTGAGGTCATGCGCACCGAGCCCCTCGACTTCATCGGCATCGACTACGCCGTCGACAACCGGGTGGCCGAGGAGGTCGTCTTCCCCCTCGCGCGGGAGCGCGGCATCGCGACGCTCATCTATCTGCCCTTCGGGCGGAACCGCATGTGGCAACGGATCGGCGACCGCCCCGTGCCCGATTGGGCCGGCGACTTCGGAGCGCACACATGGGCGCAGTTCATGCTCAAGTTCGTGCTCGCCAATCCGGCGGTCACCGTGGCGACACCCGGCACCCGCAATCCCGCCCACATGACCGACAACATCGGGGGCGGAATCGGACGGCTCCCCAACGCAGACGAGCTGGGGCGTATGATCGACCTGGTCGAGAGCCTGCCTGGGGCCTGAGGTCGACGGGGCGTCGCGAGCAGCCGGCCGCGACGCCCCCCCGCGTCATTCCGCCCTGAGCGCCTCCACGGGATCGACGCGACTCGCGCGCCGGGCCGGCAGCCAGGTGGCAAGCGTGGCGACCCCGATGAGCACCGAGGCCATCGCGGTGAACGTGGTCGGGTCGGTTGCGGTGACGCCGTAGA
Source organism: Gemmatimonadota bacterium (assembly GCA_003248075.1). Taxonomy (GTDB): domain Bacteria; phylum Gemmatimonadota; class Gemmatimonadetes; order Longimicrobiales; family Gaopeijiaceae; genus SZUA-318. The sequence goes on along the minus strand of QJYK01000343.1, from coordinate 4,794 downwards.
GGAGCGACGCCAACACGCGGCTCAGGCCCCAGGCGCCGGCGAGACCGATCCCCACGCCGAGAACCGTGAGCCGGAGTCCCTGGCCCACGATCGAACCGAGCACCTTGGCCGCCGGCGCGCCCAGGGCCATCCGTACGCCGATCTCGGCGGTGCGACGACTGACGGTATACGAGATCACACCGTAGATGCCCACGGTCCCCAGGAGAAGCGCGATTCCGCCCGCGATCCCCAAGAGAAGCACAGTGAACGAGGTCGACGCCAACGATCTCTCCACGACGTCTTGCACGGTTCGAGGATTGACCATGGGCATGCGCGGGTCGAGCTCGCGCAGCGCCGCACGGGCGCCATCGATGGCCGCGAGCGGGTCCCCGGCCGTCTGCACCACCACGTCCACGTTGCGTGCCGCCGCGTAAGATCCGGGTCCTGCGTCGAAGACGGGGTAGTAGATGATCGCCAGAGGCTCCTGGCTGACATCGTCGAAACGGACGTCCCCGGCCACGCCGACCACCTCCCACGCGAAGTCGTCGCCTTGCGAGCGGATCCGGCGTCCGACCGCGCTGGCGCCGGGCCAGAAGGCGTCGGCGAGCTTCTTGCCGATCACCACGCCGGCGCCCTGATCCACCCGATCGGACCATTCGGGCGCCCGCCCGTCCACGATGTCGATGCCCATCGCCGCGAAGTAGCCGGGCGTCACGCGGCGTTGCTCGACGATCGGCCCCAGCTGACCCTCCTCGAACGGCTCGTCCTCGGGCTCCATCGGCCCCGCGCTCTTCGCCTCCGTGAGCGGAAGACCGTCGATGACGGCGGCCGCGACCACCCTGGGGTCGGCAGCGATCCGTTCGGTGAGCCTCCGATAGAACGCCTCGACGCTTTCCACGTCGGGGTACGCGACGTCGGAGAGTCCGATGGCGAAAGTCATGCGCTGCTCGGGCTGGAATCCCAGGTCCACGTTCCGGAGCGCGAGGAAGCTGCGCGCCGTGAGACCCGATCCGACGAGGAGGACCAGCGCCAGCGCGACCTGAGCCACGACCAGCCCCGAGCGCACGCGGTGGCGCTCACGCCCGGCGGTCGCCGAGCGGCCCCCGTCCCGGAGGGAGGCGACGAGGTCTTTGCGGGCATACCCCAGGACGGGGAACATGCCGAACAGGATCCCGGCGCCGAGGGAGATCGCCGCCGTGAAGGCCAGGACGCTCCCGTCGATTCCGATGTCGAGCACGCTCGGGAGCTCCGCTGGCGCCATGGTGAGCAGGCCCCGGACGCCGAAGTGCGCGAGCCCGAGCCCGACCAGCCCTCCGAAGGTCGCGAGGGCGAGGGACTCGGTCAGGTACTGACGGACGACGTCTCCCCGGCTTGCGCCCATCGCGGTGCGGACGGCCTGCTCGCGCTGCCGTCCCTCGGCCCGAACCAGGAAGAGGTTGGCCACGTTGGCGCACGCGATGAGCAGCACGAATCCCACCGTGCCCAGCAGAACGAGAAGGATCTGACGTGTGTCCTCCACGAAGAGGTCCTTGAGCGGCTTCACGTCGGCGTCGAGCTGTGCCTGTTCGAGGATCTCCGGACCGAAGTCGTCGGGGTGGGCTTGCGCGAACCGTAGCAGGAGCTCGTGCATCTCGGTGTTGGCTCCAGCCACGGTAACGCCTTCCGCGAGCCGCGCGGCGCCGATCAGGCCGAGTGATCCCTCGTTGGCCTGCGCCGGATCGATGACGAGGGGCGTCCACAGCTCCTCCTCACCGACCCGCGCGATCTCCGGCATGACGCCGATGACCCTCCGCTGCACGCCGTTCACGTCCAGGAGTCGGCCGACCACACCGGGGTCCTTGCCGTAGGCCCGCTCCCAGAGCCCGTAGCCGAGCAGCACGACCGGCTCGGATCCGGGGCGGTCCTCGCCCACCGCGAACGTCCTCCCGAGCGCCGGAGGAATCCCGATCACGTCGAAGTACTGCTGGGTCACCCGGTTCGCGTCGAGGCGCTGGGGCTCGCCGTCGATGATCAAGTTCATCTTTCGCTGATCGAACACCGCGAACGCGTCCAGGGACTTCGCGTTCTCGAGGTAGTGCAGGAAAAGCGCTTCGGAGTGGGGCACCACGGGCACGTTGACGCCCAGGCCCGGTGCCGCGTGGTTGTAGCTCACCACGCGCTCGGAGCTCGGCCAGGGCAGCGGGTTGATGAGCACCGCGTCGACCACGCTGAAGATCGCCGTGTTGGCCCCGATCCCGACGGCGAGCGTGATGCCCCCCACCGCGGTGAAGAGCGGCTTGCGGATCAGCCCGCGCACCGCGATACGCACATCTCTCAGCATCCCGTCCATCGTCCACCCGTCCGTTCGAAGGCACCATGCGTCGGGCAGCGCGCCCCACGCCTGTCTCATGTCTCCACCCGTGGCACGGAGCTCGCCCAGCCACTCCTCACGCCAGGCGCCGCGGTCCTCACGGGGGACCAGCGCGGATACCGTCCACACCCACAGCCGCGTGATCACCGCTCGGTCTCCAGCCCAGGCCCGTGATCCATCGCGCCCAGGAGCCGGCGCACCTCTTCCAGCTTTTGCTCCGCCTCGGGGAGCGCGGCCCGACCCCGGGCCGTGAGCTGGTAGCTCCGACGCCGGGGACGCCCACTCGCGCGGGCTTCGTCCTCGTCCTCCCAGCTGGAGCGGAGGAGCCCGGCCTTCTCCAGGCGGCGCAGCGCCGGATAGGCCGTGCCACTCGGGAGCGCGCACGTCTCCATGACGTCGAACCCGTACCTGTGGCCCGCCGCGACGGCCCGCAGCACCAGGGCGGTGATCTGTGTCATGCGAAGCGACATGTCTTCCGATGGCTACGGGTGGGGGAAATCGATGTGCCTGGGGCGTCGTCTGCAGTTTTCTACATAGTACTACGGAGCGCCGGCCGAAAAGGATTCATCGGGGAAAAGGGCTTCGCGTGGACCCGGGCCTCCGGGCGCCGGGACGACCCGCCTACCGGTGGTAGTTTACCAGGGGCAGGACCGAGAAGGACCTCTTGTTGCGCGCGATGTTGAGGAGGCCCAGCTGAAGGCCGTGCAGCTCGTCGGCGATGTTCAGCAGGCCGATGGTGAGGCCCCTCTGGGTTCCTTGCCGGAGGTCGTTGAACGCGCTCACCGACACGCCCCGTAGGGTGCCGCCATCGACGATCTTGAAGTATGCCGGCGCCACGATAAAGCCCCGCACCTCCTCCCCGCCGGCGCCGACGCCCGAGACGACGACGCCGCTGATGCGGGACGCGCCCACGCCCACCCCCGCCACTGCCAAGCCCTTCAGCTCACCGCCCACGCCAGCGCCCACACCGGCGATCATGATGCCCTCGAGATCACCGCCCACGCCCATCCCCACCCCCGCAACCGTGATGCCCCTGAGGGTTCCGTTGACGCCCAGGCCGACCCCGCCCGCGGCGAAGCCCGTGAGGTCGCCGCCCACGCCGAAACCCACGCCGCCGAGTCCGATGCCCTGCAGGCTTCCACTCGCGCCGCCCCCGATCCCGCCGATGGCGACACCGCGGACGTCGCCGCCCGCGCCCATACCCACGCCCCCCAGCATGAGGCCCTCCATGTCCCCGCCGGTCCCCATGCCCACGCCGGCGATCGCGATGCCCCGAATGCGTCGACCGGCGCCCAGGCCGATGGGGGCGAGACCGACGCCGGTCAAGGATCCGTCGGCCTGGATGCCGAGCCCCAGCGCCAAACCGGTGATGTCCCGGGCACCGGTGAGGGGAACCCCCAGAGCCACGCCGTCCACCCGACCGCGGGGGTTCTCATAGGGGGTCCAGAGCGTGGCGTTGACGCCCCGCACGCGCCGCAGTTGGCGATCGCGGTAGTTCAGGCGGAGTCCGTCCAGGCGGGCGACGTCTCCGATGCCGAGACCGAAGTCCCCGATGGCGAGCTTGATCCCCGGCTCCTGGGCCCGGGTGCTGGAGGGTGCGAGAAGGAGGGCGAGGACGAGGGACGTTCCCAGACCGTGGGTACGCACGGGCAATCGAGCTCCTGAAGCGAAGGAAGCCGTGGGCGTGGGTCCCTACGCCCCGCGCGCAGGCGGGGTTTCGGGGGATCTCCGAGCTCCGAGGGTCGCCGTGGTACTCGCTGGCGAGGGCCTTTGCCGCGACGCATCTTGCCGAGAACGGACCCCGTCACGCTGGAGGGGCCCCGGCGTGCGCTCAGCGCTTCGCCGATGAGCTGATGGGCCCGGGTCCCGGGCCGAGAGTGCAGCGCATATTATGCGGTCATCGCGGTCGAGGATGCGTCGGAAGGCCAGGGTCTCCTTGGAGGGGCTTGTGCCGTTCCTCGCGACGGGCCTCCTGTTCGGGCTCCTGTACAACACCTTGTTCTTCCCGCATACGCTCGTCGAATACGTCGAAGCGGGCGTGATCGGAATCCTGCTGGGCGCTGCCGCGGGCCTGGTCGAGCAACGGCCCGCTCTGAACCGTTGGTTCCAGAGCCGATCGTTCGCCCTCGCCCTGGCTGCGAGGACGCTCACCTACGCGATCGCCGTCGTGCTCGCGCTTTCGCTCGTGCTATCCGTCGAGCCGGCGACCCTCGGGGAATGTGCCTACCCGGCTTGCCTCCTGCAGATCGTCGAGGGTCCCACGTTCGTTCGTGATGTGGTGTTCTCGACCGGCTTCGTGTTCGTCGCAGTGTTCGTCGCCCAGATCGTGCTCCTTGTGGGAACGCGCAACTTCGGTCGACTCCTCCTGGGTCGGTATCGACGACCGCGCGAGCTGAACGCCGAGTTCATGTTCGTGGATATCCGCGGCTCCACCGGGATCGCGGAGGCCCTCGGGCCCGAGCGCT
>QJYK01000244.1 GCA_003248075.1 Gemmatimonadota bacterium | reverse complement strand
CCCGCGCCGATACGCCGGAGTCTTCGTCGAAGCGGTTGAGCACCACCCGCAACGGCTCGTGGCCGTTGGTGGAGGGCGCATAGAGCACCTCGATGGCGCGCTTGAGGTTGCGCAGGGTCGGGAGCTCCGGGGTCGTGACCGCGATCTTGTGGTCCGACTCCATGAGCGCCGCCCCCACCGAATCCATGATCCCGGCGCCGCCGTCCACAACGACGTGGGCGAAGTGCCTCCGGCACAGCCGGATCAGGCCGAGCGCCTGATCGGTGGTGATCCCGGACGGATCCTCCGCGACCGGCGGCGACGCCAACACCGCGAGACCGCACTCGTGAATCTCCAGGAACGACCGGAGCAGCTCCTCGTCGATCCGGTGGAAGTTCTGCACGACGTCCAGGTAGGAGTACCGCGGCGCCAGCCCGAGGGCGAGGGCGGCCGTGCCCAGCGACGGCGCGAGATCGAGCAGGAGCGTGGTCTCGTCCGTGATCTGACGGATCGCCACCGCCAGGTTGGTGGAGAGCACGGTCACGCCCGTGCCCCCCTTGGCGCTGAACACGGTGGTGAGCCGCCCCTCCTTGACGGGAGTGCCGTCACGGGCGACCGGCGTGATCCGTCGTCGGACGCGCGCAAAGGCCTCCACGGCGTCGTCGCGGGAAAGCGGGCGGGGCAGGTACTCCGACGCCCCCGAGCGCATGATCTGGAGCAGCGCGTCGGCGGTCAGCTCCGGCCCGGTCACGATCACCGCGACCTCCGGGGCCTCCTGATTGAGCGCCCGGACGACGCGAACGCCCGTGGTGGAGTCCGCGAGGTCGATGAACACGACCCTGGCGTGGGTCCCCAACACGCGACCGAGGGCCTCTCGAGGCACCTCGTGCGCGGGTTTGTTGATGTCGAGCGCCAGGTGCGCGTGGGAATCCTGGTGTCGAACGAGCTCCAGGACGAGGCGCCTGAACTCCTCGTCAGCCGAAATCAGGACACAGTCGATCACGACAATCGTCCTCTATTCAACGAGACGTAGATAGTAGACAAGCGAGCCTGCCACCGGGCCCTCATCGGAGCCGTCCGCAAAGTACAGGAACCGCCCCAGGACCGGAGCCCTGGGATTGGTCTGACTCTCGAGGAAGAGCAGCGCGAAGTTGTTGAACGTGATGCTTTGCATGCCCGGACCCGTGATCTCGCTGATGTCGAAGAGCGCGATCTTGATCACGCGAGGGCTGTCCATGGGGTCCGGGTACAGCGAGGAGGGCATGATCCGATCCACCTGGTCGTCCCAGTACGCGTCGGGGTCCTCGTTGATGAGCTCGCCGATGCCCTGGGCCGTGGGGCCGATCATGTCTCCGGGCTCCAGGTCGTACGGGACCCCGAGTGAGATCGGATTCGTGTTGCACTCGCAGATGTTGCGCCGATACGTGGCGCCACCCGAGTCGTTCTTGCCGCCGCCGCCCTGGTCGCACTCACCCATGCTCGGATCGGGAGGAAGCCGCCAGGGAAAGAACAGCCCGGGGCTCAAGGCGTACTCCGACTGCGGATCGCTGACCTTGATCTGGATCTGGCGACCGTGGTCGTTGGTCTTGGGGTTCGGTCCCCGGCCGTTCCGCAAGGGACTACCGTACCCGGTTGCCCAGGCGGCCGAGTCGGGATGGAAGCGCTGATATCGATCGCCGCTGTTCGGCTGGAACGCCCAGTCCTCGTCGGCCTCCCAGACGTCGTCGTCGTTCGCGTCCTGCCCCGCGGGCATCTCCCTCTCGTCCCACAGGTCCGGGATGGCGAACGGCTTGAGGCATTTCGCGGCGCCCGCCTGGGACGCCTGAGCCGCCGCCATCGCGCTGACGTCGAGCTGGTTGAAGCCCAGGATCTTGGCGAACCAGGTGGGTAGTCCGGTCTTCGTGATCCAGACCCGGACCTTCCGCTCACCGCGTAGGATCTGGACCTGGACCATGCTCGAGTCGATGGGCTCGTGGCGGACCGTGTTTTTCAGCGCGTACTCGTAGGCGCGGTCCCGAGCGACAGGCTCCGCCTGCACGGTGTCGATGATCTCGAGGAATGCGCTCCCCCCGGCGAGGGCAGAAGCGTCCGCGACGCGCTGGGCTTCCGCCCGGGCTGCGAAGCCGCTCGCCAGGTCGACCGCGAGGGCCGCCACGCCCAGCAGGACGACCATCGTCACTGCCACCAGGGCGAGGGCTCCGCCACGCCTGTCCATCCCGAGCTGCCAGCACGTCCTCATGGTCACTTCTCCTTGTCTCGCCGCCGACCTGCCCGGCTCAGCGGCGCTGTATTCCAACGGCGGCCGTATCGGCGCGCTCCTGCAGCCACTTCCCGATGTGGCCGTCCCAGCGCCAGTCCAGCGGCTGCCCGGTCGGCAGGGGCGGGGCCGGGAGGTTGTCCGGATCCAGAACGTACGGCGTCACCAGCACGAGCAGCTCGGTGCGGTTCTGCCGCGCACCCTTCGACTTGAAGAAGAACCCGATGATCGGGAGGTCCCCCAGCAGCGGGATCTTGTCCATCTCGTCGAGCATCGAGTTGTCCATCAGCCCGCCGATCGCCAGCGTCTGTCCGGGCTTGAGCTCGACGTCTGTGTCGACCCGCCTGGACAGGATGCTCGGGATGTTGAACCCCTGGAACGTCAGGCCGTTGGCGAAGTCGAGCGACGAAACCTCAGGCGCCACCTTGAGCTGGATGTTACCGCTGTTCGTGATCGTGGGCGTGAAGTTCAGGCGGATGCCGTACTCCTTCCAGACGACGGTCACGGCGCTGCTGCTCTGACCACCCTGGATGGAGGGGAACGGGAACTCGCCGCCCGCCAGGAAGGAAGCCTCCTGCCCCTCGCGGGTGACCAGGTTCGGCTGGGCCAGGCTCTTGAACTCACCCTGGTTCTTGAGCGCACGGATGATCGCGTCGAGCTGGGACCGGCTGTCCTGCACGGTCAGGGCGATGAAGCCCTCGGTCGCGATGTCGATAGCCTGGGTGGTTGGGTCGGTGTTGGGGAAACGGTCCGGGTTCACGTGAGGAGGCTGGGCGTCGAAGGCGTGGTCGAGCGTCGCCGGGTTGATGACGCTCACCATGTCGCCGCCCAGCTCCTTGCTCACTGAGCGGCTCACTTCCGCGAACTCCACGTGGAGCAGCACCTGCTCGAGCGGTGGCGCCTGGATGTTGTTCACGACCGGAACCCCGAGATGGGTTCCCAGCTCCAGGGCCTTGCGGACGACCTGGGGATCGCGGACCTGCCCGGACAGGATAACCGTGCTCCCGGTGCTGCTCACCTGGAGCCCGGCCCCGGGGAATAGATCATCGAGCTGTCGCTGGAGCGATGCGATGTCCGCCGTCACCTCGACGGTCAGGATTCGCGGGGGACCGAAAAGCCCCCACACGATCAGCGATGTGGTGCCCACGCCAGTACCGCGAACCGCCAGCTGGTTCGGCGGGAACAGGTCCACGTCGGCGATCTCGATGTTGGCGATATGGATCTTGGTGATCGAGTCCGGCCGCGTGACGAGTGCCGTCTGGCCGCGGGAAATGGTGATGATGCCCTCGGACTCCGTACGGACGTCCTCCTGAGCGGCCGCCAGGCGGGGCGC
>QJYK01000061.1 GCA_003248075.1 Gemmatimonadota bacterium | reverse complement strand
CGCGCGCAAGCGGCGGGCCCACTCGCGACTCGTCGACTTCGTGCGCTCCCGCGTTCGGATCGGTGAACAGGTCGTCGATGTCAGTGTGTTTCCTTCGGCCTCTACTTCTCGGTTTGGTCACGAACCGCACTAAACTCGACGTCGTCGCGCAGGTGCATGAATAGCTTTCCCCGGAGGGAGTCACCGTCGACTTCCACCCACCCTCTTCCGCTTACGGGATCCATGTCATCGTAACCGGACCACGTGAAGTCCGCTCGCGGCAGGCCCCCACTTCTATCCGGGCGGTAGTCTACCTCTGCGTGGAGGGCACCCACTTGAATCGAACCAGCGTTTCGCCGGTCAAACACGATCGCGGCTCTGCCGACGAGGTCGAGATCATCCTCTCCCCACGAATCCGTCCAAGTGATCCGCCAGCTTCCTACGACACCCGCCATTCGCCAAACCTCCTCCATCCCCTCTCGGTCGTTGCGAGCCGCCTCGGGTCGTGTCGCGCATTCCCGATAACTCGTTTATGGGCGGTCACCCCAGGTATTGTCACTGACTTACCCCACGCGGAAAGGCGACGGGTGTGTCGCTGTGAATAGGTCGCCGATTTGGGGTGGTCCGCTGTCCGCGTCCCAAGCTGCGGCGCGTCCAGCTGCGGCGCGTCCGCGTCGTGGCGCAACGCTGTCGAGCGCCCGGGGGGACCGTTCGCCGCCCGGGGAGTCGCGCCGTGGGCGAGTCGGTCCTAAAGCTCGTCGAGCGGGCTGGTGATCTTGGCCAGCCGCGCCTGCGCGACGTGGGTGTAGATCTGGGTGGTCCGGCTGCTCTGATGACCGAGGAGCTCCTGGATGTATCGGAGGTCGGTGCCGCCCTCGAGGAGATGCGTCGCGAAGCTGTGCCGCAGGGTATGGACCGAGACGCGCTTCCGGATCCCGGCCTGCTCCGCCGCCCGCCGCACGATCTTCTGCACGGAGCGCGCGGTGTAGTGTCGTGCGGGGTTGGGGCCCGGGAAGAGCCAGGACTCGCTCGGGAAGGCCGCCTGGTAGACCGCGACCGCCTCCAGCGCGCGGCGCGACAGGACGGTGTAGCGGTCCCTCCCACCCTTGCCGCGCCGCACGTGCAGGAGCCCGCGCTCCACGTCCAGGTCCGCGGGCCGTAGCCGCACGAGCTCACCGACCCGGAGCCCGGCGGAGTACGCGAGCATGACCAGCGCCCGGTGCTTCGGGTGGTGTACCTGCTCGAGCATGCGCTTCATCTCGTCTGGGCTCAACACGGCGGGGAGGTTCTTCTCCGGCCTCGGTCTGGGGATGCGCGTGGCCAGGAGGGGCTGGCCGAAGACGTGCTCCCACAGGAATCGGAGCGCGCTCACGGCCTGGATGTGGTAACTCCTCGACGCGTGGCGGCGCTCCACGAGGTGCAACAGATACGCCTCCGCGCTCCGCGCCGGATCCCCGATCGCCTCACCGTCCCGGAGCCCCATCGACGCGCACCAGTCCAGGAAGCGCCGCAGGTGGCCCAGGTAGGTCTTGCGGGTGCGTGCGCTGTATCCGTTCAGGACGAGCGCTTCGCGCACGCGCGGAAGGAGCGCCTGGCCGGCAGCATCCGACGCGGGCGGATCCGGGGTCCGCCGGACGAGCCGTGCGCCGAATCGTGCCTCGAGCCGTCGCAGCGTGCTCTCGTCATCCGGGAGGACCCAGGAATGGCGATCCTGATGCCAGCGCCGGCCCGGAATCGACTTGATCCTGGCGACGTCCGCCATGGTGAAGCCCCGGCCGAACGTCACCTCGAGGCCGCCCGCCCGCGGCTTGACCCACACCGGAGCTCCCCGCCCCGATGGCGGGCTTCGGGACGTCTCGCCGTCCCGTGGATCGCGATCCATGGATGAAGCCACCGCTCGTCGCGGGGCCACTCCATGGCAGGACGGGACTCGCCGCGCCCCGTTCCAACCAAACAATTCTATGTTGCGTCTCATGGGATGCTGAAGTGGGTCGACCAGCTTCGTGGAGGCGGGCATGGGAGAGCGTGGGTTCCTGGGCGAGTTCGAGCATCTGGTCCTCGCCGCGGCCCTCCGGATCGACGAGCCCTACGGGGCGGCGCTGGTTCGCGAGATCGAGGAGCGGACGGGCCGGACCGTCCAGGCGGGCTCCCTCTACATCACCCTGGATCGCCTGGAGAAGAAGGGCCTGGTCACCCTGAGCGAGGGGCCCCCCACGCCCGGGCGGGGCGGCCGCCCCAAGCGGCTCGCGCGCGTGACCGAGGAGGGCGTCCGTGCGCTGGCCGAGCACCGGAGCGCCCTGCTGTCCATCTGGGACGGGCTCGAGAGCCGGCTGGGTGGGTCATGATGGCCCGTCGACTCCTGCGCTGGCTGCGCGCGTGGCTCCCGGCGTCGGTGCGCGACGGCCTCACGGGCGACCTGGAGGAGCTCCACGCGGAGCGCGCGGCCCGGGACGGGCGGGCCAGGGCCGACCTCTGGCTGGCACGCCAGGTGATGGTCAGCGCCGCCCGTTATGCCCGACCTTCCTCGGGCGCGTGGGGAGCGGGACCCGCGTGGAGCACCGGAGGACCGGCGCATACGCTCCGGTCCAGCATCCGTCGCATGGTCCGCAAGCCGGGACACGCGGCCGCCATGGTGGCCACCATGGCGCTGGGCCTCGGCCCCGCAATCCTGGGGTTCACGCTGGTGAACGGCGTCCTGCTCTCTCCGCTCCCCTATCCGGACGCCGACCGCATCGTGTCCGTCTCCGAGGACAACCCCGAGATCGACATCTCCGTGGGGTGGTCCTCGCTCCCCAACTACCGCGACTTCCGCGACCGGACCCGCGGCTTCGACGCCCTGGCCGTCTTCCGCGGGCGCAGCCTGTCCATCGGAACCGATGCCGAGCCGGTGTACGGGTACGGAGCCCGCGTGTCGTCGGAGTTCTTCGACGTCTTCGGCGTACGGCCCGAGCTCGGGCGTGGGTTCACGCCCGCCGAGGCGACGGTGGCGGGCGATCCCGTCGTGGTCCTGAGCCACGATCTCTGGGTCGCGGGATACGGCGGCGACCCCGGCATCCTGGGGCGCACGGTGGAGATCGACGGGGGGCCGCACACGGTGGTGGGTGTCATGCCGGCCGGCTTCTCCGCCCCGTCCGAGTGGGTCGGCCCCGGCGTGGACATGGCCCTGTGGCGCCCGTTTCCCGTGGACATGGACGAGGGGAGGGACAACCGCTCCTACGTCGTGGTCGGTCGCCTTGCCGAAGGGACGGACCTGGCGAGCGCCCGCGCCGAGATCGAGCGCGTGCATGCGGGACTCCGCGCGGCCTGGCCCGAAGCCAACGAGCACTGGCGTGCCCAAGTGTTCGGGTGGACCGATGTCATCGTGGCTCCGCTGCGCACCGGTCTGTGGGTGCTCATGGGCACCATGCTGCTGGTCCTGGCCATCGCCGGCGCCAACGTGGTGGGCCTGGCCGCCAACGGCATCCTGGCCCGCGCGCGCGAGCTGGCGACCCGCGTGGCCCTGGGCGCCAGCCGTGGCTCGGTGGTGGTTCAGGTGCTGAGCGACGTGGCCGTGCTGGCGGTGCTGGGCGGAGCGCTTGGCACTGCGGGCGCGTACGGTGCGCTCCGGGGCATCCAGGCCCTCGAGCCCGGCCAGATCCCCCGCCTCGCCGGCGTGACCGTGGACGCCTCGGTGCTCCTGTTCGGCCTCCTGCTCATGGCCGCGACGGTGCTGGCCGTGGGGCTGCTCGTGTCGTTGCTCGCGCTCCGCGTGGATCCCGCCGTGCGCCTGCGCGGGGGAGCCCGGGTGGGCGACCGTGCCGGGTCCCGGCTGCGCGGAGCCCTCGCGGCCGCCCAGCTCGTGGTCTCCTTCGCCCTCCTGTCCGGCGCGGCCCTCATGACCCGCAGCCTCCTGAACCGGTACCGCGCTCCCCTGGGCTTCGACCCGGAGGGCGTGATGGCCATGACGGTGGCGCTGTCCTGGGATCGCGTCGACGTCCCGGGGGATCGCGACCGCTTCACCCGGAACGTCCTGTCCGAGCTCCGGGCGGTGCCAGGCGTGGAGTCGGCGGCGATGATCAACTCCCTGCCCCTGAGCGGCTCGCGACAGGTGACCCGAGTGGAGATCGACGGCGTAACGGAGCCCGGACGGGAGCCGGCCCTGGCGCTCCGGGGCGCGAGCGCCGGATACCTCGAGACCATGGCGATCCCGGTGCGGGCGGGGCGGGGCTTCGAACCCTCCGACGAGGAGGCCGCGCGCGTGGCGCTGGTGAACGAGACCGCGGCCCGGCTCCACTGGCCCGGCGCCAGCCCCCTGGGGAGCCGTCTCCGCCCGACGGGCTCCGACGACTGGCTCGACATCGTGGGCGTGGTGGGCGACGTGCTCCACGACGGCCCCGGCGGGACCGTCCTGCCCGAAGTGTACACGCTCTATCCGCTGGACGGTCTGACCAGCAAGTCGTTCGTGGTGCGCAGCGGCCTCGACCCGGCCAGCGTAGCGCCCATCCTGCGGGAGGCACTCCGGCGCGTGGATCCCGCGCAGCCGGTGCGCGAGATTCGGTCGATGACCGACTGGGCAGCCTACCGTCTGGCACCGTTCCGCTTCCTGTCGGCGGTGATGATCGGAGCCGCGCTGCTCGCGGTGATCCTCGCCGCGGTGGGGCTCTTCGCGGCTCTGGCCAGCCTGGTGGGCGAGCGCAGGCGGGACATCGCGGTGCGTGTGGCGCTGGGCTCCGGCCGGGGTGGCGTCGCGCGCATGGTCGGACGCCGCGCGGGGTCGCTCCTGGCTCCCGGGGTCCTGGGCGGCCTGCTCCTGGCCCTCGGCCTGGGCCGGCTCCTGCGCGGGTTCCTCTTCGGCGTCGGATCGCAGGACGTCCCCACCCTGGCGGGCGTGACCCTCGGCCTCCTGGCGGTCGGCGCCCTCGCCGCCGCGGTGCCGACGGCCCGGGCGCTCGGCGTCCACCCTGCCGAGGTCCTCCGCGAGGAGTGAGGGGCCGGACGCGTCCTCGTCCTTGACCTTTAACTACATCGTAGTATATCCTGCCGGCGTCGTGTCACGCCGGCAGGGAGGCATCCTGGGCTACCTGGGCGAGTTCGAGCAGCTGATCCTCTTTTCGGTCCTGCAGCTCGGGAACGGCGCGTACGGCGTGGCGATCCGGGAGACGATCGAAGCGCGCACGGGCCGGGTCGTGTCGGCGGGCGCCATCTACACGGCGCTGGGCCGCCTCGAGGAACGGGGCCTGGTCGCGTCGCGCACCGAGTCGCCGCAGGAGGGCCGCACCGGCCGCCCGCGGAAATTCTACCGCCTGCGTCCGGACGGCGCGCGCGCGCTCCGGGAGTCGTACGACACCATCCAGGCGATGGCGGGCGGTCTGCTGCCGCGGCTGGACGAGCTCGCCGGCGGATGAGCGGAACGCGCGAACCGGCATCGCGCCCCCTGCGGCCCCCGCGCGTCTGGGCTCTCGTCGCCAGGCTCCTCCTGAGGGGACAAAGCGGGCGTCTCGTGCGCGGGGAGCTGAACGAGGCCTTCCGTCGGGAGCTGGAGCGCGGCGTGCCACCCCGCCAGGCGCGGATACGCTACGCGCGCAACGTCGCGGGCTCTCTGTGGAGTCTGGCGTTCGCCGCCGCGCGCGGCCTCGTCACCCACGGTGCCCTCCTCGACGTCAAGCTCGGTGCACGCATGCTGCGCAAGCAGCCGATGTTGGCGGCCGTGGCGATGCTCGCCCTGGGCCTCGGCATCCCGGCGGCTCTGAGCGTGCACCACGTCACGCGGGTCGCCCTGCGCCCGCTCCCGGTCCCGGAGGGCGAGCGAGTGCTCGGGATCCGGCACTGGAGCCTCCATCCGCGCGGCGACCCGCCATCGACGGTCCACGACCTGGAGGCGTGGCGGGCCTCCCTGCACGCGTTCCAGGGGATCGGCGCGGTGCACTCGACCCTCGTGAACGTCCTCACGGGCGAGGCGGGCACGCCGCCGGTGCGCGCCTCCGAGGTGACGGCGTCGACCTTCGAGATCCTGCGCGCGACACCGGTCCTCGGGCGGGCCTTCAGCGTGACGGACGAGGTGCCCGGCGCGCCTCGCGTCGTCCTGCTGAGCGAGGGGTTGTGGGCGTCGCGCTTCGCGCGCGACCCGGACATCGTCGGCAGGACCGTGCGGATCGGAGGCGACGAGCACGTGATCGTCGGCGTGATGCCGTCCTCGTTCCGCTTCCCGGCCGCCGATGCCCTCTGGCTTCCGCTTCGGGCCGACCCGGTCGCCCTGGGGCCGGACGAGGGGTCGGATCTGCTCGTCTTCGGTCGGCTCGCCGACGGCGCCTCCGAGGCCGACGCCGACGCCGAGCTGGCGGTCGTCACCGCGCGTCGTGCCGCAGACGACCCGACGCGCTTCGAGCAGCTCGTCCCCGAGATCGTCGGGATGACGGTCCTCCTCATGGGTGAGAGCGACTTCTCGCCGACCGACCCCGGGCTCCTCTTCGTCCACGCGCTCATCTCCCTCCTGCTCCTCGTCGTGTGCGGCAACGTCGGCACACTCATGCTCGCCCGAACCGCGAACCGCATGGGCGAGCTGTCCATCCGCACCGCGCTGGGCGCGAGCCGTCGCCGCATCCTGGTGCAGCTCTTCGTCGAGGCGCTCGTCATGGCCCTGCTCGCCACGGGCTCCGGCCTCCTTGTGGCCGAGGTCTTCGCGCGCTGGCTCACGGAGCGGGCCCAGCAGCTCGGGGATCTCCCCTACTGGCTGGACCTGACCCTCGACCCCGGCATCGTCGCGACGGCGCTCGGGCTCGCGGCGGCTTCGGCAGCGCTCGCCGGCGTCCTTCCCGCGCTCCGGGCCACGGGCGGCGGCGTCCAGGCCAACCTGCAGCGCACGGCGTCCGGCCGGTCGACGATGCGCTTCGGGCTCGGCTCCTCGCTCCTCATCGTATGCGAGGTCGCGCTCTCCGTGGGCTTCCTGGCGATGGGAGGCACGGTGGTTCGAAGCCTCTTCCAGGGGCGGGATGGACGGCTCGGCTTCGAGCCCGAGCGGTACGTGCAGGGGACCCTGGCGCAGCGCGCCGGGGCGGTGCGCGGCGACTTCGAAGGCGAGGACGCGCCGGCCGAGATCGCCCGCCGGGCACGCACCCAACAGGAGCTTCTGCGCAGGCTGGCCGAAGACGACGGCGTACGTGGGGTCGGGCTGGGAGTCCGGGTGCCCGGGGCCGACCCCTTCACGCGCTGGGTCGCGTTGGAGTCGGAGCCGGACGACGCGGAGTGGCACCGGGTCCAGTGGAGCCCCGTGGACATCGCCTACTTCTCGGGCCTGCACCGCCCTGTCCTGCAGGGGCGCGACTTCACAAGCGCAGACCTCGAGGCCGGGCCGCATGGCCACCGGACGGCGACGATCGTCAACACGGGCTTCGTCGCGCACGTCCTGGGTGGGCGCAACGCGATCGGTCAGCGCTTCCGCCTGGCCGGAGGCGGGGACCCGGACGCGGCGCCGGCCTGGTACGAGATCGTCGGCGTGGTGGGTCCGTTCGGCACGAACCCGCTGAACCCGTCTAAGGACGAGGCGATGTACTTCCCCCTCGGACCCGGCGAGGCGAGTCCGGCCCGCTACCTGATCGAGGTCGGGGGCGATTCGCGCGCGTTCCCGGCGCGCCTCCGCCAGATCGCGGCGTCGGTGGACCCACAGGCCACGATCGAGGACGCCACCCCCGTAAGCGACGTGATCGAGCGGGAGTCGAGCCTCTACCGCCTCCTCTTCCTGCTCCAGCTCGGCCTGTCGGCGATCGCGTTCCTGCTCCCGCTCACGGGGCTGTACGCGCTGATGTCGTTCACGGTCGCCCAACGCACGCGCGAGATCGGGATCCGCACCGCGCTCGGCGCTCAGGCGTGGCGCATCGTGTCGACGATCGGGCGGCGCGCCGCGCTTCAGCTCGCCGTCGGCGTGACGCTGGGGGCGGGCTGGGCGTGGATGCTGCTCGTGGAGCTCACCGGTGACTCCATGGTCATGGAGGTCGACATCCCCCTCACGATCACGGTGACGATGGCGGTGGCCGCGGTGGTCGGCGTCGCGGCATGTGCGTCACCGACGCTCAGGGGGCTCCGCATCCAGCCCACGGAGGCCCTCCGGGAGAGTTGAGGTCTGCGCCCCCCTCAGTCCTCCAGCTCGGGGATCTCCAGCTGGAAGCCCGGATAGGCCTGGCCGCCGATCTCGTTCGGATCCACGAACGAGAGATTCTGTCGGTACATGAGCGCACGGCTGGGCTTCGGGTAGATGGCGTCGACGTCGCTTGCGTCCATCGCGTGGGACGCGACCCGCTCCCGGGGCCGATAGTTCGCTTCCTCCGGGCTGTCCGAGCACTCCACGGCCTGCATCATCCCCAGGTCCTCGTGGAGTAGGATGTGGCAGTGGTGCACCCACGTGCCCACGAAGTCGTCGAAGCGGGTGCGGAAGACCACCCGGCCGCCGTTGCGGGGGATCGGCACCGTGTCCATCCAACGGGGCTCGGGCAGGACGTTGTGCAGCTCACCATTCTCGTCGGGCACGTCCACACGCAGCACCCACATCGGGTTGATGTGGATATGGAACGGGTGGTCCGCGCCCTTCGAGGTGATGCGGAACTCGTGGTCCGCCCAGAACCGGCGCCACCCTTCCGCCATCGCCACGGGATAGCTCACGAAGTGGGCCCCATAGGAGCCGGGCTGCGGATACCGCCGGCGGTCGGTGTGGCTCCACACCGTCTGGGAGCAGCTGTACAGGACCCACTCCTCCGCGGTGTCCACGAGCACCCGAGACCGCTGCGGGTCGTCGGGGCGGAACCGGCGCGGGGGACCGGGCTCGGGGTTCGCGGCCAGGTCGAACTCGGTGTTGATCGCCATGGTGCCGTTGAACATCGGCAGCAGGACGGGCACGTCCCGGTGCCGAGCCCAGGTGAGGCCCTCGAGCTCGGGGTGGGCGGCCGCGTACGCCTCGGGCACCACATGCGACGGGAAGTCCGTCGGCCCGGTGCCCGAGTATGCGATCACGCGCGTGCGTGCGGCCCCGGCGGGCAGACGCCGGGCCGCGGCTTCATTGCGGGGGATGCGCAGCTCCGATTCGGCGACCGGGCGGAGGAGCGGGGGCACCTCGGGGAGCCGACCGGCGAGGCTCGAGACGTCGAACACGCCTCCGGGCACCGCGTCGCCGCGCACGTGGACCCACGCGACCACCACGTCGAAGAACGGGCGGCGCGGGACGACGTCGGGGTCGTCGATCATCCGCTGCTGCTGCCGCGGGAAGTTGTCGCTCTGGAGCTGGGGCTCGAGGCCCACGATCGTCAGCACCTCCCCCGCGGCGTCGAGGGGCGCGCGGAAGAAGACGTCGGTGCGGTTCGCGTTCGCGAGCAGCACCTCGTTCGGGCGCACGTAGGTGCGCCGGATGGCGTCGCCGTCGGTGTAGCATGCCTGGAACGCCCGCAGCCTCGACTCGTGCACGCTCTCGCCGGGCTGGGGCGGACGGTGGAACGGGCTGGTGGTGCCGGCGTTGCGCCGCGACAGGTCGAGCACGGTGTGGCGGGCACGTCCACCCTCCTCGACCACGAGCGTGAGCCCGTCGAACGAGAGCTGGTGCAGGTCGAGCTTGGCGTCCTCGATGTCCTGCGCCGAGACCGCCTCCAGTCTTCGCACGGGCTCGGCGCCCTCCTCGGCCGGCTCCTCCCTCGTTACCCGCCACAGACGCTGGTCCCGCTGGACGAAGTACCCGCGGAGCACCACGAAGCGGAGCGTACCGCTTCCGTCCGAGCTCGCGTTCAACACGCGCCAGCGCTCGACCGCGCCAGGTCGCATGAACAGGATGGGCGGCGTCTTCTCGCCGTTCACCGCGAGGAGCGGCGGCAGCCGCAGATCGCGCCGGCCGCGACGCGCGTCCTGGTCCACCGAGCCCACGTTGACGCGCTGCATCATGATGAGCCGCTCGCGGTAGTCGAACGGGCCGCTCTTCTCCTCGGGATCGGGCCAGGTCTCGCCGGCCAGAGCCTGGTTGACCGACTCGTCGACGTCGCCCTCCACGATCAGGAAGCCGGCCACCCCGCTGGCGGTCTGGTCGGCCGTGGAGCCGTGGGCGTGGGGGTGGTACCAATGGGTGCCGGGAGGATGGGGGCGGCGGGCGCCGTCGCGCGTCGCGGCCAGCCGATACTCGTAGTCGAGCTCGCCGACGTGCTCGAGCTGGGCGAGCTGGTGCAGCTCGGGGTCGTCCGACTGCCGCCGTGCCTCCCAGTCCGCCCTGGGAAGGATGCGGAGCAGCACGTTGTCGGAGTGCGTGCCGTCGGGGTTGGCCCCGGGAGCCACATGCAGTCCGTGCGTGTGGATGTTGGTGACGTGGGTGGCGTGCACGCCGTTCACGTGGCCCTTGAGGCTCCAGCCGGGTCTCGTCTTCGCGCCCAGGAATCGAGCCATCTCCTCGCGAAGCCCGAAGAGATTGCACGGCGGCCCCGCGCCCGGCTCGGGGGGCGGCGGCTCCTCGCCGGTGGCAGCAAGGCACGTATCGCGCATGAGCGCAGGCGGGAGCTCCCCCGGGTCCGGGAAGGGACCGACCGCGGTGTCGAACACGTCCAGACCGAGGGTGTTGCGCACCTTCGTCCGGATCACCCCGTCCCCGCGCACGCGGATGGTGGGGCCGGGGCTCGTGCCGTTCCAGCTGAAGAGCGGCGGCGCCGGGTTGCCGGTGGAGGGCGCGTTCCCCGGGTTCTGGTTGCGCACCAGGTTCAGCTCGAGGCGGCCACCCGGCCAGTCCGCGGGGCGCCACACCCACGGCTCCAGCCACGTCTCGACCTCGGCGGTGGCCGGGTCGGGAAGATCGCCGAGCTGTGGCGTCTGCTGCGCCTCCGACGAGGGTGACACGGCGGGGGCCTCGTCGGCATCCGGCACGGGCGCCATGCCCGCGGAGGGGGCCTGGGAACCGGTCGCGCACCCGGCCAGCGACGCGGCCACACCGGTCGCGCCGAGCTTGAGGAAGTCACGACGCTCGAGTTCTTCGGGCCGGCCTTTGCTGGGAGCCATGGGCGTGCTGGGAGGGTGGATGGCGTGATCGGCGCCACAAGAGAGGGTGGTCGGCGCGCCGACGCAATCGGTGGTGTGTCGGTCCGGGTAATGGCGCCTCAGCCGAGGGGCAGCCGGACCCGGACGGACCAGGCGCTGTCGCGGATCTTCGCCCCCGGGGAGGACGACCGCCCGACGATGATCCCGTCGCTGTACACCGTGGCCTCTTCGATGGAGGGGAGGGCGACGTACATCCGCCCGACCTCGACACTGGGCGGTGAGGAGCCCGAGGCGAGGCGAACCCCGATGCCCGCCGACCAGAACCACGCATGGTGCGTCCAGAGTCTTCCGCCTCCCACAAGGACCCGGGGTCCCCAGCGCCGCCCCGGCCGGGCGTCGAGGGCCACCCGATGCATCGACGAAAGGAAGAGGCTCCGGTCGACGCCATCACGAGGACGCCGTCGCGTCACCGTGCCGTCCAGGGGCACCGCGGCGTCGCCGGCGGCGCAGGTCGTGGAACGCGGAACGCCGAGCGCGAGGGAGGACTCGAGGGCTACGACGCGCGAAACTCGAACCCGCGCACCGAGTCGCGCTTCGCCTGCGAACAGGGATCCGCAGCGATCGCTCTCCAGCTCGTCCGGCAACGAGAGCAACAGGCCGACCCCCCAGTCGAAGGAGAGTCGGGTCGCGACCGGGGCGCGTTGCGCCCGGGCCGGGCTCGAATCGGCGGTGACGACCAGGCAGAGCGCCAGGACGACGGAACGGGACCACCTGCGCATCACGGCCAGGTACGTGCGCCGCCGGTCCCGCGTTACCCGTTCACCCCGGGTTCGGCTCCGCGCCGCCCCACCATCACGGTCGAGATCCCCTCCTGCCACACGCACTCGGCCGCCAGCCCCGCTTCCCGCATGGCGTGCAGCTCGTCCGCCAGCGGGAAGTAGGTGTCCTCCTCCGACCACGAAGCGAAGTGGCGCCAGGCGTCGGCCTCGGCGATGCCGCGTGAGACCAGGTGGTCGGCCCACCGGCGCCAGGTCGCGGCGCGCTCGGGGTCGTGTGCGGGCATGGTGGCGTCGGCGTTCACAAAGGTCCCGCCCGGCTCGAGCGCGTCGCGGACGCGGTGGTACATCGCCTCTTTGGCCTCCAGCGTCGGGAGGTGGTGGAGCGAAAGCGACGCCATCATCGCGTCGGCCCCGGGTAGCGGGTCCAGGAACGAGCCCACCGTGTAGATCGCGCGGGATCCGAATGCCTCGAGGCGGGCCCTGGCCTGGTCGAGCATCTCCACGTCGAC
>QJYK01000090.1 GCA_003248075.1 Gemmatimonadota bacterium | reverse complement strand
GGATTGCCCGAGCCCCGAAGTCGGCCTAACCATGGGCGACAGCGCGGACCGTTCCTGTTCGTCACAGCAGATCAGCCGTTTCCTATACATCATCGAAGGATACGAGACTGGGATCCTACTCAGCACGGACGGCGATCGTCGGGCGAGTGGCAACGTGTTCCGCGGCAACACGATCACGGTGCGCCCCGATGTGGGAGGTTCCACCGGCATCCAGTTACGGGCTCGCCCCGATCGCGGCATGGCAGTGACTCAGCCGGGCGACACAGGCGCCGACCACATTCCGACGGTCGTCGAGGCCAACGAAATCTCGGGTGCCGCGCATGCGGGCATCGAAATCGGGACCGGCTACGAAGACACCCGAGTCCTGGGCAACACGTTTGACGGCCTCGGCGGTCCACCCGTGTTGGGCGGCAGGAAACGTGCTGGAGGCGCTGGCAGTGCAGCCCGTTTGGACACCACTATTGTCACCGACCTTCAGCCTAAGCTGACACCAGAAAGGCCCGGCAACGCACCTAAGTCGTTGCCGGGCCTTCTGTTTCACCAGAGCGGGCGACCGGGTTCGAACCGGCGACCCTCAGCTTGGGAAGCTGATGCTCTACCAACTGAGCTACGCCCGCACCGAAAACGGAATCTAGTGCCGGCCCAGGGTCGGGCAACAGAGGTCGCGCGGGGGGGCCGAGGGCGGACGACCCATCCACGTGGGCCGCCCGCTCCGGGTCGTCTCGTGCCGGCGTGTCAGCCCGTCGTCAGGGTGTACCCGTAGCCACCCACCGGCGCCGTGGACCGGAACTCGAGCTCGAAGTCGACGGGGACATCCACCGGCCCCACCGTCACGGACTGGCTGCCTGTGCCGATCTGGGCCCCGGCATTGTCGTAGAACGTGAAGTTGAGCGTGACCCGAGCGCCGGGCGACAGCTTCTTGTTGCTCACGTTCCCGCTGACCGTCGCACCGGCGGCGGACCGCGTGAGCTGGAGGTCGTTGACGATCACAGTGAGCGCCTCGATGTCCTGGATCAGCTGCCCGGCCCGAGCGTCGTCCCCCTGATTGTTCACCGCCTGGGCCAGGATGAGCTTGGCATTCTGGTTGTTGGGGTCCAGCTCGATCCAGCGCTCCGCCGCGGCCGGGACCTGCGCGTAGGCCGAGTCGATCTGGAGGGACCGTGCCCACATCTCGATCGCGTCGCGGTCCTTCGTGCTCTGCTGCGCGGCCATGCCGAACGCCCGCGCCGCACGCTCGTAGTCGGACCCCTGGTAGAATCCGACCCCGATGTTGTAGTACTCGGCGGCCGCAAGGCCAGGTCGGTTCATGAGGTCCTCGTAGACCCTGAACGCCTCGTCGTTGTCACCCATCTGCACGAGCACGCCCGCCAGGTTGCGGGCCAGCGATACGTTCGACGGATCGGC
Organism: Gemmatimonadota bacterium; assembly: GCA_003248075.1. GTDB lineage: Bacteria > Gemmatimonadota > Gemmatimonadetes > Longimicrobiales > Gaopeijiaceae > SZUA-318. Next base: position 37,088 of record QJYK01000090.1, on the reverse strand, counting down.
CGTGTAGAGCTCGCGGAACGCGGCCGCCGCCTCCTCGAATCGCCCGGCGTCCGCCAGCACGGCGGCGCGGGTGAGCGGGATCCCGGCCGCGGACTCACGCCAGCTGGCCAGGGTCTCCTCGTCCAGACCCTCTGCGGCGGCGCTGTCGTTCACGATCGCCATCGCCCGGTCGAAGTTCTCGAGGGACTTGTCGGGCTGATGAAGCTGCGCATAGATCTGGCCGAGGGTAATCATGACCTCGGGGCGCTCGTCATAGATCGCGTTCGCCTTCTCGAAGATCTCCGCCGCGCCGTCGTAGTCACCCTGGTTCACCAGGGGCGCCGCCCGCTGATAGAGGTCCAGCCAGGCGCGCTCGCGAAGGCCCTGTGTCTCGAACCGGTACAGCGGGCGGAGGTCCTCGGCGCGATCCAGGAAGGCGGAGGCCTGCTCGTACTCTCCGAGTCCGATCGCGGCGGTGCCCGCCTGCTTGTACGGAAGCGGGTTCGTGGAATCCGCTGCGATGGCGGCCTGCGCGGAGGTCAGCGCCTGCTGGTACAGGGCCCGGGCCTGGGCGTCGTCCTCGGTGCCGTCGGCCTCGTCCAGCGCGCGCTGCGCGTCACGCGTCTCGGTGTTCTCCCTTGGGCGCTCGCCCTGTCGGAGCGTCTCCGCTCCGGGGACCGCGGCGGCCGGGGCGGGCGAGGACCCCGCGCCGCCGCCACCCGCACAACCGACGAGCCCGAACGCCAGCGCCAGCGCTAGGACGAGTCCGTGCCGGATCTTCATCCTGGGATCCTCCCTTGGAGTCTCGATATCGGGTAGACCAACAAAACTAGAGACGCCCGAAAAAGGCGTCAAACCGACCCGGAGCCCGCAACCGCGCGCATCCGTCGGACCGCCTCCGCCTTGCCGAGTGCCGCGAGGATCTTGCCCAGATCAGGGCCCTCCGAAGACCCGATGAGCGCCGTCCGGACGGGGTGGAACAGCCCGGCCCCGCGGACCCCCACGCGCGCTCCGGTCGACCGGACCGCGGCCCCGAGCGGGCCCGCCTCCCAGTCGCCGACGTCTTCCAGATCCGCCGCCACCGTAAGGAGCAGCGCCTTCACGGACGGGTTCTCCCGGAGCGCGGCGCGGGCCGCGTCGATCTCCGGATCGTCACCGGGGAACAGAAGCCGCATGTGGTGCTCCAGGTCCGCATACGTCGAGAGCCTGGATCGCAATGCGTCCACGACGGCCGGGAACCGCTCGGCCTCGACGGGGAAGTGCTCCGGGTCCAGGAAGGGCCTCACGTGGTGGGTCAATTCCGTCAGACTCTCGGCCGAGAGGTGCTGAGCCGAAAGCCACTCGAGCTTGTCCGGATCGACGTGCGCGTCGCTCCGCCCCACGCGGTCGAGCCCCACCGCCGCAACCAGCTCGGCCGCGCCGAGAACCTCGCGCTCGTCGGGATGCGACCATCCCAGCAGTGAGACGTAGTTGAGGACCGCGGGCGCCGGGTAGCCCCGGGATCGGAGCTCCGCCACCGAGAGCGCCCCCGCCCTCTTGGAGAGCTTCCGGCCGTCCGGACCGAGCACCGTGGGGAGGTGCGCGAAACGCGGGCGGTCCGCCCCGAGCGCGTCGAAGACCAATGCCTGCTTCGGCGTGTTCGACAGGTGCCCGACACCCCGGATCACGTGCGAGATCTCCATGTCGATGTCGTCGACCACCACCGCGAAATTGTAGGTGACCCTGCCGTCGGATCGACGGATGACGAAGTCGTCTATATCATTTCCAGGAAAGGATATGGATCCGAAGACCTCATCTTCGATCTCGATCTCGTCCAGACCTTCCGGGACCGCGAAGCGGATCACTGCGGGCTCGCCCGACGCCAGCCTGGCCGCGCGCTCCTCGGCCGCGAGGCGCCGGCACGTCCCCGGGTAGCGACGCACCTCCCTGCCCTCCCTGCCGCGCTCCGCCACCTCCTCGAGCTCGGCGTCGGAGCAGAAGCAGGCATAGGCCGCCCCGGTGGTCAGGAGGCGCTGCACGGTGGCCTCGTAGATCGCCGCTCTCTCGCTCTGGCGATAGGGGGCGTGGGGTCCGCCGCGGTCGGGGCCCTCGTCCCAGTCCAGCCCCAGCCAGCCCAGATCCTCCAGAATCCCCTCCAGGCTACCCGGGACGTTCCGCTCCACGTCGGTGTCCTCGATGCGGAGGACGAACCGACCCCCGTGATGGCGGGCGAACAGCCAGTTGAAGACCGCGGCGCGCACGTTCCCCAGGTGGAGGCGACCCGTGGGGCTCGGCGCGAAGCGCGTCCGTACGGCCGTCATGGTGTCCTCACCGTCCCAGGTAGGTCAGCAGGCGACTGGCCAGGGCCTCGGAGAAGCCGGGCAGACGCGCAATCTCGTCCCGGGTGGCCTCCCGGACCCCCCGAACCGATCCGAAGCGTCTGAGAAGCTCCTGCTGGCGTCTGGGGCCGATCCCGGGCACGTCCCCGAGGTCGCTGCGCAGGGTGCGCCGACGGCGCAGCTTTCGATTGTAGGTCACGGCGAATCGATGTGCTTCGTCCCGGATGCGCTGCAGCAGGTGCAGGGCCCGGTTCTTCCGGTCCAAACGCACCGCGTCCCTCCGTCCGGGCAGATAGACCTCCTCCTCGCGCTTCGCGAGCGCGAGGACGTGGACGTCCTCGAGCCCGCCGAGCTCCGCGAGAGCCTGGGTGGCCGCTCCCAGCTGCCCCTTTCCTCCGTCGATCACCACGAGATCGGGGAGGGGTCCGCCCTCGTCGCGCCTCCGCCGGAAATACCTGGAGACCGCCTCGTGCATCGAGCGGAAGTCGTCGTTGCCCCAGTCTCCGCGAATACGCATGTGACGATAGTCGGCCTTGCGGGGCTCGCCGTTCTGGAAGACGACAGCGCTGGCCACGGTTTCGGCGCCCTGCGTATGGGACACGTCGAAGCACACCATCAGCCTCGGGACGACCTTGAGGTCGAGCTCGTCCTGGAGGCTGTAGAGGGCGTCCTCCGCCCGATCGCTCGCGTACGCCATGGCCGTCACCCGATCCTCCAGCAGGTGGCGCGCGTTGTCCGCCGCCAGCTCGACCAGGCGGACCTTGTCACCCCGGCGGGGCATCGCCACCACGACCCGTCTCCCCGCGGCCTCCCCGAGGGCCTGCTCCAGAACGTCGCGGTCGGGCGCGGCGACGGGTAGGAGAACCTCCCGGGGGAGGTCGGACCGTCGAGCGTCCCCACCGCCGAGGTAGTAGCGCCCGAGGAGCGACCCGATCAGGTCTTCGTCGCTCTCGTCGGCCACCGATCCGAAGCGCATGGACTGGCGTCCCAGGAGGAGCCCCCCCCGGATGCGGAGCACGACGCCGGCGGCCAGGCGACCGTCTCTCGCCAGTCCGACGACGTCCAGGTCACCGCCGTGGGCCTTCTGCACGCGCTGCTCCCGGGCGAGCGTGTCGAGCCCATGGACCACGTCGCGGAGCCGCGCGGCGGTCTCGAAGTCGAGGCGAACGGAAGCCTCCCGCATGCGCGCCTCCACGTCGCGGCGGAGCGACTCCGTGTCGCCCTCCAGGATCCCGAGGATCTCGTCGACCATCGCCCGGTACGACGCGCGCGTCTGCAACCCCACGCAGGGCGCCAGGCACCGCCCGATGTGATAGTCCAGACAGGGCCGCTCGGGGGCCTCCCTCGGGAGGTCGTACCGGCACGAGCGTACCGTATGGAGCCGCTTGACGACCTCGAGGGCCTGACGCATGGAACCGACCGACGTGTACGGCCCGAAGTACCTCGCGCCGTCGTTTCGGACGGTGCGGGTCACGAAGACCCGCGGAAACGGCTCCTGGACGGTCACCTTGACGTACGGGTAGGTCTTGTCGTCCCGAAGCAGGATGTTGAAGCGGGGCCGATGCTCCTTGATGAGATTGGCCTCCAGGATGAGCGCCTCCACCTCCGACCCGACCACCAGGGTCTCGACGTTCTCGACATGGCGCATCATCTCCCGGTTCTTGACCGAGAGGTCTCCCACACCGCGGAAGTAGCTCCGGACCCTGGAGCGGAGGGACTTGGCCTTCCCGACGTAGAGCACCGTCCCGCCGGGGTCCCGGAAAAGATAGACGCCCGGCTTCGTCGAGAGGTGGGCGAGCGCTTTGGGGTCGAGGGGCACAGTGCTCCGGGTCTTCTTCGGACTTCGGGGGCGGCCGGGCGTCAGCGCCGCCGGATGCCCACGGAGGGGATCGGGACTCCGAGCGCGGCCGCCGCGGCGAGGTAGACTACCCCGAACGGCAGGAGCGTTTCCAAGGCCAGGAGCACGGGGTGCGCGTCCGGAAGGAGGAGCTGCAGCCCCACTCCCGCAGCGGCCGCCAACGCCGCCGCCAGCGTCATGCGGGCCATCGGGCCGACCCCCGGCCCGTGCGGCCCGATCGAGCGCGCGAGCGCACTTCGGAGCATCACGTACTCGACCCACGCACCCACCGAAGCACCCAGGGACAGGCCGGCCGCGCCGAGGCGGAGCGTGCGGAAGCCCAGGGAATCCAGTGGGAACATGAGGGCGATGCCCACCGCCGCCGAGATCACCACCCTCAGGACGGCGACCTTCGCCGGCGTACGCGTGTCCCGCAGGGCGTAGAACGCGGACGACAGGACCCGGGAGCTCCCCGACGCGGCCAGCCCCACGGAGTACCCACCCAGCACGCCCCAGGTGATGAGCGTCTCCGCGGTGCCGAAGGCTCCGGTCTGGTACAGCGCCGCGACAATCACGTCTCCCAGCGCCAGGTACCCGATGGCCGATGGAATCAAGAAGAACGACGCCCGTCGGAGCGCCGCCGACACACGGTCGGCCAGCGCATGGAGCGCGTCACCCCGCCTCCGGGACAGCTCCGGTAGCTCAGAGGCCGCGACGGACATGCCGAAGAGCGAGATCGGCAGCACGTAGAAGGTCTGCGCGTAGCCGAGGAGGGCGACGGCCCCGGACGTGAGGCGCGCCGCCAGGATCACGTCGATCCACCCGCTGAGGTTCACCACGCCCCGCCCAGCCACCACGGGTGCGAAGTTGCGGATCGCCTCCGGAACCCCCTCGACCCCTCGTCCGAGGCTGACGCGAATGGCACGCGCGTGTCGCAACACGAAGGGAAGCTGCACGCCGAGCTGCAGGGCCCCGCCCACGAGCGCGCCCCAGCCAAGCGCGACGACCAGATCCTCGAGGCCCAGTCCCAGCCAGGCGCCCCCGGCGACCAGCGTGGAGATCATCGCCAGGTTCCAGAAGACCGGCGCGACGTAGGAGACGAAGAATCGGCGGTGGCTGTTCAGGATCCCCAGCGCCCAGGCGCCGACCACGAGGATCCCCGACATGGGGAAGAGGATGCGGACCAGCGTCGCCGTGACCGCCTGCTTGGGCGCATCCCAGGCGCCGAAGAAGACCGCGACCAGGAGCGGCGCCGCCGCTGTGCCGATCAGAGCCAGCGCCCCCGCCACGGCCACCAGGATCCCCAGCGCGGCTCCCGCGAAGCGGCCGGCGTCCTCTTCACGCCCCTGCTCGAGGAACTCCGCGTAGACGGGGATGAAGGAGGCGGAGAGGGTTCCCTCGCCCAGCAGGTTCTGAAGCACGTTGGGCAGCCGGAGCGCGGCACGCCACGCGTCGGCATAGTCGCCTGCGCCGAACCAGTAGCCGGTGATCCGCTCCCGGACGAAGCCGGCGACCCGGCTCAGGAAGATGCCCGCGCCGACCCTGGCGGCGCCTCGGCCGTCCCGTTGTGCGTCGGTCGGGGGGCCCGTGGCGGCCTCAGCCTTGCCGGTCAGCCGGCGGAAGCGCCGCCCCCTCGTCCGGATGACGTTCGGCGAGAAGCTTGTGCAGGAACTGGCTCTCCTCGTCCAGGCGGCCGATCTCCGTAGTCAGCCGCTCGACCTCGCCTTCCAGGAACGCCACCCTCTCCGCCATGAGATCCGGAGGGCCGTCCAGACTCCTGCGCTCCAGCCGCGACGCCAGTGCCCGCCCCACCTGGGAATCGAGCACGATTGCCAGCAACGGGATCAGGACGACGAGTACGAGGATGAGCTGCAGGAACATATCGCGAAGTTAGGCATGCCAGGGGCCGAGGATCAACCGCACTCCTACAGTACGTCGGCTCCTCATCGGAAGTTCACCTCGAAGCGTTCGATCAAGCCGTCCAGGAATCCCCACCCGTAGCGGACCAGATAGTAGAACGGGTTCATGACCCGTTCCTGGGGCTTCCCCTCGGGGAAAAGGTGCAGCTGCGCCTTCTGGAGCTGGGACAGCACGATCTCGTTCTCGCGCTTCACGGCGTGCACGATCTTCCGCTCCACTTCGTCCAGTGCCGCGAACCCCTGGCTCCGGACGTGCTGGACCGGGCCCTTCAGCGTCGGGTCGACCTCCTGTACGGCCGTCTGGAGCTCGCCCACGCCCTTGCCGATCGCGCCGCGCAGGGCCCCGATCGCCCGTCGCACCGCTTCGGGCACCTCATCCCGGGCCAGCTCCGACGCGATCTCGTGGAAGGGGCGATCGAGACCGGCTATGTCGAGGCTGAACTTGTCCAGGACCTTGCGGATCTTGGACTCCACCGCGGTGGCGCCGAAGCGCGGATGGATCACGGGCATGTCGATGCCGAAGGCCGCGAAATAGTCGGCAAGCTGCGCGAAGTACGCGGCCTCTCCCGGCCCGGCCACATACGAGAGCGTGGGGAAGACGGTGCTCTCCGCGACGGGGCGCAAGAGGACGTTCGGGCTCAGGGCCCTGGGGTCGGCGGCGGCGCGCGACAGAACCTCCTCCAGGGTCAGCGACTCGCCGGACGCGCGCAGGCGGAAGCGGTCGCCGTCCCGGTAGAGGCGCTCGCGTCCGGCGGGGCCCTCCAGGAACAGGTTCACCCCCCCCTCGAGCAGGGCGACCTGCTGCCCGTAGCCGGCACGGTCGAGCTCGCCGGCCGTGCGCACCAACACCGCCTCGAGCTCCGCCGAACGCCGGAGCTCGTCCTCCAGAACCGGTGCTGAGGCGGCCTTGACCACCGGGTCCGCAGCGTCCGTGAAGAACAGGCCGTATCGACCCAACAATCCTTCGAGGATCTGGCGAAAGCTACCGGACAGGGTCACCCCCTCCCTGGCGCTCTTCATCAGGAGGTCGATGAAAGGGGGACTGAAGTCGGTCGTGGGAAGGCGGCCGACGAAGGCGTCGCGGACCACCTCGATGTCGGCGCCTGCCGGGAGCCGATGGATGGAGGGCGTGGACGACGGGTCGGGATGACCCACCTCACCGGTCCAGAGCTCGTTGTCGGTGCCGATGAGCGTCGTGTGGTTGGCCTCGGGCCAATCGTGATCTTCGGAAGCGATCCAGAATACCGGGAGGACGGGCCTTCGAAGCCGGGCCTCCAGCGCCTGCGCGAGTCGGATCGCGGTGAGCGCCTTGTACAGGCTGTAGAGGGGTCCGCCGAAGAGGCCGGGCTGCTGGCCCGTGGTCACCAGCCATCCGCGCTCCTCCACGAACGCCGCCACTCGGCTCGGGTCGCCGCCCGGAGGGATGCTCAACGCCGACGCAGCCCGTGCACGGGCCTCACGGTCGAAGCGCCGATCGATGCTTTCGGCCCTGGCCTCGTAGTCGTCCGCATTCCTGTAATGGCCGCGGAAGAAGTCGGCCGCTTCGGGCCGACCCTCCAGGTAGTCCTGCACCACCGTCGCTCCGGACGGCCGCGCGATGATGAGCTCGAGGTGAGGGAGGGTTCCCGACAAGTCAGGCTCCTTTGTGGTACGGCTCGTTGCGTAGGATGGTGCCGGCGCGGTAAAGCTGCTCGGCCAGGACCAGGCGCGCCATCTCGTGGGGCAGGGTGAGGGCCGACAGGGACACGCGCCTGGTCGCGCGCTGGAGCACGGAGCCGTCCAGGCCGAACGCACCCCCGATCACGAAGACCACCTCGGACACCGAGCGGACGGCGCAGGCCTCGAGGTCCCGGGCCAGCTGGCGCGACCCGACCACGGCTCCCTCCCGGGTCAGTGCCCAGGGCTCGGCGTCCGGTCCGATCCTGGCGAGGAGCCGTCGCGCTTCGTCCGCCAGGACGCGCTCCGGGGGCGGGTGCCGCCCCGCGCCCCCCGACGCGACCTCCGTGACCTCGAGCTTCCAGTAGCGCCCTGCGCGGCCCTCGTATTCGGACAGGGCGGCGGCCAGCGGTCCCCGTATCGTCCCCACTGCCAGGATGCGGACCTTCACGAGGCCTCCCGCTCGTCGAGACGGAGCAGGGTGTCCTGGAGGAACCGCTCGTTGTCCCGGTAGGGATGGTCGGACGTGAAATGCAGGCCGCGGCTCTCCCTCCGCAGGCGCGCGGAGCGCACGATCAGCTCCCCGACCTCCAGCAGATTGCGCAGCTCGGCGCCCTCCTCCGTCCATCGCTCCCTCTGCCAACGCTCCGCCGCGTCCCGCTTGAGCTCGGCGACCCCGGCCGCGGCCTCCTCCAACCTCGCGTCCGAGCGCACGATCCCCACCAGGTCCCACATCAGGCCACGCAGTCGCGACCGGGCACCGCGCAGCCATCCCGGGTCCGGCTCGTGGTTACCGACGCTCGGAGCGGGCGGCAGGGCCGCACCCCGAAACCGACCGTCGACGTCGGGGGACTCGAGTCCGGCGACGATCACGCGCGCCGCGCGGTCCGAAAAGACCACGGCCTCGAGGAGGGAGTTCGAGGCCAGGCGGTTCGCGCCGTGAACCCCCGAGCAGGCCACCTCCCCCGCGGCGAACAGCCCCGGAAGGCTCGAGCGGCCAAACGCGTCGGTGAGGACGCCACCGCACACATAATGCGCGGCGGGCACGACCGGGATCCCCGCCCTGGGATCGACACCGCGCGCGCGACATCCCTCGACTGCGCCCGGGAAACGCTCGTCCAGACGCGCGGGCGGGATCGCCGACACATCGAGCACCACGTGCGTCTCCCCGCGGGTCCTGAGCTCGTGATCGACGGCGCGTGCGACCACGTCTCGGGGGGCCAGCGAGGCGAGCGGATGGTACCGCTCCATGAAGGCCGCGCCGTCCAGCGTCCTCAGGACGGCGCCCTCGCCCCGGAGCGCCTCGGAGATCAGGAAGGCGGGATCCTCGGTCGGGTATAGCGCCGTGGGGTGGAACTGGATGAACTCCATGTTCGCGATGACTGCGCCGGCCCGGTAGGCCATCGCAATCCCGTCCCCGGTCGCGATGCCCGGGTTGGTCGTGTGGCGGTATACCTGCCCGCAGCCTCCGGAGGCGAGCAGGGTGAAGGGGGCCTCCAGGGTGACCACGGCGCCTGAGCGATTGTCCAGAACCCTGGCCCCGGCACAACATCGTCGCCCCCGGTCACCCGCGCGGACCACGAGGTCGACCACCAGGTGGTCCTCGAGGACTTCGATGGCCGGTTCCCCCTCGGCCGCCGCCACGAGCGCCGACTCGATCTCGCGGCCCGTATGGTCCCCCGCATGGGCGATGCGTCGCCTCGAATGGCCCCCTTCCCTGCCCAGCGAGAGACGGTCGCGCGGTCCGCGGTCGAAGCGGGCGCCCCACTCCATGAGCTCGTGGACGCGGTCCGGTCCTTCGCGCACCAGGACGCGCACGGCCTCGGGGTGACAGAGTCCGGCACCCGCCACGAAGGTATCGGCCTCGTGGAGCTCGTAGGCGTCGTCCTCTCCGAGGACCGAGGCGATGCCGCCCCGCGCGTAGTTGGTCGACGAATCCGCGCGCTCCTTCTTCGTGGCGACGAGCACGCGGGCATGTGGCGCCAACTTCAACGCACAGCTCAGGCCGGCGATGCCCGTACCGATCACCAGCACGTCCACGGATCGCGTCGTCATACCGCTTCGGCCGTCCGCCGCCGGATCAGCTCCAGGAGGCTGGACTCTCCCCGCTCCCACCGGATCCCGAGGGCGAGCACTCGGACGGGGCCCAGCTCCACCGCGAGCGCCGACAGCTTGACCGCGTCCTTCTCCGTGACCACCACGGTGCGTGCTCCGGCTCGGGAGCGAAGCGCGACCACGTCCGCCCGGTCGAAGCGATGGTGATCCGGGAACGCGACCAGCTCGACGTCGGTCTCGAGCACGCGCCGGACCATCTCGGCGAATTCATCGGGCCGCGCGATGCCCGTCGCGGCCACGACCGCTCCTTCCGGCGCGTCCGCCGGCTGGCCATCGAGCCCTTCCCACCCCTCGGGCTCCAGGCTGGCGATGCAGGACGCTTCCAGGCGAGCGTGCTCCCGCTCCAGACGCGACGCCAGGACCGAGGCCGCCTCGGCGTCGGCAGTGCGACGCGTGACGATGACCGCGTGGGCACGCCCGAGCGAGTCGGGTGGCTCCCGATACGGGCCTCGGGGGAGGAGGCGGCCGGGCCATGGATCCTCGGCAGCCACCAGGACGAGGTCCACATCCCGGGCGAGGCGGCGGTGCTGAAAGCCGTCGTCGAGCACCGCCACGTTCGCTCCAGCCTCCCGGGCCCGTTCTGCGGCGGCCACGCGGTCGGGGTCCGCCACGACCGGAACGCCCGGGTGCCAGCGCCGATGGAGGAGGAGCTCGTCCTCGGCCCAACCGCGGGACACGAGCGCTGGGCGCCGGCCCTCCCGCTCGAGGGCGCCAATGACCCAGGATGCCACGGGGGTTTTCCCCGTCCCCCCCACGGTGAGGTTGCCGACGGAGACCACGGCACACCCCTGTACGCGCACCGGGGTCCGACGATCATAGCGCCGGTTCCGTCGACGAACACCGAATGCGAACAGCCACTCGAGCGGAGCCGAGCCCATCCGGAGCGCGGAGCCCAGCGCTCCCCCCTCGCCCGCCCACCACCGGAGGATGGCCCGATGCAGGTGTCGCCTCACCGCACCAGCTCCCCGGCTCGCGCGGTCAGCAGGTCGAGCTCTCCGCCCATGGCCACGGCCATCTGGTCGAGCTCATCACGTTCGATGTCCCGGGGGATCACCCGGGCCCGACCATACACGACACCGATCCTGGAGAACGGATGGGGGATCAAGAAGCCGTCCCAGCTCCCGAGGCGCCAGCCCCCGGAACAGCCCACGCCGAGGGGGATCACCGGAAGCCCGGTCACCTGCGCGGCGAGGAGCGCTCCGGGCTTGAACACCCTTGCCGGGCCTTGCGGACCGTCCGGCGTCAGGGCCAGGTCGCTGCCCGCGCGGGCGGCTCGAATCAGCGCCTTCAGTCCCTTCGCGGCACCCCGCGAGCTGGAGCCGCGCGCGGTGCCGAACCCGTGACGCTCGATCACGCGGGTGATGTACTCTCCGTCGGCGTGCTCGCTGACCAGGACGACGATGCCCTCCGCACGGTGGTAATAGACCAGGGGGAGAAGCTGTCCGTGCCAGAAGGCGAAGACCACGGGACGCCCGTGCGTGCGGTGGCTCAGGAAGTGCTCCTGCCCCTCGCGGCGTAGGCGCGTGGTCGAGAGCAGGCCTCTCACCAGCGCGGCGCCGAGCAGGCCCGCGGCTTCGAACTTCAGATCGCTCACGGCGCCCCTTCCAGCAGGCGCACCGCCAGGTCCGCGACGCGCCCCGAGGCCCCCGGTGTGCCGAGCGCCTCGCGGACGCGGCCAAGCCCGACCAGCTGAAGACGCCGCTCTTCCGAATCCTCGAGCAGGGGCGCCAGAAGCCCGGCCAGCCGCTCCGGGGTCGCGGCGTCCTGGAGGACCTCCGGTACGACCCGTTCGCCGGCGACCAGGTTGGCCAGGGCCACGTGCGGGACGCGCACCAGGCGGCGAGCGACGCGGTAGGTGAGCGGATGGGTGCGGTACGCCATGACGAACGGAGTCCCCTCGAGCGCCGTCTCCAGCGTCGAGGTCCCCGACTTCACGAGTGCCGCCCGACTGTGGTGTACGAGCGCCCGCGTCTCCGCGACGACCGGAAGCGCCGCCGGAGCCAGGAGCGTCGGCGGGAGCGTGGAGGCCCGGGCGAGCACCACCTGGACATCCGGGCGACGCCGCTGCACGAGGCGGCCGGCCTCGGCGAAGACCTCGAGGTGCCGGTGGATCTCCTGCTTCCTCGACCCGGGCAGGACTGCCAGCAGAGGACGGTCGGCCTCGAGTCCCCAGCGCGCGCAGAACTGCGCCCGGTCGGGAAGGTCGTCGGGGCGCTCGAGCAGCGGATGTCCGACGAAAGACGCGCGGGCTCCGGCCTCAGCCAGAAGATGCTCCTCGAACGGCAAGATCACCGCGACGTGATCGGCCCAGCGCGCCAGCTGGCGGGCTCGCCCCGCCTTCCACGCCCACACCTGCGGCGAGATGTAGTACAGCACGGGGACGCCGCGCGCGTGCGCGGCCTCGGCCACCCGCAGGTTGAAGCCCGGGTAGTCGATGGGCAGCACGAGGTCGACATCCCCGGACGCGACCATCGCCTTCACCCGTCCGAGCAGGCGGCGAAAGAACGCCAGATGTCGAACCACTTCCGCGAATCCCATCACCGCGAGATCGTCGAGGGCGGCGAGGGACTCCAGGCCTTCGGCCTCGAGGAGTGGACCGCCGAGCCCGACCAGCCGCACCTGCGGGAGCCTGGCGCGCAGGGCACGCGCCACGGCAGCGCCGTGATGATCGCCAGACGCCTCTCCGGCGAGCATCAGGACGGTCGGATCGGGGCGCACGCGCGGCGGCCCCGGGCTCAGATCCGGCTGAGATACCAGATCGCAGCCAGCACGAAGACCAGCAGCAGGAGCAGCCGATTGATCGGCATGCCCTTGCGGGCGTCGATCCAGGTCTTCTTCCGCCTACGTCGAACGCGTATCAACGACATGGCTCTCGATCCGTTCCTGGATGGCCAGCGCGACCGCCAGAGCTTCTCTCCCGTCACGGCCACTCACCACGGGCGCCCTGATGCCGCGAAGCGCGTCCGCGAAGCTCTCGAGCTCCCGACGCAGCGGTTCGGCGCCGTCTCCCTCCAGCGGGATGCGCTCCACGATCTCTCCCAGGTTCACCGCCGCGGGGTTTCGCGACGCCTCCTGCTGGATTTCCGCGAGGTCCTTCTTCAGTCGCAGAAACTCCCCGGTCCCGTCGGCCAGGTTCAGGCTGAGATAGCCGGAGCGCTGGAACAGACGGAGCTTTCGCATCCGCTCCAGGGAAACCCTGCTGGCTGTCAGATTCGCCACGGCGCCGCCTTCGAACGTCAGCCTCGCGTTGGCGATGTCCAGCGTGTGCGTCAGCACGGGAATCCCCGATGCCGAGAAGTCACGTAGCGGGGTACCCACGAGGCCCGCCACCAGGTCCACGTCATGGATCATGAGGTCGAGCACGACCGCGACGTCGAGGCTTCTCGGGGTGAACGGCGCCATGCGGTGCGATTCGATGAACCCGGGCCGGTCCAGATAGGGCTCCGCGGCGAGGATCGCCTGGTTGAACCGCTCCACGTGGCCGGTCTGCACCAGGACACCGGCCCGCTCCGCTGCCTCCAGGATGCGATCAGCGGCGCCGAGCGTGGGCGCGAGCGGCTTCTCGACCAGCACCGAGACACCGTCCTCGATCGCGCTGACGGCGACTTCCTCGTGGGCCGAGGTCGGCACCGCCACGACGAGGCCGTCGCAGGAAGAGGTCAGCGCCCGTAGCTCCGGGTAGGCGTTCACACCCAGCTGAGCGGCCACCTGCGAGGCGCGCTCGAGGCCGGCGTCGTGGATGCCCACCATCTCGATGCCGTCCATGGTGGAAAGGATCCGGGCATGGTGGAAACCGAGCGCGCCGACACCCGCTACACCGATCCGTGGGCGTTCCGCGCCACGGGACGGCGGCTCAGAGCGTGATGCCACGCTCGCTGGCCCTGATGAACTCGATCAGGTGGCGCACTTCGGGGATCGCGTCCACCTCCACCTCGACGCGCGCGACGGCCTGACCCAGGTTCAGCTTGGACTGGAACAGGATTCGATATGCCTGCTTGAGCGACCGCCGAACCTCCTCGGAGAATCCCCTCCGTTCGAGACCCACCGAGTTGAGCCCGAACAGCCCCGGAGGATTCCCGGCCACCCGGCAATACGGGGGGACATCCTGGGGAATGCGTGACCCTCCCCCGACGAACGCGTGGGCGCCGATGCGCACAAATTGGTGGATCGGAGTGAGCCCTCCAACGATCACCCAGTCCTCGATGGTGACGTGTCCCGCCATGTTCACGGCGTTGGACAGGATCACGTGGTTGCCGAGCTCACAGTCGTGGGCTACGTGGGTGTAGGCCATCAGGAGGCAGTCGCTCCCCACCACGGTGCGTCCCGATGCTTCGGTCCCGCGGTTCAGGGTGGCGAACTCCCGGATGACGGTCCGGTCGCCGACCTCGAGGACCGTATCCTCGCCCTTGAACTTCAGGTCCTGGGGATCCGTACCCAGCACGGCCCCGTTCGCGATGCGGCAGTCCTCACCGACCAACGTGTCGCGCTCGATGAGCACACGGGGTCCCACCTCGGTTCCGTCACCCACCCGTACGCGTGGACCGAGGATCGCCCATGGCCCGACCACGACCCCCTGACCGAGCTGGGCGTCGTCGTCCACGAGCGCCGTCGGATGGACGACGGTCTCCCCGCGGGTCCCGACGGTGGCCTCGCTCACTTGTCCACGATCCTGGCCATGAGGTCGGCCTCCGCGACGAGCTGGCCGTCCACGAAGCCCTGACCGCGCATCTTGCAGACGTGCCGCCGGAACTGGAGCATCTCCAGCTCGAAGACCAGCGTGTCACCCGGGGTGACCGGACGACGCCATTTGACGTTATCCAGTGACATGAAGTAGACGACCTTGTTCTCGGGATCTTCGACCGCGTCCATGAGGAGCAGACCGCCGACCTGCGCCATCGCCTCGATGATCAGGACGCCGGGCATGATGGGATGCCCCGGATAGTGCCCCTGGAAGAACGGCTCGTTGATGGTGACGTTCTTGATGCCGACGATCCGCTTCCCCTCCTCGAACTCGATGATCCTGTCCACCAGGAGCATCGGGTACCGATGGGGCAGGTATTGCATGATCTTGGCCGCGTCGACGATCGGCGCTCTGCCTTCCCGGCGCGCCTGGCGGGCCAGTTCGCGAGCGAGGGCCACGTTCCCACGATGACTCGGCCGCTCGCCGACCACATGGGCGGCCAGCCGGCCCCCGATCAGCGCCAGGTCACCCACGATGTCACCGACCTTGTGGCGAAGGAACTCGTCGGGAAAGCGCAGCTCCCCGCTCATCACCCCGTCTTCGTCGAGCACGACCGTGTTTTCCAGGGAGGCTCCAAGGGCCAGCCCACGGGCGTGCAGGGATTCGGCGTCCGCTCTGAATCCGAAGGTCCGGGCGGGTGCGAGCTCGGCGGCGAACCCGTGCGGGGAGATCCGGAAGGACCCGTACTGCCGGCCGATCGAGGGGTGGGCGAAGTCGATCGTGGCCGAGACCCGGAGGCCATCCGCGGGGGCCGCCACGTACGATTCACCGTCCGCACCGTCCACCGCCACGGGACTACGAACCGTGATGACCCGGGCGTCCTCCTCCAGCTCGCGCAGCCCCGCATCCTCGAGGGCCGACACGTAGTCCGCGAAGCTGCCGTCCCGGATCGGGATCTCCGGCCCGCTGACATCGGCGACAACATTGTCGACACCCATGGCCGACAAGGCCGCCATGACGTGCTCCACCGTCAGCACATGTGCGTCACCGAGGCCGAGGCTGGTTCCGAGCTCCGTTCCGACCACGTGGTCCAGGGTCGCGGGGATCTCCGGGCAGTCCTCGAGGTCCACGCGGCGGAAGCGGATCCCAGCGTCCGCCGGAAGCGGGCGGAACGTGAGGGTCGCCTCGCGCCCGGAATGAACGCCGACCCCCTGGAGGGAGACCTCCCGGGAGATGGTCCGCTGCTTCGTGGAGTTCATGAGCGCTCGGGCCGGGTACGCCGTGACACGACAAAATCAAGAAAAGCTAACGACGACCGGGTCACGAGCCCAACGCTTTGCGCAGCGACTCCACCTCGGCTTCCAGCGCTTTCACCCGCCCGATGAGCTCCGGCCCCTTGGCCGCGGCCGCCTGTCGGCGCAGTACCTCGCGGTGAGGCCGGGCCGGGTCCCCGGAGACCGTCTCCCCGGCCGGGACGTCCCGCATGACCCTCGACGCCACCGCGACCTTCGCCCCGTCACCGATGTCGAGCTGGTTGATCAGGCCCGCCTGGCCGCCGAGCCAGACCCCCTTGCCCACCCGTGTGGACCCGGCGATCCCGACCAGCGCCGCGATCAGGGACAGGTCACCCACGCGCACGTTGTGCGCGATCTGCACCAGGTTGTCGATCTTGGTCCCCGCGCCGATGACGGTGCTCCCGACCGAGCCCCGATCGATGGTGGTGTTGGCACCAACCTCCACATCGTCTCCCAGGTGGCAGCCGCCCGGGTGGGGGATCTTCTCGTGTGCGCCCTCGGCGAATAGGTAACCGAAGCCGTCCGACCCCACGCGCGCGCCGGAATGCAGCACCACGCGGTCCCCCACGATGACACCGGGATACAGCACCACCTGGGGGTGCACCGTGCAGTCGGCTCCGAGGCGGGCTCCCCGCCCCACCACGACGTGGGGACCGATGCGCGTCCCGTTTCCGACCACCACGCCGTCGCCGAGGACCGTGTAGGCGCCGATCCCCACGTCCTGGCCGAGCCGGACGCCGGTGCCGAGCACGGCCGTTGGATGGATGCCGGCAGGGTCTCGTTCGGGAGGGTGGAATCGCCGCAACAGGAGGAGAATGGCCGAGGCAGGATCATCCACCACGGTCCGTGGACGGTCCGGCGGCAGTCGGTCCTCGAGGGCAGGAGACACGAGAAAGGCGCCGGCCTCGGACGTCTCCGCGAACCTGGCGTAACGTCTCCCGGACAGTGGGGCGATGTCACGGGGTCCGGCGTCCTCGAGGGAGGCAAGACCGCCGACCACGAAACCCCCGTCTCCTACAAGCCGGCCGCCCACCAGCTCCGAAAGCTCCGCCATCGGCAGGGCTGCCGTCACCCCTGATTCGTGTTCGTTCATGGGATCGTGGCGTCTCATCGGGAAAAGAAAAGGCCCGCGGGGACGATGCGCCCGCGGGCCCGGATCGGCAAAGGCGACCGGAGACGACCGGCTTACGGCTGACTACCCGACGACGTCGCCGAGGCCTGCAAGCGCCGGATGACCTCCTGGGTGAGATCCAGCGATGGATCGGCCGAAATGATGCTCCCGGCGGCCACGTCGAGGATGAGGGCGTAGTTCCCTTCCTCCCTCATGGCCTCGATCACCTCGGTGATCTTGTCCATGACGGGCTGGACCAGCTCCTGCCGCCGGCGGGCGGCCTGCTGGTCGAGCTGCTGCATCCGGGTCTGGGCCTCTTGGGCCTTCTGTTGGATCTGCTGCTGGCGGTTGCGCTTCGCCTCGGGCGACAGGGTCAGCTCCTGCTGCTGGAGCTGCTGCTGCATGCGCGCCAGCTCGTCCTGGAGCTGCTGAGCCTCCTGGTTGTACCCCTGCATCTCGGCGTCGAACTTCTCCTGCGCCTCCTTGGCGCCGGGGGCACTGTTGAGGATCTCCTGCGAGTTGATATAGCCGATCTTGAGCGCCTGCGCCTCCGCGCCGGCGGCCAGCGCGAAAACGAGCGCGAGGGCGGCGAACGGGGTGCGTCGCATGGGCCTGTGCTCCGTCGTTTGTGGGGCGGACGCGTCCGCCGCCGGGGTCGTTGCTTGGTCGCGCCCTATCCTAGTCCGTATCGGCCCCGCTTGTTCCCGTGTTCCACGCGGGCGGACGGGCAGCCTGAAAATGTGGCGCGACCGCTATGCGAAGTCCATGGATCCGGGGCTTCGGGCGTCCGCGGGCGGCGCGTCCCTTCCCTAGAAGCCGGGGCCCATCCGGAAGTGGAGCTGCCACCCCGGATTGGCCTTGTCGAAGCCGTAGGCGTAGTCGAGGCCGATCGGACCGAAGGGGGTCACGAGCTGCAGCCCGAGCCCCGCGCCCCGGAACAGCCGGGTGGGGTCGATTTCCGACGGGTCGCGCCACACGTTACCCGCGTCGTAGAAGGCCGACAGGGAGATCTGGTCGTTGAGCCGCAGGGCGTACTCGGCGGTGAGCGAGAAGAACGCGTCGCCCAGCCGTTGGATGTCGGCGATGTCCCGTGACCGCTCCGGGTACCAGCCCAGCGGCGTGATCGAGGTCTCGTCGTAGCCGCGCAGGTTCTGGCCGAACTGCACGCCCCCCATCCAGAACCGGTCGAAGGGGAACGCGCCGGCGTCACCGAAGACGGCTCCCGCCTTCAACGACAAGCCCAGAGCGAAACGGACCGGCCGCCCGCCGGACGCCTGGTCGCCGATCTGGCCGACGGGCACGAACCAGCTACCCTCGAGCAGCAGGCGCGTGAAGTCACCGTCCCCACCGAGGATCCCACCGTTCTGCTCGACGTTGATACTCTGCCGCGAACCCGCGGTGGGGAAGAGCGCGTGGTCCAGCGTCACCCTCGTGACACCCAGCGACAGCTGGCTCTGAACGCCCGGGGGCCTTCCGAACAGCGAGGTGTCCTCGGCATCGTTGAACTGCTCGTATTTGGTGCGCGAGATGCCGTAGCCGAGGAACAGCCGGGTGAAGCGCGAGCCCGGCCACGGGAGCCCGAAGCGCACGTTGGTCCCCAGCCTCTTGCGACGACCGGTGGCGAACTGGAAGAAGCGGTCCCGTGAGTTGAACAGCGAGATCGAGCCCGAGACCTGGCTCTGTCGGAGCGCCGGGTCCGAGAAGGCCACCTCGAAGCTGTTCAGATACCGGCCGAAGTCCCAGCGGAGGCTCCCCGACTTCGCCTGGCCGAACAGGTTCGGCTGCTCGTAACCCAGGAAGCCGGACAGCCCAACGCCCCCGCCGACGGACGTCCCGAAGTTGATGGAGCCGGTCTGCTTCTCCTTCACCTTGAACGTGATGTCGACGTCCCCGTTCTCCAACGGCTGGATCTCCGGGATCTCCATGGGCGTCTCGAAGAACCCGAGGCCGGAGATCGCCTGGTAACTCTGGAGAAGGCGGCTCTGGCTGTAGACGTCTCCGGGCAGAATCATGATGCGGTCCCGGACCACCCACTCGTACGTGTACTCGTTCCCGACCACCGACACCCGGTTGATGATGGCGGGAGATCCCTCCCGGATCTGCCAGGACGCGTCCACCGTGGGCGGCGCTCCCTCCTCCGCAGGCTCCCTGCGGGTCACGACCGGGTTGACCTGGGCATAGAGATAGCCCTCGTTCGCGTATCGCTCCCGGACCGACGCCAGCGCCTCCTCGAACGCCTCCGCGTCGAAGACCTGCCCCTCCTGTCCTCGTTCCTCTCCGCCGCCGATGCCCAGGCTGCGCAGCAGCCCACCCTCGCTGCGCCGGTAGAACCGTTCCAGCTCCTCGTCCGAGAAGCGTGTGTTTCCCTCGATCCCGAACGAGCCGAGCCGATACTGAGGGCCCTCCTCGACATCGATCTCGATGCGGGCCTTTCCCGTCTCGGGGTCGATGATCAGCGTATCCGACCGGACCTGGAAATCCAGGTACCCATGCGACCGATAACGGGCCGGGAGGCGGCTCGCGAGGTCGTTCTGGAAGCGCTGCTCGTCGTACGAGCCCGACCGGAACCACCAGAAGCCCTCGGACTTCGTGTCCATGGAGCCGCTTAGCTCATCGGGACCCAGGTTCTGGTTCCCCGAGAACACGACCTCCGCCACCGTCACCCGCTGCCCCTCGCTGACGTCGATGAAGAGGTCGATCTCGTTGTCCCTGTCCGAGACCTCCTCGATGCGGTCTTGTATCGAGGCGAAGGGAATGCCCTCCTCGGCCAGCCGGGTGCGGATGAAGTCCTTCGCTCGGATCACGCTCTGCGGGTCGTAGGGGAGCCCCGGGCGGACACCGGTCGTGTCGCGGACCTGGCGCTCCGACACGTGCTCGAGGCCGTTGATGGCGACACGGCGGACGAGCGGATGCTCGTCGACCTCGATCACCAGCGTCGCCCCGGCCCCACCCTCACCCCTGGCCCGGACCACGACGTCCCGGTACTGCTTCGTGCTGAGGAGCGCCTTGATGCCCCTTTGGATCTCTCGATAGGTGATATCGGTCCCGGCCTGCACGCCGAAGACGGTGCGGATGTCGTCGGCGGCGACGCGCCGGTTGCCCTCGACGACCACCGAGTCCACCCGCTGCGGACCGGCCTGGGCCGCCACCACCCCGGGACACAGCAGGCCCATAACGCCGGAGAAGGCCGCCGCCAGCGCGGTGGCCTTCCCCAACCTTCGGAGCTGGGTGTGGTCTCCCCTCATCACGTCTTCGTCGTGGATCCAGCCTGAAGGGTGAGCCCGTCCCCGTCGGGGCTCGTGCTCACCTCGATCTCGTCACCGGCCGAGAACTCGGCCACCAGTATCTTCTCTGACAGTGGATCCTCGAGATACCGTTGTATGGCCCTCTTGAGCGGCCGCGCCCCGAACTTCTCGTCGTAGCCTTTCTCGACCAGGAACGCCACGGCTTCGTCGGTGAGCTTGAGCGTCAGCTCCTCCTCCCCGAGACGCTTGCGCACGTCGGCGAGCAGGATCTGTACGATCTCCGCGATCTCCGATCTGGACAGAGGATGGAAGACGATGGTGTCGTCGACGCGATTCAGGAACTCGGGATTGAAGGCGCGCTCGACCTCCTGACGCACCTTGTCCTTCATCACCTCGTAGCTGGACTTCGGGTCCTGGGCCTGGAAGCCCAGGCCTCCGCCCTTGGAGATATCCCGGGCGCCCAGATTGGAGGTCATGATCAGGACCGTGTTCTTGAAGTCGATCACCCGCCCGTAGTTGTCGGTCAGGTGCCCCTCGTCCAGGACCTGGAGGAGGATGTTGAACACGTCCGGGTGGGCCTTCTCGATCTCGTCGAGCAGGACCACGGAGTAGGGACGTCGCCGTACCGCCTTGGTGAGGGCTCCCGAGTCCTCGTACCCCACGTATCCCGGGGGGGCCCCGATCAGGCGCGACACGGAGAACTTCTCCATGTACTCGCTCATGTCGACGCGGATCAGGGCTTCCCGGTCCGCGAACAGGAACTCCGCCAAAGCCCGCGCGAGCTCGGTCTTACCGACCCCGGTGGGTCCCGAGAAGATGAAGGAGCCGATCGGTCGCCGCGGGTCCTTCAGGCCGGCCCGGCTCCGCCGGATGGCCCTTGCGATGGCCTGGATGGCGTCGTGCTGACCCACGATGCGCTGGTGCAGCTCGTCTTCCATGTGCACCAGACGCTCCGACTCCGTCTGGCGGATGCGCATGACCGGGATGCCCGTCCAGCGGCTGACGATGAACGCCACGTCCTCGCCGGAGATCTCCGGACGATGGCGCTTGCGCTCCTCCTCCCAGGCCGCCTGACGCTCCCGGATCTGATGCCCCAGCTCACGCTCCTCGTCGCGAAGCTCAGCCGCGCGCTCGAAGTCCTGATTGCCGATCGCCTCTTCCTTGCGGCGGGCGATGTCGGCGAGCTGCTCCTTGAGCTCCTCGACCTCGGGCGGCGGCACCTGGCTGGCGATACGCGCGCGAGCCCCGGCCTCGTCGATCACGTCGATGGCCTTGTCCGGAAGGAAGCGGTCGGTGATGTAGCGATCCGAGAGCTTCGCGGCCTGCTCGAGCGCGTCGTCGGGGATGACCACGCGATGATGGTCTTCGTAGTGGGTCCTCAGGCCCTTGAGGATCTCGACGGTCTCGTCGACCGCGGGCGGATCCACGATCACGGGTTGGAACCGACGCTCCAAGGCGCCGTCCTTTTCGATGTACTTGCGGTACTCGTTGAGGGTCGACGCGCCGATGCACTGGAGCTCGCCGCGTGCGAGCGCCGGCTTGAGCATGTTCGAGGCATCGATCGCACCCTCTGCGGCGCCGGCACCGACCAGGGTATGCAGCTCGTCGATGAACAGGATGACCGTCTGGCTCTGCTGGATTTCGTTCATCACGGCCTTGAGCCGCTCCTCGAACTGGCCGCGGTACTTCGTGCCCGCGATGACGGCCGCCATGTCCAGCGCCAGGACCCGGTATTCCTTGAGCGCCTCGGTCACCTCGTTGCGGGCGATCAGCTGCGCCAGCCCCTCCACGATGGCCGTCTTGCCGACGCCCGGCTCGCCGATTAGGACCGGGTTGTTCTTCTTTCGCCGGCACAGGATCTCGACGACGCGCTCGATCTCGGTGGTCCGCCCGATCGTGGGATCGAGCTTGCCCTGCCGGGCCAGATCCGTCAGGTCCCGACAGAAGTGGTCCAGCGCGGGGGTCTTGGATTTCTTGTCGCCGGGCTTCGCGCCCCCACCCTGCTGCTGGCCACTCCCCCCGATACCTGCCGGCTCCGACGGCGACACCTCGGATCCAAGGACCTTGAGCGTCTCCGCCCGCGCCTCTTCGAGCGTCACGCCGAGGGAATTCAGCACTTGAGCCGCGATCCCCTTCTCCTCCCGCAGGAGGCCCAGCAGCAAATGCTCCGTTCCCACGTACGAGTGATTGAAGTCCCGGGCCTCGGCCATCGCGAACTCGAGCACCTTCTTCGCCCGCGACGTATAGGGCAGCTCACCCAGCGCGATGGTGGCCTTGCCCTTGCGGACCGACTCCTCCACGCGCTCGTGGATCTGATCGAGGTCGACGTTCAGGTTGGTGAGGACCGCGGCGGCGACGCCCTCCCCCTCACGGATGAGCCCGAGGAGGATGTGCTCCGTACCGACGTAGTCATGTTGGAGGCGGATCGCCTCCTCGCGGGCCATCGCCAGGACTTTCCGGACCCGATCCGTGAAGTTGTAGTTCATCTTTCTGACGTCTCTGCCGAGCCGACTTTCTCAAGCGATATCGGAAACGTCGCCCTCTCCGGAGGATCCGGGAAGAACGTCCCCTTCCGCCGCGAGGACCCGTCGGACGTAGGCCGCACGGTGCGCGTCGCTCTCGGCCGGGGGGAGGTCGCGGCCAGCAGCCTGCTCCAGATGTGCAGGCTGGGTGAAGATCATGATCTTGTTGAGCGTGTATACCCGCAGCCCTGGGAGGAGTTTCAGGCTGACGCCCAATCGGACCCCCGAGAGCAGGTTCATGAGTTCCTCGAACGGAAGCGACTGGGCGTAACGCAGAAGGCCGTACGCGCGCCACACCTTGTCCTCGGTGACCGCTCGGGCGTCCCGCAGCAGCACCCGGCGGGCGTGGGTCTCGTACTGGATCACCTGGCGGACGATGCGGTCCAGGTGGTCGACGAGGTCCTCCTCGGTTTTTCCCAGCGTGGTCTGGTTGGAGACCTGGAAGAAGTTGCCCACGACTTCGGAGCCCTCCCCGTAGAGACCGCGGAAGGTCAGGCCGACCTGTCCGAGCCCCTGCAGGACCTTGCCGATCTCCTTGGTGAGCACCAGCCCCGGTAGGTGCATGAAGACCGAGGCGCGCAGCCCCGTGCCGACGTTGGTGGGGCAGCTCGTCAGAAAGCCGAACTCGTGATGATAGGCGTAGGGAAGCTCCTGGCCCATCTCCTCGTCCATCCGATCCACGACGCTCCAGGCCTCCTGGAGGCGCAACCCGGAAAGCAGGCTCTGAAGGCGCAGATGGTCCTCTTCGTTCACGAGAACGCTGAGTGGATCGTTGGGCGCGAGCATGACGGCGGTGCCCCCGGGCGGGCCACCTTCGGCGTCCCCCAGCAGGTCGCGGGTCACGAGCCTCCGCTCGAGAAGGATACGCCGCTCGCGGGCGTCGATTCCCGCCATCTCGAGGAGGGCACCCTTGCAGAGCTGCTTCGAGCCGGAGACGAAGCCCCTGAAGCGCCCGAGCACGGCCTCGCGATCGTTGACACGCGCGCGGGGCCCGAACGCGTGTCCCTGGAGGTTTCGAGCCACCCGCACACGTGTCGAGAGCACGATCTCCGCGTGATCTCCACTGGCCTCGAGCCAGGAGAGCCCGTGATCCGGAATGGTCGTCAGGTCGTCCATGCCATCACCCGGCCGGCTCGAGAGTCCGGATCTGATCCCTGATCTGCGCGGCTCTCTCGAAGTCCTCCGCCTCCACCGCGCGTTGGAGCTTCCGACGCAGCGTGTCCAGACGCTTCTCCATCTCGGTGGCCGACGGGTTCGGCGGCAGGTACACCTTGCCCATGTGCTGCGTCCCCCCGTGGATCCTGCGCAGCAGTCCACGCAGATGACCCTCGAAGGTGGCGTAGCAGTGGGGGCATCCGAGGCGACCCGTCTCCCGGAAGTCGTCGAAGGTCAACCCGCAGAACGAGCAGCGCAGGTCGGCCGACTCGCCGCGGGTCGACTCCTCCTCACCCATCTGCGCGAGGAATCCGGTCAGCGGGATGTTGATCGGCTCCGGCGTCGTCTCCAATCCCTTCTCAGCAGCGCAGCGCTCGCACAGGTGGAACGTGGACATCTGGTTGTTCACGATCTGCGTCAGGTGGACGACGGCGCCGTCCGACCCGCAGTTGTCACAGACCACAGCCTTCCCTCCGGTGATGCCTCACGCCCGGCTCCCTGCACTACCCCGAAGCGAGTTTCTGGAGCCGCCCATCCTCCAGGCGCAGGACCCGGTCGGCTCGGGCGGCCAGGTCCGCGTTGTGCGTCACGATCACCATGCTGAGGGTCAACTCCGACCGCAGTCGGAAGAGCAGGTCGTGGAGCCGGTCGCTGGTGTGCGTGTCCAGGTTTCCCGATGGCTCGTCGGCCAGGAGCGCGAGCGGCGCGTTGACCAGCGCCCGTGCCACGGCCACCCGCTGCTGCTCGCCCCCGGAGAGTTGCCTGGGCTTGTGCGCCTCCCGCTCAGCCACCCCGACGGACGCGAGGAGTTCCCGAGCGCCCCGACGTGCCTGCTCGATGGGGGTGCCGGCGATGAGCGCGGGCATCATGACGTTCTCCAGCGCAGTGAACTCCCGCAGCAGGTGGTGGAATTGGAAGACGAACCCGATGTGGCGGTTCCGGACCGCCGCCAACGCCTCATCATCCAACGATGCCACGGAACGCCCCCCGAGCACCACCTCCCCGGCGGTCGGTCGGTCCAAGGCGCCCAGGATGTGGAGCAGGGTCGACTTGCCGGCACCGCTTGCTCCCACGACGGCCACGACCTCTCCCGGCTCCACCCGAAGCTCCACGCCCCGGAGGATGTGGAGCTCGCTGCCGTCGCCGACGACGAACCGCTTGTGGATGTCACGGGCCTCGACGGGGATGTGGGCGTCAGCCCGGAAGTCACTCATGGCGGATGGCTTCCACCGGCTCGAGACGGGAAGCCTGGATCGCCGGATAGATCGTGGCGAGCAGTGCCACCGCGATGCTGCCGCCCACGATCGTGATCATGTCCAGTGCCTGCACCGACACCGGAAGGTGGTCGACGAAGTACACGTCGGGTGGGATCCGGATCAGCTGGTACCGGTCCAGAAGCCAGCACGCCAACAGCCCGAGGGACGTCCCGCCGACCGTACCGACGACGCCGATCCACACCCCCTGCAGAACGAAGACCCTGAGGATGCCCGTCCGGGTCATCCCCATCGCCTTCAGGATCCCGATCTCTCGCGTCCGGTCCGACACGACCATGACCAGGGTGCTCACGATGTTGAACGCGGCCACGACGACGATCAGGAACAGGATCACCGTCATCGCGATCTTCTCGAGCTTCAGCGCACTGAACAACGCGCGGTTGATCGTGATCCAGCTCTCCACCACATACGGGTAACCCAGGCGCAACCCCAGCTCGTCGGCGACGCGGGTCGCGATCTCCGGATCCACCGTCCGTACCCCCACGCCCGACACCTGCCCCGTCCGGTCGATGCCCAGGAGCTTTTGCGCGGCCTCCAGGCTCGTGTACACGTTTTGCGTGTCGTACTCGTACATCCCCGTCGTGAACGTTCCCGTGACCTCGAAGCGTCCGAGGGAGGGCTGGAGGCCGCCGAACACGTTCTGGCGTAGGTTCTCGAAGGCGATCAACACCACCGTATCGCCCTGGGAGAGCAGCATCCGGTCGGCCAGCCCGCTGCCGAGCAGGACCGGGCTGAGGCCGGAGGCAGGGGGTGACAGGTCGAGGGCCCCTCGGAGGATGTTGGCCTCCATCTCCGTGGCGGAGCCCATCTGAGGATCGATGCTCACGCCGTAGAGCGTCGCAGACTGTGCGTACTCGCCGCCACTTCCGCCTCGCACGATCGAGACCTGACTGAGAACGAAGGGGGCCGCGCCGATGACACCATCGATGGAGAGCGCCGTGTCGATGACCGCCCGCCAGTCGGACATCCGAAGGCTGCTGCCCTGCTCGAGCACGTGAACGTGGGGCGTGGACTCGAGGATCTTGGCTCGGAGATCGTCCTGCATTCCCGCCATGACCGCGATGACGATCACGAGCGCCGTCACGCCCACCGTCACGCCACCCAGGGCGATCCAGGTGATGAGGGAGAGGAGGCCCCTCCTCCGTCCGCCCCCCAGGTAGTGGCGGGCGATGTACCAGTGGAGCCCCCTCACCGCCCCGGCCCCGTGATTCCCGAAGCCACTACTCGTCGGTCCGAAGGATCGGGAAGAGGATGACGTCGCGAATGGAGGCCTGGTTGGCCAGGAGCATCACGAATCGATCCACGCCCATTCCCACGCCGCCGGTGGGCGGCATCCCGTACTCCAGCGCGCGGATGTAATCCTCGTCGATGGCCTGGGCCTCCTCGTCACCTGCGGCCCGCAGCTCCGCCTGCGCCTCGAAGCGCTCCCGCTGATCGACGGGATCGTTCAACTCGCTGAAGGCGTTGAACACCTCGGTGCCCGCCATGTACAGCTCGAACCGCTCCGTGAGGCGCGGCTCCCCACGCTTGGGTTTGGCCAACGGCGACAACTCCTTGGGATGATCGATCACGAACGTGGGCTGCACCAGCTCCGGCTCCACCAGGGCGCCGAAGAGCTTGTCGATCAGCTTGCCACGCCCGGCCCCATCCAGATCGGGGAGCGACATCGCCTGGGCCCGTTCCCGAAGCTCCCGGTCCGTCAGCGACAGCACGTCCTGGGCCAAGGCCGCGGACAGTGCGTCCACCAGACGCAGCCGCCCGAACGGCGGGTCCACCCGGATCTCGTGCTCTCCGAATCGGAAGGCGCGGGAACCGTGCACGCGCTCGACCACTTGCACCACGAGCCGCTCCACGAGCTCCATCTGGTCCTCGTAGTCCGAGAACGCCTGGTACCACTCGAGCATCGTGAATTCGGGATTGTGGAACCGGTCGATCCCCTCGTTGCGGAAGTCCTTGGAGATCTCGTAGACCCGGTCCAGCCCTCCGACGATCAGCCGTTTCAGGTAGAGCTCGTCGGCGATGCGGAGGTACATCGTGCGGTCCAGGGCGTTGTGCCGGGTCAGGAAGGGGCGTGCGGACGCCCCACCATAGAGCGGCTGCAGCGCCGGTGTCTCCACTTCCAGGAACCCCTCGTCGTCCAGGAAGCGACGCAGCTCGGAGATCACCCGGGCCCGGGTACGGAACACGTTGCGGACCTCGGGATGAACGGCCAGGTCGGCATACCGCTGACGGTACCGTGCCTCTGTGTCGGCGAACCCGGAATGCACGATGTGCTCCCCGGTGTCTGGGGCGACCTCGACCTTGCCGAAGGGCAAGGGACGCAAAGACTTGGCCAGCAATGTCCAAGAATCCACTCGAACCGTGACCTCTCCCATCCTGGTTCGGAACGCCGTGCCCTCGACGCCCAGCCAATCTCCGAGGTCCAGGAGGTCCAGATCCCCGAAGCCCGCTTCCCCCAGCACGTCCTTCCGGAAGTAGAGCTGGATGCGCCCGGCCGCATCCTCCAGGTTCGCGAAGGCGCTCTTGCCATGGCTCCGCCACGCGACGATCCGGCCACCCAGCGCCGCGCGCCCGCCGTAGCCCCCCTCCTCGAGGCGCCCCGCGCGCTCGGCGTCCTCGAAGCTGCCTCGGACCTCCGCGCTCGTGGCGGTGCGGGTGAAGTTGTAGGCGAAGGGCTCGATGCCGCGCTCGCTCAGGGCCGCCAGCTTCTCCCGGCGCACCCTGAGGACCTGGTTGAGATCTTCCATGCCCGGCTCAAGCCGCCGAAGCCGCGCCGAACTGCTTGAGGTAGGCTTCGATGAACGGGTCGATGCCCCCGTCCATGACCCCCTGCACGTCGCCGACCTTCAACTCGGTGCGGTGGTCGTTGACCATGGTGTAGGGCTGGAACACGTAGGACCGGATCTGGTTGCCCCACGCGATGTCGGTCTTGGTCGCCTCGATGGCCTGCCTCTCCTTTTCGCGCTCCTCCAACGCATGCTGATACAGGGCCGCCCGCAGCATCTTCATGGCCGTTGCGCGGTTCTTGTGCTGGGATCGCTCCTGTTGGCAGGCGACCACGATGCCCGTCGGGAGGTGGGTCAGACGGACGGCGGAGTCGGTCTTGTTGACGTGCTGTCCTCCGGCCCCGGACGCCCGGTAGGTATCGACCCGCAGGTCCCCCTCGTCGATGTCGATCTCGATGTCGTCCTCCACTAGAGGATAGACGAACACCGAAGCGAACGACGTGTGTCGCCGTGCCTGGGCATCGAACGGCGAGATGCGGACGAGCCGGTGGACCCCGGCTTCGGCCTTCAGGTAGCCGTAGGCGCTCTCGCCCTTGATCTCCAGTGTAGCGCTCTTGATTCCCGCCTCTTCCCCCGGCTGAAGGTCGAGGATGTCGACCTCGAAGCCACGGCGCTCCGCCCAGCGGGTGTACATCCGCATCAGCATCTCGGCCCAATCCTGCGACTCCGTACCTCCGGCTCCGGGGTGGATGGTCACCAGCGCCTCGCGGTGGTCGTCCTCGCCCTGCAGCATCGTCCGGAGCTCGAGCGCCTGGACGCCTTGATCCACCGCCTCGAGACCCCCGACCCATTCCGCGAGGAGATCGGCGTCCGACTCCTCCTCGAGAAGCTCGACCATCGCGCCGAGGTCGTCCAGCTTGGAGCGAAGCTCACGCCACGGCTCCACCCAGGCCTTGATGCGGTTGGCCTCCGCGATCGTCTCGCGGGCGCGATCCTGCCGGTCCCAGAAGCCGGGACTGGCCATCGCCTGGTCGAGCTCGCTCAGTCGCTCACGGCGCCGATCCAGGTCAAAGGTACCCCCTGAGCTCTTGGACCCTCTGCTCGAGCTCTTCCAGGCGCTGAATCTGGTCCTTGGTCATCGGTCCTGCTCGAGTATTCCTGAGGTTCTGCCGGGGGCTGCACTTCACCGGCGCGGCTTGCCGGGCATGTGAGAAAGGGGCCGTCCGCGCGGACGGCCCCTCTTCCAGGCCCAACGCGCCGGAATATACCGGCCCGGCGGGAAGCGAATCAACGCCGCCGGCTCAGAAGACCTGCCGGCCCCCCGCGAGGACGTCGTTGAGGGCGGCCCTCCAGTAGTCCGTGGCCTCAGCGAGGTCCCGCCCGACCTGCTCGACATACTCCTTCCAGGACTTCGCGATCTCCTCCTCGAAGTCGGACTCCAGGGTGCCGGCGGCCAGCGCTCTCTGATGTCGCTCCGGGTTGTACATGATCATGTCCGACACGAGGACCCGGGCGAGGCGGCGCGCCCGCTCGGACGGGTCCCGCTTCCCCAGGGTGAACGCCCCGACGGACGGGGACACCCGGACCGGGGGTTCGGGCGGCATCGCCTCTTCGGGGGACTCCGTCACCCCCGGCTCCTGCGTGGGGGTGTCGACGCCTCCGTCCCACCCCGGCTCCCGGCGCGCCCAGAAGTCGACCGAAGCCTCGAAAGTCTCGCGGACCTCGATGGTGTCGTCTCGCCCCTCCTCCACTTCGCGACCGAACTCGGCGAGCTCCTCTTCCAGGGTTCTCACCGGCTCGTAGGAGACATCGGACGGGTCCAGATCGGGCTCGCGCTCGAATACCCAGGCGTCGTCGGGAATCGGGGCATCGATCTCCACCTCGGGCGGGGGAGCCCAACCGGGCTCGGTCGCGCCTTCGGCGGGTGCGGCCGCGTCCGAGGTCGTTCCCCCGTCGAGCAGGGCATCCATCGCCGCTTCGAACCGGCGCTCGGCGTCGAGCTCCGGCTCGGGGGAGGCAGCCGTCTCGCGTTCGACCTCCATCCCGACATCGACCTCCATTCCCGGGAGGGCTTCTGCGTCGGAGCCGAGCGCGACCTCCGGTGCGGGCGTTTCGGCATGGGCATCCAGATCCTGGCTGGCCTCCAGCATCCCGGGAAGGGGCTCCTCCACGGGCTCCGCCACTCCTGCGGCCTCCACGCCGGGAAGGGGCGCCACCGTGGTCTCGACCTCGTCGGGAGCCTCGATTCCGGGGCCGACCCCCATGGCTTGACCTGTCTCTTCCTCGGGCGCCTCGAGCGTCTCCGAGGCAGCGCCGAGGTCGGCTTCCGAAGCCTGACCGATACCGGGGCCATGCTGGGGAACGTGCGCATCGCCCAACGTCGGCCGGTCGGGCTCCTCCATGACCTCCGAGGGCGTGTGCCCTTCCCCCTCGGCGCTCCCCGTGACGCCATCGAGCTCGCCGGGGGGCTCATCGGAGCCCTGTGTCGGCTCGACCAGGGGCCGTTCCACACCCATCTCCGACGAAGGCTCCGCTTGGGCCTCCACCTCGCCGGGTCGCTCGACGCGGAAGACGTGGCTACAAACCGAGCACCGTGCGTTGACGCCCCGCGGTGGGACCTTGGACGGGTCGACCGGGAAGGCAGTCGAGCAGGATGGGCAATGTACCGTAATGACCATGGTTCTCGGGCCGTTCGCTATGGGTTCACTTCATGGGCGGCGGGATACGTTCGCACATTCGCCCGCTGGTTCGGGCCTGGGGGCGAGGACTGGTGACGCCGGTCGACCACATAGAGCGAGCCGGGGAGCGTTTTCGCATACGTCTTCATTTCGGCGGCCAGCTCCGAGATCTGGCCAGTGTGCTCGAAGGTCTGGAACTGATTGGTGACGACTCCGATGGAGAGAGTCATGAGTGGGATGCGGTGGATGTGGCCCCGGCGGTCCTTCCCGAGAAAGTAGCCTGCGCGGCGGTCTTCCGACGCATACTGATACGGGATGAGCTCATCGAAAACCTCGATGATGCCGTCACACGTCCTCTCGAGGTGCTCGACCGAAACGTTGAAGATGAAGTCATCGCCTCCGATGTGACCCACGAAGCCCCCCGGGGCAAGTCCACGCACCATGTCGCGCAGGATCCGGGACAGGATCCGGATTACTCCGTCGCCGTACGAGTACCCGTATCGATCATTGAACTCCTTGAAGTGGTCCAGGTCGGCGTAGCAGACCGCGAAGCGCTCCCCGGAGTCGAGGCGTGCGGCCATGTCCCGAGCGATGTGGCTCGTGCCGGGCAGACGAGTCGTCGGGTGCACGCTCACGTCGCGGTCGGCGCGTGCCAGCACCTGCCGGAGGCGCAGGACCCTCTCCCGGTCGGGGAGCCCGTCGTGGAGGACCTCATCCGCCCCCGCCGCCAGGCACTCCGACGCGAGCTCGGTCTCGTCGGCACCCAGGAGCACGATCACGGGGACGATCGCCGTGAAGGCGTCCTCCTTCAGGGAGCGACATAGCTCGAGCACGCCCGCGCGGTCCGCTCCGATGTCGATCACGACGCACGCGGGGAAGGTGCGGTTCAGAAGCGCACGGACGTGATCGGCCTCCGCCACGGCGTGGACAGCGAGGCCGTTGCGCTCCCCGAAGTCGGCGACCAGGGGCGAGGGACCAGGCTTGCCCGGCCCGAAATACAGCACCGTGTTCTCGGCAGTCATGCCTACTCTACGGGGAACGCTCGGGATTCTGAGGTTACCGCCCGGACGCAGGCAGTGTCAAACGTTTCGCGGGAGCTTGCGGACGAGGAGGAAGTCCACGTGACGAGCCTCCTTGTCCACCCGCACGACCTGTACCCGCACCCGGTCGCCGAGGCGGTAGCGACGCCTCCCAAGGTCGCCCACCAGCGCGTACGTCCCCTCCGCGAGTCGGTAGAAATCGTCGTGAAGCGTGTTCACGTGGACCAGCCCGTCCACGAAGTATGCGTCGAGCGTGACGAAGAAGCCGTACGCGGTCACACCCGAGATGCGTCCGTCCATCTCGTCGCCTAGGTGGCGTTCCATGAACTCCACCTTCTTGAGCGCCACGGAATCGCGCTCCGCCTCGTCCGCAGCCCGCTCCCTCTCGCTGGCCCGCTGCGCCACCGACTGGAGCTCCTCCTCGTCGCGCTCCCGGGGCGGCAGCCCGTCGATGAGGGTGCGCACGACCTCGCGATGGACCACGAGGTCCGGATAGCGTCGGATCGGAGAGGTGAAATGCAAGTAGGCGCTCGACGCGAGGCCGAAGTGACCCAGGTTGCGCGCGTCGTAGCGCGCGCGCTGGAGCGACCGCAGGACCACGGTGGACACGAGCGCCTCCTCGTCCTTTCCGCGTACGGCCTCCAGAAGCCGGCGCACGTCGGGTGGTCTCAGGCCCCCCTTGCGACGTGGAAGCCGCAGCCCGAAGCGCCCCAGTAGCTCCGAGAGATCGTCGATCCGCTCCCGCGCCGGCGCCTCGTGTACTCGAAACGGCACCGGAAGGCCGCGGGCCTCGCAGGCCGTCGCCACGGCCTCGTTGGCCAGAATCATGAAGTCCTCGACCAGCCGATGGGACTCCAACCGCTCGACCTTTCGGACGTCCAGGGGCTCGCCCTCGGGGTCCAGGATCACCTTGGCCTCGGGCAGATCCAGGTCGAGCGCCCCTCGATCGAAGCGCTCCCGGCGCACGGCCCGAGCCAGGTCGTCGAGCCCGCGCAGGGCATCGTCGATGGCGTCGCCGATCGATGCTCGGCCGTCCAGCACCGATTGCACCTGCTCGTACGAGAGCCGCCCGCGGCTGCGGATGAGGGTCCTCTCGAACCGACGCTCGTGCACGCGGCCGGAGGCGTCGAGCGTCAGGAAGACCGAAACGGCCGCCCGCTCCACGCCTTCCCTGAGCGAGCAGACGTCGCCGGAAAGACGCTCCGGCAGCATCGGGATGGTCCGGTCCACCAGATAGACGCTGGTGCCCCGCGTCAAAGCCTCCCGATCGACCGGGCCGCCTTCCGGAACGAAGTGCCCGACGTCGGCGATGTGGATCCCGACCTCCCAGCGACCCTCGCCGGTCGAGCGGACGGAAAGAGCATCGTCGTGGTCCTGGGCGTCCGCGGGGTCGATCGTGAGCACCAGGAGGTCGGTTCGATCCGTGCGCCCCTCCGGACCGCCCGGTCCGATCCTGGCGGACGCCTCGGCCTCCCGAAGCACCTCCGAGGGGAACTCCAGGGCCAGACCGTACGAGTGGGCGATGGCGAGGATGTCCACCCCTGGATCCGCGAGCGGTCCCAACACCGTCTCGAGCTCGCCGATCAGGCCGGGCTCGCCCTCGTCGCCGTAGGAGACCAACCGAACGACCACGACGTCGCCATCGGCAGCGTCCCTCTCGCCGCCGGGTGGCAGCAACACGTCGCGGGTCATACGGCGGTCGAGAGGCACGACGTACGCGAAGCGCCTCCCCTGGTGGAGGGTTCCGACCACGGTGGACCGCGCCCGCTCGAGCACTTTGATGATGGGGCCGGCAGGACTCCGACCGTGCGGGCGTTCTTCGATGCGCGCCACGACCCGGTCACCGTCGAGCGCCGACCCCAGGAGGTGGCTCGGCACGAAGACGTCGCCGGTACCGGCATCGGGCCGGACGAACGCGTCCCCGCTGCGGGTGAGGGAGGCGACACCCACGACCAGGTCGAGGCGGTCCGGAAGGGCGTAGCGGTTGCCCTTCACCCTGTAGATGCGCCCCGAGGCCTCCAACCCTTCGAGAGCCGCCTTCAGCTCGTCGCGCCTGCCCCCCACGATCTTGAGGGCCCTCGCCACATCCCGCTCCCGCATGGGGCCGCGTCGCGAGCGGGACAGGGCGGACAGGATCCGCGTCTCGATGTCTCCGCCTCGAGGGCTCATCTGCCGAGGCCGAATCGAAGGGAGATCCCCCAGCCCCGCAGCGGCTGTGGCGGCACCACCCTTACGCCAGCCGGGCGACCCGCGCCGGCGGAGAGGTAGGCATCGGTGGCACTCAGGAGGTGGTTGGCAAGGACGGCCCCCACCGCTGCCGTGGCCTGTCTGAAGCGGTCGTCACTCTCCTCGATGAGCGCCTTGTAGCGCTCCAAGGCCCCGTCCTTGCCGGTCCAGTCCCACAGCATCGACTCCGGGTAGGCCCGCTGTCGATAGTAGCTCAGCGCCTGCTGAAAGGCCGGATCGCCGGGTGCCGGGGCGCCCCCACCGAAGTATACCTGGCGGGCGAGCGCCCAGATCGAGCCGTTGAACGTGGACACGTCCTCCTCGGGCTGCAGATCCGGCATGAGGGGATCACGATCGAAGCTGCCCGACCGGCGCCACTTGGAGACGTTCTCGTAGTAGGTCCAGTCTCCATCCATGCGACCATCCACGGACAGCCGCGCTTCGGTCCAGGCGAGATCTCGATACGCGATCCTGAGGTCCGCGCCCGCGTCGCGACGCTCGGCCCAGACGGCCCACAGCACGGCCTCGACCGCCAGGTACGCCCAGCCGCGCTTCTGCGAGCGCGCGAGCTGTCCCCACCCGGGCACCACCAGGGAGCGCGCCGCCGCCCCCGCGGCGCCGGGACGGGCATCTCGATCCTGCCCAGCCGAGCTCGAGGGGAGGATGGACTGGAACCCCAGACAGAGCCCGCCCGCCATGAGCCAGGCTCTTGCCTTCATCGCAGCCCGATCGAAAACGTCACGTGGACCGGCTCGGTCTCTCCGGTGAGGGTCGACACGGCGAGCGACTTCGCGATGGCGAGGTCGAAGCGCTCGTATCGCAACCCCAGCCCCACCCGAGCCCCGTCCTCCTGGTCGAGGTCGCCGACCACATATCCGGCTCTGAGGAAGAGGGCGTCGGAAGCGCCCGCCTGGATCTCCGAACCGATGTAGTACGAGCGCGAGCCCGAGTCCCGGAGCCGGTCCTGGACCTCCAAGGTGAGCCAACCCTGGACCTGATCGGATGCGACCAGCGATCCCATGACGTCGTACGCGACCGCGACCCGGACCCGGGACGGAAGCGGATCCGCCTGTTCGGCGTTGAGCACCTGGAGCCTCGGGCCCACGTGGGCCACCATCGCCCCGAAACGGAGCGGCAAGCCCGACACCGGCGTCGTCTGGATCCCCGCGTCGAACGCGTAGGTGGTTGCGGTGGTCCCCGCATCCGGACAGATCCCGCGGCACGACAGCTGGAAGCGGACCACTTTCAGCGAGAGGCCCGCGTCCAGCCGGTCGAACAGACGGGCCGCTACCGAAG
Source organism: Gemmatimonadota bacterium (assembly GCA_003248075.1). Classification (GTDB taxonomy): domain Bacteria; phylum Gemmatimonadota; class Gemmatimonadetes; order Longimicrobiales; family Gaopeijiaceae; genus SZUA-318. Next base: position 2,015 of record QJYK01000090.1, on the reverse strand, counting down.
CCACGCCCAGGTGGTTCCGCACGGAAACCGTTCCGAGGACGTTGCCCTCCACGTCGGTCAGGTCCTGGTCCCCTACGTCCAGCAGCATGTACGAGAGCCCTGCCGTTCCCACTCCTGCCCGCGCACCCAGGGCCGAGAGGGCCGTGGCGGTTCCCACCGCGTGGTCGCCCCTGAACACCACCACGCTGGACCGAGCGACGGATGCGAGGCCCGCAGGGTTCCAGAAGGACGATTCGGGGCCGGTCATGGCCGTCATGGCGCGCCCCATGGCCACGGACTGGGCGCCGACCGGGAGCAAGAGGAACAGAGCCCCCTCGGAGGAAGACGATTGCTCCTGGGCGAACAGGCCGCCTCCCCACCCCAGAGTGCAGCTGCACACCAGCGCCGCCAAGGCTCCCCGGCACACGATGCGCATCACTCCTCCTGTGGCACCCGGAAACCCAGCTTCCCGAGGTGGGCCCTTTTTCGTCTCCAGGCCTTCAGCGGCTTCACCCAGAGGTCGAGATACACCCGCGCCCCCAGAAAGTGTTCGATCTTGGCTCGGGCGTCGATTCCCAGCCGACGGATGGCCTCCCCGCCCGCACCGATCAGGATACCCTTCTGCGAGCTTCGTTCAACGAAGACGTTGACCTGTACGTAGATAGGATCCTCACCCTCACGGAATTCCTCGACCTGGCACATGGTCGAGTACGGGATCTCTTCCCCATAGAGCTCGAAGATCGTCTCGCGAACGAGCTCGCCGACGAAGAAGCGCACGGGCGCCGCCGCGACCTCGTCCTCCGGATACAGGAACGGTGCCTCCGGAAGCGCGTCGATGAGCGCCTCACGAAGGTCGTCGAGGCCGTGTCCCGTCGACGCGGAGATCTCGTGCACCCGGTCGACCCCGGCTTCGCTCGACGCCCAACGCCGCCACGCAGACACGTTCTGGGGTCCGGCGACGTCGACCTTGTTGACGGCCAGGTGGACGGGGGCGACGACAGCGGCGATGGCGCCGGAAAGCCGTTCTCGATCGTCCCGGCCCGGCGCGTGAGCTCCGTCCGCCACGACGAGCACGACATCGGCCTCGTGCACCGCCTCCAGCGCCGCGGCCAGCATGGATCGCTGCAAGAGGTCGCGAGCCTCGAGCAGCCCGGGTGTATCCAGGAAGACGAGCTGCGCGTCGCCGAGCGTGAGGAGGCCCGTCACGCGCTGCCACGTGGTCTGGGCCTTCGGAGTCACGATCGAGAGGTGCTCGCCGACGAGCCGGTTCATCAAGGTGGACTTGCCGGCGTTGGGACGCCCGACGAGGGCGACGTATCCAGCCCGGGTCGGGCGGTCCCCGCCCGTGGAAGGAGGCGGGGCGGCGTCGGATTCCTGGATGGGGAGCTCGCGGTTGGGGAGCTGGGTGGAGGATGGTAGGTGGGTCGCGCGGGCACGTCCAGAACGAGAGACGCCCGCCGCGATCCGAAGGGATCGGGCGGGCGCCCTGGAGATGAGCCGGCGGCGACGTACTCTCGGAGATGAGCCGGCGGCGACGTACTCTCCCACCGAGCTGCCTCGGCAGTACCATCCGCGCTGTGGGGCTTAACGGCCGTGTTCGGGATGGGAACGGGTGTGACCCCCACGCTAAAGCCACCGACACCTTTGACGGGCCGTTGAGCTCGGCGCAGGAGGTCGTCGGTCTGCGGGCGCCGACCTGCGACGTACCATCCAGGTACGCCTCGGTCGTCGTCCTCGACCTGCTACTCCTGCATCCGATTGGAACGGCCCCGACCCGTGTTGCGTCCTACCTCGTGGCCGTTCTCGGCACAGTCAACCGAGGTCGAGAGAGAGGTGAGCCATCAGCGGTGTGACGACTGCAGTCGTTGGTGTGTGTGTGTATGTCTGGAGGAGGAGGAGCCGGTCAAGCCTCTCGGGCGATTAGTACGGCTCGGCTTCACGTGTTGCCACGCTTCCACCTACCGCCTATCGACGTACTCGTCTCGTACGGCCCTTCCGAGACCCGAAGGTCTGGGAGCGTTCATCTTGGAAGGGGC
>QJYK01000156.1 GCA_003248075.1 Gemmatimonadota bacterium | reverse complement strand
AGCGCGACCGATGGAGACGAAGGGGGGTAGCCCACGATGTACTCGCGGGCGCGCTCGGTGGCCTCCATGTCTTGGCCGGCGAAGACCGTCGTGAGCACCTCGGGCTTCTTTTCCGCCTGGAGCGACAGGTATACGGCCGGACGCATCATTCCGGCCGCGCAGCCGCAGACCGAGTTGACCACTACAAGCGTCGGACGTGTTTCCTGACCCAGCACCTCGTCCACCTCCCCGGCGGTCCGGAGTTCCCGGAAGCCTATGCGGACCAGGTCCTCGCGCATCGGCGCCACCATGAATTCGGGGTAGGGCATCCTTCGATTCTCCTGCGATGTTTGAGCCGGATGAAGCGCCGGCTGGGCCTCTTCGAGAGGACGACTACCCCTGTGCGCTCCGGGGGGGTCCGTTGCTATGGCGCACCGGGCGGTGACAACTTCGATGCCCATGCCCCGAGCTACCGATGTCGTCCGGCTGCGTGTGAACGGCGACCTGTACGAGGTCGGCGTGCCGGCGCATTACACCCTCCTGGAGGCCCTCCGCTACGAGCTGCTCCTCACCGGGTCCAAGCAGGGGTGTGACAAGGGAGACTGCGGTGCCTGCACGGTGATCATCGACGGCCGCGCGACGCTGTCGTGCCTCACGCCGGTCCACGAGGCGGAGGAACGCGACGTCGTCACGGTCGAGGGGCTGGCCTCGGCGGATGGGCCCCATCCACTTCAGGACGAGTTCGACCTCAAGGGTGCCGCCCAGTGCGGCTTCTGCACGCCGGGAATCCTCTGCTCCGCAGCGGCGCTCCTGGCGCGCACACCGGACCCGTCCCGGGATGAGATCCGGGAGGCCCTGGCGGGAAACCTGTGTCGGTGCACGGGCTACACCAAGATCTTCGAGGCGGTGGAGGGGGCGGCTGCCCGATTGCGTGTAGAATGATCAAACGAGCGCATCGCGTCGGGTCCGAGCTCACGGTGGTCGGACAGCCCCAACGAAAGATCGAGGGGCTCGCCAAGTCCACCGGCCGCGCGATCTACACGGACGATCTGACCCTTCCGGGGATGCTGCACGGGAAGATCCTGCGTAGCCCCCACCCCCACGCCCGCATCGTGTCGATCGACACCACGGCCGCAGAGGCCCTGGAGGGCGTCCACGCCGTCGTGACCGGAAGGGACATGCCGATCACTTACGGCATCATCCCGTGGACCCCGGACGAGTTCCCCCTGTGCGTGGACCGCGTCCGCTACATCGGCGACGGTGTCGCCGCGGTCGCTGCCGTGGACGAGGATACCGCCATTCGCGCGCTGGCCGAGATCCGGGTGGAGTACGAGGAGCTTCCCCCTTTCCTGGATCCTTTCGATTCGCTGGCCGCCGACGGGTCGACCCCCTGGATCCACCAGCCCAAGAAAGAAGGGCGAAACGGAAACATCACCAAGCACGTTCACCTGGAGTTCGGCGACGTGGACGGGCTGATGGATGGGTCCGACGTGGTCGTGGAGGGCGAGTACCATTTCGAGGGGACCACCCACACACCCATCGAGCCGCATTGTGCGATCGGCCTGTTCGAGTCGGGAGGAGGCCCTGGAGGGAAGCTGACCGTTTGGTCGGCCACGCAGGTACCGCATTACCTGCACCGCGAGTTGGCCCGGGTCCTCGAGATCGACCCCGCGCGGGTGCGCGTCGTGCAACCCCTGGTGGGAGGGGCGTTCGGGGGCAAGAGCGAACCCTTCGACCTCGAGTTCTGCGTCGCCAAGTTGTCGATGAAGGCGGGGCGCCCCGTGAAGATCCTCTACACGCGGGAGGAGGTCTTCTACGCGCACCGCGGGCGGCACCCGTTCCATATGAGGTACCGAACAGGATGCCGGGCCGACGGGAGGCTTCGCAGTGTGGATGCGCGCATCGTCCTGGACGGCGGGGCATACGCCTCGTTCGGGCTGGTGACCACGTACTATTCCGGTCAGCTGCTGTGCGCACCGTACGCGATGCCCGCATACCGGTTCGACTCCACCCGCGTCTACACCAACAAGCCGGCATGCGGGCCCAAGCGCGGTCACGGCTCGGTACAGCCACGATTCGCCTTCGAGGTCCAGATGGACAAGTTGGCCGAGAGGGTGGGGCTGGACCCGATCGACATGCGCAGACTGAACTTCATCGGGGAGCATACGCGGACGGTCAATGATCTGAGGGTCACGTCCAACGGCTTCCTCGAGTGTCTCGACGCGGTCGAGCGGTCGAGCGACTGGAGGGAGAAGTTCCGCAAGATGCCCTTCGGTCAGGGCATCGGGGTGGCCGGTTCGACGTACATCTCCGGCACGAACTACCCGATCTACCCGAATGACATGCCCCAGTCTGCCGTGCAGATGCAGATCGACCGCTCGGGCAGAGTGGCAGTCTTCAGCGGGGCCAGCGAGATCGGCCAGGGCTGCGACTCGCTGGTCGCGTACATTGCGTGCGAAGAGTTGGGAGTGCCGTTGGACCACGTCCGAGTGCTCCGCGGCGACACGGACTTCACGCCGGTCGACCTGGGCGCGTACTCCAGCCGGGTCACGTTCATGCTTGGAAACGCCGCCATCGACGCCGCGCGCAAGCTGCGCAAGATGGTATGCGAGGCTGTCGCCGCCGACTGGGAGGTGAAGCCGTCCGAGGTGCTGCTCGCGGGTGGGCGAGCACTGTGGGCTCCCGACACCGCTCGTCAGATGACTGTCCGGGAGGCCTTCAATCTCGCCGAGGCCCGCTTCGGGACGTTGGGCGCCACCGGCTGGTACGACACGCCCAAGGACGTGCACGGTGAATACCGAGGCGGGACCATCGGCGCCTCGCCAGCCTATTCGTTCACCGCCCACGTCGCGGAGGTCGAGGTCGACGTGGAGACCGGCTTCGTCGACGTGAAGAAGATCTGGATCGCGCACGACTGCGGGCGAGCCCTGAATCCCGTGCTGGTCGAAGGTCAGATGGAGGGATCGGCGTACATGGGATTCGCCGAGGCGATCATGGAGGAGCACGTCTTCAAGGATGCCGAGCACGGCCGGGGGGGACTGCACAACGCGCCCTCGCTCCTCGATTACCGGATTCCGACGAGCCTGGACACCCCGGAGCTCGAGTCGCTGATCGTCGAGTCCATCGACCCGGAGGGTCCGTACGGAGCGAAGGAGGCAGGCGAGGGGCCTCTGCATCCTTCGATTCCGGCGATCGCCAACGCGATCTACGACGCCGTCGGCGTCCGTCTGGATCGGCTGCCGTTCTCACCGCCGGCGGTGTGGCGCGCCTTGGAGGCCGCCGCATCCTCGGGAGGGGCGCGCAAGCCGGCCGCGCCGGGAACGGTCGAGGTGACGGCGCCGAGGCCGTGAGCACGATCGAGTCGGAGGCCCGGGCGTGTTGAGGCTGCCGGAGTACCGCTACCACCAACCGCGAGCTCTGGCGGAGGCGCTGTCGCTCCTCGTCGAGCACCAAGGCGATGTCATGCCGGTAGCGGGCGGCACCGATCTCATCCCGAACATGAAGCACCGCCTGTTCGAGCCCGGGCACCTGGTGGCCCTGAAGCGGGTCGAGGAGTTGAAGGGCATCCACGAGGAGAACGGGCATCTGCGGCTGGGTGCGACGGAGACTCTCACGGACGTGGCCGAGAGCCGCGTCGTGCGCGGGTGTTTCCCGGCACTGGCGGAGGCGGCGGGCCACGTGGCGGGTCCCCAACTCCGCAACATGGCGACGATCGGCGGGAATCTGTGTCTGGAAACCCGGTGCACGTATTACAACCAGACCGCCTTCTGGCGGCAGGCCCTGGGCTACTGCCTCAAGAAGGACGGATCGATCTGCCATGTCACGAAGGTCGGAAGGAAGTGCGTCGCTGCGCACTCGGCCGATACTCCGCCGGTGCTCGCGGTGCTCGACGCGGTCGCGGTGCTCGAGGGGCCCCAGGGGCGCCGCGAGGTGCCTGTCGGCGACTTCTTCGTGGCGGACGGGATCGCCAACACGCGGCGGGAGCCCGGCGAGCTGGTCACCGAAATCCGAGTGCCTCTCGGTCCGCGTACAAGACGTGCCGCGTACGCCAAGCTACGTCAACGCAACTCGATCGACTTCCCGTTGCTCACAGTTGCGGTGTCGGCGGACATGGACCGGGACCTTACCGTCCACGAGCTGAAGGGAGTCGTCACGGGCCTGGGCGCACGTCCCCGGGAGTTGGCGGGATGGAGTGAGATCGCCCGCGGTCATGTGTTGGACGACGACTTGATCGATGCACTCGCCGAGAGGGCTCTCGCCCAATGTCATCCCCTCGAGAACATGATCGTCGATCCGGAATGGCGGCGTGCAATGGTTCCGGTCTACATACGCAAGGCGCTCCGTCGGCTGTTCTGACCGAAGCGCCCCGGGCTTCCGGTCGGCCTCAACCGATCAGGAGGTACGGAATCAAGAGCGTGGCCAGCGTGGTGATCACGATGATGGCACTGACGTTGAGCAAGATACCCGCACGGCTCATCTGAGGGATGGTCAGGTAGCCGGAGCTGAAGACGATGGCGTTCGGAGGCGTCGCCACGGGTAGCATGAACGCCATCGAGGCTCCGAGCGCGGCGGTGGTCATCAGCAACAGCGGCTCCAGGCCGAGCCCCGTCGCCGCTCCGGCCATGACGGGCATGGCCATGCTCGTCGTGGCGACGTTGGACGTGAGCTCGGTGAGGAAGACGATGAGCGTGGCCACCGTCATGACGATCACCCAGGGTGGCACCGAGCGAAGCGCGGCCACCGATCCGCCGATCCAAGCGGCCAGCCCCGAGCTCTCCATGGCGACGGCGAGTGACAAGCCACCCCCGAAGAGCACGAGCACTCCCCAGGGAATCCGTCGCGCGGTCTTCCAATCCAGGCAGAACTCCCCCCGCCTCCAGTCCGTGGGAAGGAGAAAGAGGACTACGGACGCAGCGATGGCGATGGTCGAGTCGCGTAGCTGCGGCATCCACGACTGCAAGCCCGGGATCGTGATTGCACCGAACGTCTTCGGCGAGCGCAGCACCCATGCGGCAGCAGTGAGCGCGAACACCGCGCCTGTGAGGCGCTCTCCACGCGAAGGCGATCCCAGACGCTCGCGCTCGCCCTCGATGATCGCGGCCGCGTTGCCGCTCAGGTTGCCCGGCCTGTGCAGCACGCGGGTCAAGAGAAGCCAGGTGACCGGGATCATCAGGGCCGTGACGGGCACGCCCACGCCCATCCACTGCACGAAGCCGATCTCCGTGCCCAGGATCTCGCTGGCGGCGCCCGCGAGCACCGCGTTCGGTGGTGTGCCTATGAGTGTCGCGATGCCGCCGATGGAGGCCGCGTACGCCACTCCGAGCATGAGGGCCACTCCGAAGTCGTAGACCCCGTCGTCGGCGTCCTGCGGCCGAAACATCTCTCCGACGGCCAGGGCGATCGGGAGCATCATGGCGGCCGTGGCCGTATTGCTGATCCACATTGACAGGAACGCGGTGGCGATCATGAAGCCGAGGACCAGCCGGTTGGGGCTGGTTCCCACCCAGGACATGATCCGCAGGGCGATGCGCTTGTGCAGTCCCCAGCGCTCCATGGTCACGGCAAGGAAGAAGCCGCCCATGAACAGGAAGATCAGCTCGTTCGCATAGGGCGCCGAGGCCTCGGCCGCCCCGAGCACGCCGAGGGTCGGGAAGAGCGCGAGCGGGAGGAGCGCCGTTGCCGGAATGGGAATGGCCTCGGTCATCCACCACACCGCCATCAACACGGCAACAGCCGCCGTGCGCCATCCCTCCACCCTCATCCCGGAAGGCGGCGGGAGGAGGAGCATCGCGACGACGGCGACCGCGCCCAGGAAGAGGCCGAACTTCTGAGCGGTCCTGTATGTGGTATCCGGAGCTCCGTCTTCCAAGAGGTACCTCGGTCCGTGGGACGGTGTTCGCGCCAGGATACTTCGTCGGGGCGGCCCCCGCGAGCCGGTTGGTGATGAAGAAGTCCGCGGGCAGATTCGTATTGGAGAAACCGGAGGAGCCGCTCCCCAACCGCGAGGGGACGATGAACGCGCGCGGCAGGCCGATCTACAGGGAATGGAGCCCGTGGCCGGGGTGGATCCAGATCGTCTTCTGGGGCTCCCTGGCGCTCGGAATGGTGTCGGTGCTCGAGTCCCCCGACATGACCGGCGGGATGCGGCTGGCGTCCGTGACCCTCATGGCGGGAGCGGGGGCGCTGGTCCAGTGGCTCGTGGCCGGCCTGACCGTGCGTCTGTACCGGGACGAGATGAAGGTGGGGCTAGGTACCGCTGCTGCCATCGCCAAACGAATCCGATACGAAGACATCCTCCGGACCGAATCCGTACGCTACAGCCCTCTGCGGGAGTTTGGCGGATGGGGCGTCCGCTTTCGTGGTAAGAAGCGAGCGTGGACGGCCCGCGGGCACCGAGCTGTGGTGCTCCATCTGACCGACGGCATCCAGCTGTACGTGGGCAGCGATCGGCCGTACGCCCTCGAGGAGCGGATACGGACCGTGGGCGGGACGAGGATCGGCTCCCGGGAGACCGACTCCGGTGCTGCCGGCGTGCGGCCCACCGAATCGTAGACCAATCGAACCCGGACCGGAACGGCGGGTAGACGGTCCACATGTACGGATCCGCCGACGTGTCCAAGACCCCCGCGCGCTCCGAGGCATCGGTGTCGGAGCTCATGATGCCGCACCAGGTCAACAACATGGGCCACGTTTTCGGCGGCGAGCTACTGAGCATGGTAGACCGCGCCGCAGCGGTATCGGCGATGCGTCACGCAAGGCGGCCATGCGTGACGGTTTCGATCGACCGCGTCGACTTCAAGGAGCCGATCTTCGCCGGCGAGCTCGTGACCTGTCGCGCCCGCGTCAACTTCGTGGGACGAACCTCGATGGAGGTGGGCGTGCACGTCGTGGCGGAGAACCTGCTCACCGGTGTGCAGCGCCACACCAACACATGTTACCTGACCTTCGTCGCCATCGACGAGAACCATCGACCGTGCGCCGTCCCCCCCCTGACGCTCGAGCATGCCGAGGACGAGCGGCGGTTTCGCGAGGCGAGACGACGACGAGAGGTCCGACAGCAGCTCGATCGTGAGCTCGAGGCTACCAGCTGATGCCGGAGGGCGCGTCGCCTCAGCGGCGCTCCAAGACCATCGCGAAGCCCAAGCCGCCTGCTGCGCACACGGTGACGAGGCCGAACTGTGCGTCTCGTCGAGCCATCTCATGAAGGCAGGTCATGGTGAGACGTCCGCCCGTCGCACCGAACGGATGCCCGATGGCGATCGAGCCCCCCATCACGTTGATCACATCCGGGTCGGGGTGGCCGACTGCTTCCGACTTGCCGAGCTGGCGCTGCGCGAAGTCCTTCGAGGCCAGCGCCTGTAGGTTGCTGAGCACCTGGGCGGAGAAGGCCTCGTGCATCTCCATCACACCGATGTCCTGCATCGACAGGCGTGCACGATCGAGGGCCAGCGGTGCCGCATACGCGGGTCCCTGCAGGAGCTGCCCCGCCGGATCCACGGCGGACCAGGCCCAGCTGCGCACGAACCCGAGGGGCTCGATTCCCCTTGCCCGTGCCTCGTCCACGTGCATGAGGACGACCGCCGACGCGCCGTCGGTGAGAGGCGAGGAGTTCCCGGCGGTCACCGAGCCGAAGTCGCGGTCGAAGACCGGACGGAGCTTCGCCAGCGCCTCGGCGTTCGTATCGGTTCTGATCCCGTTGTCCGCGGCCACGACGCGCTCGTAGCGGGGCGGCAGGTAGACGGGTGTGATCTCCATCGGGATCCGCCCGTCGGCGGCGCCCGCTGCGGCGAGTCGGTGGGATCGAAGCGCCCACGCGTCCTGGCTCTCGCGGCTGATGTCGTTTTCCTTGGCCATCCTCTCGGCCGACTGACCCATGGTCTCCCCGGTGCTCGGCTCCGCGATGGCGGGGCTGACCGGCACGAGATCCCGTAGGCGGACCCTCTTGAATGCGGCGGCCCGGGCCCCGAGTGACTTGGCTCTGGAGGCCGCCACGACCGACTTGGCCAGGGGGTCGCTCAGCGTGATGGGCACCCTCGAGAGTGACTCGGCTCCGCCGGCGATCACCACGCCCGCGTGACCGAGCTCGATCATTTGCGCCGCGTCGGTGATCGCCTGGTTGGCCGACGCGCACGCACGAGACACCGTGTAGGCGGGGACGGAGCGGGGCAGCGTAGCCAACCCCACCTCCCTCGCGATGTTCGGTGCCTGGGTGTCGTGGACCACGGTCCCGTAGATCAGGTGGTCCACGTCCTCCCCCCGGAGACCGCTGCGAGCGAGGGCCTCACCCACCGCTGCCCGGCCAAGCTCGATGGCCGTCATTCCGCCGAAGTCGGTGCCGGAACGGAGGAAGGGGGTGCGGCACCCTGCGACGATGGCGGTCTTCATGCGCGGCTCCTTTGGGATGCTGCGATGACAGTACCCCGCCGGGATCCAGCGTTTCGGCGTCGGGAATCCCTCGAGCCGTGAAGGGGACACGGGCGCTCTGGCCGCGCGGCCTCGGAGTCGATACGGTGAACCGGACCGACGCCACCGCGACGCCGGCCGTCACGCTCGGGACACCCTCTCCTGAGGTTGCCATGCCCACCGTGATCGAGACCCCGCGTCTGCGCCTCCGCGAGATGACGCGCGAGGACCTCGGCTTCCTGGCGGAGATGCTCGGCGATGCGGAGGTCATGCGTTACTATCCGCAGCCATTGGACTGCGCCGGGGCAGAAGCATGGCTGGTGCGGCAGCTCGAGAGATACGAGCGCGACGGCTTCGGCTTCTGGCTCGTCGAAGTCGCGACCAGCGGCGAGCCCGTGGGCCAGGTCGGGCTCCTGAGGCAGACGGTGGACGGCGAGACGCACCGCGAGGTCGCGTACATGATCCACCGTAGGTTCTGGCGAAACGGCTTCGCCACCGAGGCGGCCAGGGCGGTTCGTGACCACGCGTTCGAAGTGCTGGGATTGGATGAAGTCGTGAGCTTCATCCGGCCCGAGAACCTCCCCTCCCAGCGGGTGGCCCATCGCCTGGGCATGGAGCCGCGCCGCATGATCACACGCGCCGGTTTGAGCCATCTGGTGTGGAGCGTGCACGCCGAGCGCCGGCCGGTGCGAGAACGCGGGGCCTGGCGAGAACGCGGGGAGGAGTGGTGAAGGGGGAGGAATGTTGAAGATGGATCGGGTCCACCGGGACGAGCACAGGTGGCGCACGGCCGTCACCCTGGCTCGGCGGGGGTGGACCCTCGCCCTCCTGAGCCTGGTCGCCTGCGGCGGGCGTGCCACCCCTGTCGCGTCGGGGGCCGCGGGGTACGACTTCGGCTCGTGCGGCGTACCGTTCGAGGGGCAGTACCGTACCGGACCCGTGCGGTCGCTTCACGTCACCATGCGAGACGGCGTCCGCATCGCGTTGGACGTCGTTCTTCCCGAGGGGCTCGCGGACGGTACCCGCGTCCCGACCATCCTGACCATGACGCGCTATTGGCGGGCGTGGGAGGGTGATGGACCCAACGACGTGCAGCGCTTCTTCACGAGCCACGGCTACGCGGTGGTCTGGGGGGACTCGCGGGGGACGGGGGCGTCGTTCGGTGTCTGGCCCCATCATCGCTCTCCCGACGAGGTGCGCGACTTCGGCGAGGTGATGGATTGGATCGTTGCCCAACCGTGGTCCGACGGGACGGTGGGTGGGTGGGGCACGTCGTACACGGCCAATACGAACGATTGGTACGCGCAGGTGGGCCGGCACGCGTTCCGAGCGGGCATTTCGCGCTTCCCCGACTACGATCCGTACGCCGACCTCTATTTCCCGGGGGGTGTCCCCAACGCGTACATGGGATCCAACTGGGGCCTGCGCGTGAAGGACATGGACCTGAACGTGCCGCGGAGTCGCGACGACGGCTCACCGGTCGGAGTCCGTCCGGTGGGGGTCGACTCCGGGGGATCCCTGGTCGCGGCCGCGGTCGCGGCACGACTCGATGTCCCTTCGGTGTGGGAGTCGTTCCGCGTCCTTACGTACAAGGACGAGTCCATGCCGCTGTGGGACGGTCGGTCGATGGACGACTGGGGGATCCACAGCCACGCCGATGAAATCGAGGCATCGGGGTCGGCCATCTACTCCTGGGCGAGCTGGACCGACGCCGGCACCGCCCAGGGTGTGCTTCACCGGTTCATGACCCTTTCGAACCCGCAGCGCGCGGTGATCGCAGCGTGGAGCCACGGGGCCCGTGAGGACGCGAGTCCCTTCCATCCCGAGGTTTATCCTCTCGAGCCGTCCACGGAGCTACAGCGCGTAGAGGATCTCTGCTTCTACGAGGAGTATCTACGGGGCTCGGCTCGGCCTGTGCACGAGCTGGTGTACCGGACCATGGGAGAGGACGTGTGGAAGCAAACGGCGGAGTGGCCGCTGCCCGGACTGCGTCACGAAGCCTGGTACTTCCGCGAGGACGGACTTCTCTCTCGGGCGAGGCCTGAGAGCCCGGGAGCGGATCGATACGAGGTCGACTTCACGCACACGACGGGCACGAGGAATCGGTGGGCCACGAACAACGGCGCCGGAGACGTGGTGTATCCCGACCGTGCGGAAGCCGACGCCAAGCTGCTGACCTACACGTCCGCTCCGCTCGATCGCGATCTGGAGGTCACGGGGACCCCGGTGCTCACGTTGCGGCTCGCTTCGAGCCACGAGGACGGCGCCGTCTTCGCATACCTCGAAGACGTGACTCCCGACGGCCGCGTGCTGTACATCGGGGAGGGGCAGATTCGGCTTCTGCACCGGAAGGTCTCCGAGGCGAGGCCCCCGTTCGTCGACCCGGGCCCGTATCACTCGTTCCGACGAGCGGATGCGGCACCGATGACCCCGGGACAGGTCGAGGAGGTGGTGTTCTCGATGCTCCCTACCTCGGTGCTCTTCCGCGCCGGGCATCGCATCCGGATCGCGATCGGCGGAGCCGATTCGGATACCTTCGCCAGGATCCCCTCCGAGGGGGATCCGTCGTGGACCGTGGAGCGCGGGCCTTCGGCTCCCAGCTTCGTGACGCTTCCGGTCGCCCCGCGGGACGGAGGGCTGCGCTGATCGATCTCCGGAGCCTTCAGCGGAGCTCGCCGGCCCCCCGAATGATCTTCCCGACGAGCCCGTACTCGACCGCCTCCTGCGCGTCGAGCCAGAAATTGCGATGGGTGTCGTCGATGACGCGTTCGAGGGATTGTCCCGTCCGCTCGGCGAAGACCCTGTTGAGACGCTCCCGCATCTTCACGATCTCCTTCGCCTCGATCGCCAGGTCGGAGGCCGTCCCGCGTGTCCCGCCCGCCGGCTGGTGGAGCAGGAAGCGCGTGTTGGGCAGCGAGAACCGCTGCTCCTTGGGTACCGACACGTAGATGAGCGCGCCGGCGCTGGCGACCCACCCGGTGCCGACCATGCGAACCGGAGCCGAGATGAAGCGGATCATGTCGTGGATCGTGTCGCCCGATTCGACGTGACCCCCCTGCGAGTTGATGAAGATGGTGATCGGATCCTCGGAGTCCGCGGACATCGCCAGCAGCTGCCCCATCACCTCGGCAACGTGCGCGAGCGGAAGAGCGTCTCCCGGATCGTGTCCGTCCATCGGCTCGAGGTGGGACGCGGGTCGCCGTTCTCGTCGTCGTCGTCGCCTCGCCCCGCGATCGGGATCGCTCCCGGCCCGCTGATCGTGAAGGCGTCCAGGTGATCGTCTCGAGTGTCGATCATGCGTGTCCCTCGTCGTCTGTCGGCGGCTCTGCGGTGGCCGTTTGTCGGTTTGCTTCACGCTGCGGACCCCAAACGTCGTGGCTCGTCGCTCCGAGAGTCAACGGCAGGGGGCTCGGCTCCCTCCTCCGGGGCGCGCCGAGCGACGCCACCGTGTTATCCTCTTCCCGCGTCGGTTTTGTCTACCCGCCCCCAGGAGTTCCCCTTTGCGCGCTTCGGCCCATGTCCTCGCTCTGACCCTGGCCGCCCTGGCCGCGGCTTGCCGAACCGAGGAGCCGAGCACGCCGAGGGTACTCGTGATCGGCATCGACGGCGTCCGTCCCGACGTGCTCGCCGAGGTCTCCACGCCCAACCTTGACGCCCTCGCGGCCGACGGGACGTTCACCGATAGGGCGCGGACCACATTTCCCTCGGTGTCGGGGCCGGGCTGGTCTTCGCTCCTGACGGGCGTGTGGCCGGAGAAGCACGGTGTGACCGACAACAGCTTCGAGGGGAAACGGTACGACCTCTACCCGGACTTTCTGACTCGTGTGGAGTCCGTGCGGCCCGAGCTGGGGACCTTCGCCGTGGCGGACTGGCTCCCGCTCGTCGAGGCGGAGGACGGCCTGCCCACGATCGGGAACGGTGTCGACGCCAAGCACGTGATCGACGGTTACGAGACGGGTTGGGCAGCGGGGGACAGCCTCGGGGTCACGTCCGCCGTGGAGCGACTCACCGGGGCCGATCCCTCGGCGCTGTTCGTCTACCTCGGGAACCCCGACGAAGTCAGCCACGAGACCGGCGCCATCGGCGAGGAGTATCGGGGCGCGATCGCTCTCGCCGATAGCCACGTCGGACGGTTGGTCGCGGCCGTACGCCAACGCCCCACCTACTCCCGTGAGGACTGGCTGATCCTCGTCAGCACCGACCACGGCCGGCTGGCCGACGGCGACCATGGAGGCGACTCGGACGAGGAGCGCACGATCTTCTTCATCGCGTCCGGGCCGTCGATCCTCAAGGGGGCCCCGGACCGGCAGGTGGGCATCGTCGATGTCGCGGCGACCGCGCTCGCGCACCTCGGCATCGCGCTCGATCCGTCCTGGCAGCTGGACGGTCGCCCGGTGGGGTTGGCGGCCCCGGGCTCCTGAGGCCGATGTATCAGCCGGCCGGGACGTTCCCGATCGGCCGCGACACCCGGTCCCGGAGCCCCCGTGGGTCGACGGAAGACATACCCACGACGCTCCCGGAAGGTTGAGTCGGGTTGCCGGACCGTGTCGCCTCCCCCCCAATTAGGTCGAGTGCAGGCGAGACGGTGTGCACAGGACGCACGGCTCGAGGCGGGCCGTTTCAGCGGAGGAGTGCCGCGATGCGCGTACGAGATCTCCTGGCCAAGAAAGGATCGACGATCATCACGATCGGTCCGGACGAAAAGATGGGGCGGGCCGTGCGGCTGATGATGGAGCATCACATCGGCGGGCTTCCCGTGGAGGGTCCGGCCGGCGAGCTGGCGGGCTTTCTGTCGGAGCGGAACGTGGCCCACCTCGCGGACCTGTCGTTCGAGCCGATCCGCGAGGTGCCCGTGCGCCAGGCGATGACCCACCCGGCGCCGACCTGCGCCACGGACGACACGCTGCGCGACGTCATGGCGCGCATGACCAACGAGCGCGCGCGTCATCTGGTGGCCATCGAGGGAGGCCGCATCGCGGGCGTCGTGTCCGTGGGCGATCTGCTCAAGGAGCGGCTGGAGGAGCTCGAGATCGAGACCGGGGTGCTCCGCGATTGGGTCGCAGCTCACCGCGCCGTCTTCTGACGCGCGGCTCGCGGTCAGGACCACAGATCCGACATCACGCGCTCGAAGTTGCCCCCGAGCATGAGCGCGATGTCGGCGTCGGAGTGGCCGCGCCGGATGAGGCCTTCGGTCAGGTCGAAGACACGCTTCGTGTGATCGAGACCCGCGATGCTCTCACGTCCGTCTTCGTTCATGTGCATGCGGTAGCGATCGAAATTCGGCGCGTTCCACGACGGTGGGTCGTCCGGCGCACGCAGCGGTGACGCGTTGCCTTCGATGTCCATGTCGGACCCGATCCCCACGTGCTCGGGACCCACGAGCCTCGCCGCATACTCGAAGTGGTCGAGCACGTGCTCGAGCGTGACCGGCTCCTCGAGGCGGATCATGAAGCGGATGAAGTTGATCCCCATTACTCCGCCCGAGCGTGCCATGGCGCGGATGGCCTCGTCCGTCTTGGCGCGGAGGTGCCCCGGCAGGAGGGCGCGGCACGAGGCGTGGGAGAACACCACGGGCCGGGTCGCGGCGTCGAGGGCATCCATGGTCGTTTGGTCGCCGCAGTGGGAAACGTCCACGGCCATCCCGACGTTCTGCATGCGCTCTACGATCTGGTGACCGAACACGGTCAGCCCGCCGTCGCGGTTCTCGAGAAAGCCTGCGCCGATCCGGTTCTGGTAGTTGTAGGTGAGCTGGGACAGCCGCTGTCCCAGGTGGTAGAACTCGTCGACGTCCCGGACGGTGCGGAAATGATCCGAGTTCTGAAAGGTGATCATGATGCCCACCTTTCCCTCCCGGCGCGTGCGCTGGAAGTCGTCCGGCGAATCGACGCGGGCGAACCGATGGCCGTTCGAGGCGATGAACCCGTTCCAACTCGCGAAGAAGCGCAAGGCGTCCTCGTAGTCCGACGCACCCCGGCCCAGCGCGAGCACGTCCACACCCGAGTCCCGGTAGCGAACCCAGTCCTCGTCGCCGAACGACGCAGGATCGTCGAGCCAGCGGCGATCCCGGGTCGGTTGACCGTCCCGGTAGTCGGGGAAGCGGAACTGGCAGAGCAGGTCGACCACGGTCGACTCGCGCACGAGGCGGATCGCACGCTCGGAATACTCCTGGGTCGAGTCCGCGAACAGGCGGTAGCGACCGCGCAGGAGGGCGGGCGCGGCCACGGCCGCTGCCATGGAGCGTAGAGCGGAGCGACGGTCCAAGGCGCTGATCTCCGGGCAAGGGAACGCTCGCCCGCGCCGGGGCGGGCCGGCGGGGACATTGGGCCGGCCCGCCGTCCCCCGGCAAGCCAGCCGCGGCGGCGGTGACTGCGACGCTAAGGCATGGTTGCGTGTGGCACCGGGCTTGACGACCGTGAGGCCGCGACGCACGACCGGGCGGGACCCATGGAGCTGCACCCCAAGCGGATCTTCACGGTAGAGGAGGCGGAAGCGCTCCTCGATACCCTGCGGGGCGTTCTCGCCCGCATCGACACGCTCATGCTTCAGGTGCGTGAGCGCACCGATCGCCTTCAGGTCCTGGACCTGCTGTGGGGGGAGCGTGTGCGCGACGCTGCCAATCCGGACCACGGCGAGTTCCAGGAGCTGCGCGGGGAAGCTGCGGCGGCCGTGGAGGGCATCGAGGAGCTCATCCGAGACGAGATCCTCGCCCGAGGCGTGCGCTTCCCGGTGGGAGGCATCGAGCACGGGTTGCTGGACTTTCCCACGACGCTGGACGGCCGCGTCGTGTTCCTGTGCTGGAAGGTCGACGAGCCGCGCATCGAGCACTGGCACGAAGTCGACGGCGGCTTCGCGGGGCGTCGGCCGGTGACCCGCGATCTCGCGCGGCGGATGGGGAGCTAG
>QJYK01000263.1 GCA_003248075.1 Gemmatimonadota bacterium | reverse complement strand
GATGTCTCGGCAGGGTCGGGTGCCGTCGAGCGTATGGAGATCCTCGACCGCTACGTGCGCGACGTCGCCGGTCGATTCCATCTCGCACGGCCGATGAAGGTCGCGGCCGACGCGGGCAATGGTACCGGGGCCCTCGTGACCGTGCCGCTGTTGGAGGCGCTCGGCTGTGAGGTCACGCCCCTCTACTGCGAGTCGGACGGCAGCTTCCCGAACCACCATCCGGACCCCACGGTCGACAAGAATCTGGCGGACTTGATCCGCACCGTTCAGGAGACGCCCCACGATCTGGGGGTGGCCTTCGACGGAGACGCGGACCGGATCGGGGTGGTGGACGAGAAGGGGTCGATCGTTCGTGGAGACATCCTGCTCCTCTTGTTCGGCCTCGATGTCCTCGAACGTCGGGGCCCCGGTCAGAAGCTCGTGTTCGACGTGAAATGCTCCCAGGCGCTCCCCGAGGTGTTCCAGGCCGCGGGAGGGGTGCCGATCATGTGGAAGACCGGACACTCCCTCATCAAGAAGAAGATGAAGGAGACTGGAGCGTTGGTGGCCGGCGAGCTGTCCGGGCACATCATGATTGCGGACGACTATCTCGGGTTCGACGACGCCCTCTACGACGCGTGTCGTCTGGTCGACCTGGTCTCCCGGTCGGAGCGCTCGCTGTCCGAGTGGATCGCGACCTTTCCCGCCTATGTGGCCACCCCGGAGCTGAGGATCGAGGTGACGGAGGAGAGCAAGTGGTCCATCGTGGAGGCCGCGGTGTCCCATTTCCGGGCTCTGTACGAGGTGATCGATGTGGATGGCGTCCGGGTCCAGTTCGGCGACGGGTGGGCCCTGCTCAGAGCCTCCAATACACAACCGGCCATCGTCGCACGCTTCGAGGCCCGGACGGCGGAGCGACTCGGGGCGATCCGCGAGGAGGTGGAGACCTGGCTCGCGGAGCAGGGCGTGAGGGTTGGGTGAGCGCCTGATGGCGTGGCCGCGCTGGCTCCGTGGAGGCCGCCTGATCGTGGCCCTCGTCGTCGGGATCGCGATCCTGATCACGCTTCTGCGGGTGTCCGCGTCCGCCCTGATCGAGATCCTCTGGCACGGTCAGACCGGGTACATCGCGGTGTTCTGGAAGAGGGCGGTGTGGCAGTGGGGGGCCCGGGCCCTCGCCGGAATCCTCGTGGCGTCCGCGGCCTTCCTGAACCTGCGGGTCGTGTCGGGGACCCTCGGCGGTATCCAGATCAAGCGGCGCTTCGGGAACCTCGAGATCTCCGAGCAGCTGCCACGAAGCTACGTCTTCTGGGCCATGGCGGGAATCGCGGGACTCCTGGGTCTCTGGTTCGGGGCCGCGGTCCCCGGGGCCGTCGGCATCCAGGCGCTGCTTCTCGCCAACGGCAGTACCTGGGGCCTCATCGATCCGGTGCTTTCCAGGGATGTCGGTTTCTATGCGTTCTGGGTCCCGGTCCTGGGCAGCGCCGTGACGTTCGCGCTGGTCGTCACCTTCCTGCTCTTCACGCTGGCTACCGGGGGCTATGCGGCCACGGGTGCCCTGCGCTGGGAGAACGGCCGGCTCGTGACCCACGACGTGGCGCGGGTCCACCTCGGTGCGCTGGTCGCGCTCTTCCTGCTCCTGATGGGGTGTCGCCTGTACCTCGGGCGCTACCTGCTGCTGCTGAACGGGAGCTCGAACGTCCAGGGGATCTTCGGCTTCGCGGACGCTCAAGCACGCCTGCCTGCGCTCCAGACCATGACGGTGGTGTGTATCCTCGCCGCGGTGGGGGCGCTGTGGAGCGCATGGCACAACCGGGGAGGCGCGATGATCGTGACGCTCCTGGCGGCGTTCGTGGCTTCCTTCCTGATCGGCCAGGTGTATCCGGGCATGGTGCAGCGCTTTCGGGTGGAGCCGAACGAGCTGGAGCGTGAGGCGCCCTACATCAGATACAATCTGGAGTTCACGCGGCGGGGGTTCGGTCTGGACGCTCTCGAGCGCAGGCCGTTCGACCTGGTCCCGGACGACCCCGTGGACTGGGCGTCGGCCGCGCGCCAGTTCGCGGGCCTGCCCATGTGGAACCAGGGCACGCTCCTGACCACCTTCAGGCAGCTCGAGGCCCGATTTCCGTACTACGATTTCACGGATGTGACGGTCGACCGGTATCCGTCCAGCGAGGGACCGCTTGCGGTGGCGGTCGCGGTTCGTGAGATCGATCCCGCCGGCATCCAGGATCCGAATTGGCAGAACCTCCACCTGCGCGAGCGGTACATCGCCGGGCTGGGTGCGGTGGCGAGCCTGGCAGCCTCGCGGACGAGCGAGGGACGCCCCCCCATGGCGCTCTCGGGCATTCCCCCGGACACCACGACCGTCACGCCCCGTCCCATGGGACTGGGCCTGTCCAGACCCCAGATCTACTTCGGTTCGAGACCGCAACGGCACGCGATCGTCAACCCCGGCGATGAACAGTTCCTCGCCCCGGACGGGACGCCAGGGCAGGCCGGCGTCGACTATCCCGAGGGTGTCCGCCTCTCGTCCCTGCTGCGCAAGCTCGCGATCGCGTGGCGCTTCAGGGACGCCAACCTGCTCTTCGCCTCCGAGGTGGGCTCGGGCAGCCGCTTCATCTACAGGCGGCTCGTACTCGAGCGCGTCGCGGCGGTCGCCCCCTTCCTTCGTTTCTACGAGCCCCCGTACCCGGTCGTGTCCAACGGCCGTGTCGTATGGTTGGTGGAGGGGTTCACCGCCACGGGCGCGTTCCCGCTGGCTTCGGCGCACGATCGGCCCGGGCGCCGGCCGGTCAGCTACGTGCGCAACAGCGTCAAGATCACTGTGGATGCGGTCACCGGTGCGGTACGCTTCTACCGGGTCCCCATCGAGGACCCGCTCGCCGACGCCTACGAGCGGGCGTTTCCGAGCTTGCTCAGGCCGATCGAGGAGATGCCGGAAGACCTGCGCCGACACGTTCGTTACTCCAGAGAGCTGCTGTCCCTGCAGGCCCAGGTACTCCTCCAATACCATCAGGAGACCGCCCCGGCGTTCCACGGTCAGCAGGACGTTTGGGCGCTTCCCAACGAGCTCGCCCAGGGTACGAGCCCGGTCCCCTATCGGCCGGAGTACGGCATCTGGACGCTCCCCGGGGAGGACGGACCCCGCTTCAACCTCACCACGGTCTTCGTGCCCGCCGGTCGCCAGAACCTCACGGCGATCCTCGTCGCGCGCACCGACGACGCGGGCGTGCCTGAGCTCGTCCGCTACGACGTTCCGGTGGACAACCAGGTCCCTGGCCCACGCCAGATCGAGGCTCTGGTGGAGCAAGATCCCATGATCTCCCAGCAGTTCTCCCTCTGGCGGACCGGGGGTAGCGAGGTGTGGACGGGACACCTGCACCTGGTTCCGTCCGGCCGCCGCCTCCTCTACGTGGAGCCGGTATTCCTGGCGGCCGAGGCCGACGCGATCCCGGAGTTGAGGCGCTTCGTCGTCAGCGACGGGCGTAGGGTCGCCATGACGGAGACGATCGCGCAGGCCATCGAAGCCCTTTCCGGAGGCGATCCGCAACCCGAGGGTACGCCCGGCGAGGCACGGGCGGCGCCGATCGCGGGACCGTGGCCGGAGGCCGCGCTTGAACTGCTGCAACGGGCGGAGTCTCGGCTGCGCGAAGGCGACTGGGCAGGGTTCGGGGTCGCCCTTGGAGAGCTCCGTGCGCTGTTGAGGGAAGCGGGGGGAGCGGGCGGAGAGGCGCGACGTTGATCCCCTCTGGACGCGTTGGTAGCTTGAACGATCTCGCCCGTCGGCACCCACGGGAAGGGGCTCGCTCCCAGGCCTCGTCGCCGGCTCTCACCGACTTCAGGAAGTCATGAACATCCACGAGTACCAGGCCAAGGAGCGCTTTCGCGCCGCCGGAATCCCGGTGCCACCCGGCGAGGTGGCGCGGACACCCGACGAGGCCGAATCGATCGCCCGGGGGTTCGGCGGCACGGTCGTCGTCAAGGCTCAGGTGCACTCTGGTGGCAGGGGAAAGGCCGGCGGAGTCAAGCTCGCGAAGACCCCCGAGGAGGCCCGGGAGCATGCGGCCCGCATCCTCGGCATGCAGATCAAGGGGCTGACCGTCGAGCGGGTCCTGGTCACGCCAGCCGAAGATATCACGTCCGAGGCGTACGTCGGGGTCCTGGTGGACCGGAAGAGTCAGGCGCCCACGTTCATGGTGTCCGCGGAAGGCGGTGTGGACATCGAGGAGGTCGCCGCGACCCACCCCGAGGCGATTCGTCGGCTCGCGGTCGATCCGCGCTACGGTCTCCTGCCGCACCAGGCGCTCTGGTTGGCGAACTCCCTGTACGACGACCCCGCCGTCATGAAGCGGGCCGCAAAGGCCATCGGACAGCTCTACCGCGCCTTTGTGGATTCCGGGGCCTCGATGGCCGAGATCAACCCGCTGATCACTACGGCCGACGGCGAAGTGAAGGCCATCGATGCAAAGATGAGCATCGACGACAACGAGCTCTTTCGCCGTCCTGAGGTGGCCGCGATGCGGGACACGTCCGCGGAGCCGCCGTCGGAGACGAAGGCGCGCGAGGCGAGCCTCAGCTATGTAAAGCTGGACGGAAGCGTGGGGTGTTGCGTGAACGGGGCCGGCCTGGCCATGGCCACGATGGATCTGGTGAAGTTCTACGGCGGCGAGCCGGCGAACTTCCTGGACATCGGAGGCTCGTCCAACCCGGAGAAGGTCGTCGCGGCCCTCGAGATCATCACCTCCGACCCGAACGTGAAAGTGATCCTCTTCAACATCTTCGGGGGGATCACGCGCTGCGACGACGTAGCCAACGGGATCGTGGAGGCGACCCGCCGCATCGACATCAAGGTTCCCATCGTGATCCGCCTCACGGGCACCAACGAAGAGCAGGCTCTCGAGATCCTCGAGCGAGCCGGTTTCTCCGCGTTCACCTCCATGGACGAGGTGGTGGAGAAGGCCGTGGCCCTGTCAAAGGCTTAGCGACGACCTATGGCGATCTTCATCGACAACGACACCCGGTTGGTCGTTCAGGGCATCACGGGTCGCGACGGCTCGTTCCACACGCGCCAGATGATGGAGTACGGGACGCGGGTCGTCGCCGGCGTCACGCCCGGCAAGGGCGGGCAGCGGTTCGAGGGCCCGGCGGGCGAGTCGGTCCCGATCTTCGACACCATGGATGAGGCGGTCACGGAGACGGGGGCGAACTGCTCGGTGATCTACGTGCCACCGGCGTTCGCGGCCGACGCGATCCTCGAGGCCGCAGACGCCGGCGTCGACCTCGTGGTGGCGATCACGGAAGGGATTCCCGTGCTCGACATGGCGCGAGCCCACGCCTTTGCTCGTGACCGGGGAGTCCGGGTCCTCGGCCCGAACTGCCCGGGCGTGATCTCACCCGGAAAATCCAAGGTCGGCATCCTCCCCGCGCAGATCGTGACCGAAGGGCCGGTCGGGGTGGTGTCGCGCTCCGGCACCCTCACCTACGAGGCTGTCTTCCAGCTCACGCACGTGGGGATCGGCCAGACGACGTGCGTCGGCATCGGTGGCGACCCCCTGATCGGCACGAACTTCGTGGACTGTCTCGCCGCCTTCGAGGCGGACGCGGAGACCGGAGCCGTGGTCATGATCGGTGAGATCGGCGGGACCGACGAGCAGGAAGCCGCCGCCTACGTGCAGAGCCATCTGACCAAGCCGGTGGTAGGCTTCGTCGCCGGTCAGACCGCCCCGCCAGGGCGGCGGATGGGGCACGCCGGAGCGATCATCAGCGGATCCGCGGGGACCGCGGAAGAGAAGATCCGTGCGTTCGAGGAGAACGGGATCGCGGTGGCCAAGCGCCCCGTGGACATCGTGGGCCTGATCCAGGACGCGCTCGCCTGAGCCTCGGGCGGTCGCGGAGACACCCGAGCGCTCTGGGACGAGACCGGCCCGGAGAGGAGGGTAGGGCATGAAGCTCTCGGATCTCCTCGTGGACGATTGGGTGCTGTCCGCCGTGCGGGATCGCGACCTCGTGGACGTGCTCGTTCCGCTGCTCACCGGTGCGCGCCCGGATGAGGAGGACGAGGCGGTGCGCGCCCGTGCCCGCGGAATCGCGGAGGGCGCCGTCGGCGAGCTCGTTCGCCTGGACGAGGACGTCGTGGTGGCCGTGGACACGCTGGAGTCGCTCCAGGGTCGTGGCGCCCGCCTCGGGGCCGCCATCGTCCCCGATGGGGCCGCGGTTCCCGGCCCCGAGGGTGGGCCGGCCCGCGTGGTCATCCTGGTCTTGACGCCGGGGCGCCCCGCGGGCGCTCGGCAACAGCTGGTACCGGCGCTGGGACGCGCCTTCAAGGGGGCCGGCGGTGCCGGACAGCTCGTCGGGCGGCCAGCGGACGCGCGCCTGCGCACGCTCCGTGAGCTGCTCGCGGTGGAGTTCCGACCGCGCCTGCTCGTGGAGGATGCCACGGTTCCGGTGCAGTACCGCGTCTACCCGTCGACCCCCGTCCGTGAGGTCGTCGATCTGATGGTCCGGCGTGAGGTACATGCGGTTCCGGTGGTGGGGGAGGGGTACGAGGTGCTGGGGATCGTGACCACGGGGGACGCCCTGGAGGACGTGCTTCGCAGGGGGCGTCCCGGCCATGGCGAGCAGGGGAGCCGGAGCGAGGCGGATGCGTTGACGGCACGCGATTTCATGAAGCGTTCCGTGCTGTGCGTCTCCGAGGATCAGGCGCTGGTCGATGCCGCCAGCATGATGGTCAACCGGGACGTGGAGCAGCTACCGGTCGTTCGAGACGGAGAGCTGGTCGGCTTCGTGACCCGACAGTCCATCCTCAGAGCGCTCCACCGGAGCCTCGAAACAGACAACGAAGAAGAAGGGGAGAACGAGTCCGAGTGATGAGCCAGACCCTCGCGATCATCAAGCCCGACGCCGTCGCGGCCGGCAAGTGCGGCCGCATCCTCGCTCACCTCGAGGCCGCCGGGTTCACGGTTCGGGCGCTACGGATGACGCGCCTGAGCCCCGAGCAGGCCGGCGCCTTCTACGCGGTCCACCGCGACCGGCCGTTCTACGGCTCCCTGGTCGCCTTCATGACCTCGGGTCCGTGCGTCCCGGTGATTCTCGAGGCTGACGACGCGGTCACCAAGCTCCGGCGCACGATCGGCGCGACCGATCCGGCGGAGGCCGAAGAGGGCACCGTCCGCAGGCTCTACGCCGAATCCAAGGAGCGGAATGCGATCCACGCCTCCGATTCGGACGAGAACGCCGCCGCGGAGAGGGCGTTCTTCTTTTCGACGCAGGAGCAGATCGGCCTCTGAGCCGCCACGCGGCAGCGAGAGAAAGGACAGCCGGCCGGCGGCTTTACACCTCCGAGGGCCACGGCTAGCTTTTTCGACTATGCTCAGGCTCGATCTAGCACGACTCGGGCGGGAAGGCGCCGTCCGGATCGAAGCCAGCGTTCCGCCGGACGATGCCCTTCTCGACGGGCTGGAG
The DNA here is from genome assembly GCA_003248075.1 of Gemmatimonadota bacterium. GTDB lineage: Bacteria > Gemmatimonadota > Gemmatimonadetes > Longimicrobiales > Gaopeijiaceae > SZUA-318. The sequence continues at coordinate 4,363 of QJYK01000263.1, read as the reverse complement.
AGCTCGTTCGACGTGCCCGTCGAGATCCGTCTTCGGGGGACGTCGGCGAGGAGCGGCGAGGTGATCGTGCGCGGTTCGATCGAGGCCGACCTGCGGCAACCGTGCCGCCGGTGCCTCGAGCCCGTCCACGGGCGGCTGAGCGCGGAGGTGACGCTGGTGTTCGTGCCGGCGGGCCCGTCCGCCGAGGTCGAAGACGACGGAGGTGTTCGGTTCTTCGACGAGCGGGCAGGCGAGCTGGACCTGAGTGAGTCGATCCGGGAGGAGCTGATCCTCGCGATCGATCCGTACGTCGTTTGTGACCCGGAGTGCAGGGGGCTGTGCCCCCGGTGCGGGGCGAATCGGAACATCGAGACGTGCTCCTGCACCGACGAAGAGCTGGACCCCAGATGGGATGCCCTCCGAGCCCTAAGAGAAGAGTGAGCTGGCCATGGCTGTCCCGAAGAAGCGAACCTCGAAGCAGCGTAAGCGTAAGCGGCGCACGCATTACAAAGCCGAGCCCGTAACGGTCAATATGTGCCCGAACTGCGGCGACCCGAAGGTCCCGCATCGGGTGTGCCCGTCGTGCGGGCACTACGGGGGAGAGGCGGTCCTCGACGTAGAGATCGAGTAGCCAGCCGCGCCGTGCGCATCGTCCTCGATGCGATGGGCACGGATCATGCCCCCTCGGCGGAGGTCGAGGGAGCGATCGGTGCCCTCCAGGACCTCGACGCCGACGTCGACATCGTGCTCGTTGGCGACCAATCGGTGATCGCACGAGAGCTCGAGCGCCATCCACCGGTGCAAACGGGACGGCTACACGTGCGGCACGCCCCGGATCGCGTGTCCGCCGCGGATTCACCCGCCAGCGTCCTGCGCAAGAAGCCCGACTCTTCGATCGTGGTGGGTCTGCGCATGGTACAGGCCGGCGACGCGGCCGCGTTCGTGAGCGCCGGCTCAACCGGTGCCGTGATGGCCACCTCGCTCTTTACGTTGAAGACGTTGCCCGGTGTGGACCGCCCCGCCATCGGGACCATCCTACCGACGGCATCCGGCCCGTGCCTGCTCCTCGACGCCGGCGCGAACGTGGACTGCAAGCCGCATCAGCTCCATCAGTTCGCCCACCTCGGGCACGTGTATGCGCAGGACCTGATGGGTCTGAGTAGTCCGCGAATCGGGCTCCTGAACATCGGGGAGGAGCCCGAGAAGGGCGACGAGCTCAGCGTCGAGACACACGGCCTCCTGGCTGCGGACCCGGCACTGAGTTTCGTGGGGAACATCGAGGGCCGGGACATCATTCTGGGTGCCTGCGACGTCGTGGTCTGCGACGGCTTCGTGGGCAACGTGCTACTGAAGTTCTACGAGTCGGTCGCCGAGTTCATCATCGGCTTGCTCAAGAAGGAGCTCAGCCACACGGCGGAGAGGATCGACCTCGACGAGGTGTTCCGCGTGCTGGACTACACCGAGACCGGGGGTGCACCCTTGCTGGGCCTCGACGGGATCTCGATCATCTGCCACGGTGAATCGCCCCCGCGGGCGATCCGGAATGCGATCCGCGCGGCGGCACGGGCCGCGCGGGCGAACATGGTGCGACACATCGCGAGCGAGCTCGGTACGCCGGGCACCGCCCCGGAGGTCTGATGAACCACCCAAGTCCGTTGGCCGAAATCGTTTCCACGGGACGGTATCTGCCGGACTGCGTCGTCACCAACGACGATCTGGCGAAGCGCATGGACACGTCCGACGAGTGGATCGCCTCCCGCACCGGGATCCGATCTCGGCGCATCGCGGGGCCGGAAGTCAACGCGGCGATCATGGGCGCGGGCGCGGCCCGCGCGGCCATGGACGAGGCCGGCGTCGACCCGGGAGAGGTGGACATCCTGATCCTGTCGACCGCCACGCCGGACCGCTGGCTTCCGTCCACCGCCTGTGATGCCCAGGCGCTGCTCGGTTGCGGCAACGCGGTCGCCTTCGACCTCATGGCCGCCTGCAGCGGATTCCTGTACGCATTGTCCATGGCCGAGGGCTACCTGTGCACCGGGCGCGGCGAGGTGGCGTTGGTCGTCTCGACCGAGAAGATGAGCGCCATCGTCGACTGGGAGGACCGAGCCACGTGCGTCCTGTTCGGAGACGGCGCCGGAGCGGCAGTGGTCCGACCGGCCAACGGTTCCTCCCGCGGCATCCTGGCCAGCCATCTCCGCTCGGACGGACACCTCGCCAACCTGCTCTATCGGCCTTCCGGTGGCACCGTCGAGCCGATGGACGCCGACGTGCTGGAACGACGGAGTCACCTGATCCGCATGGAAGGCCGGGAGGTGTTCAAGAATGCCGTCCGCTCCATGGCCGAGGCCTCGGATATCGCACTGCGCCGAGCGGGACTCACGGCCGCCGACGTCGACCTCATGGTCCCGCATCAGGCCAACTTCCGCATCATCGAAGCGACGGCGAAGTACTCCGGCATACCGATGGATCGGGTGTACGTGAACCTGGACCGGTTCGGCAACATGAGCTCGGCGTCGATTCCGGTCGCGCTCGACGAGGCGCGCGAGCAGGGCCTGATCGGGGACGGCTCGATCGTGTTGAGCGCGGCGTTCGGCGCGGGCCTGACCTGGGGCGCGATGGTCTGGCGGTTCTGATCCGGCACCGGTCGGATCCGGCGTCATCCATCCGATTCCAACCCTCCACCTCCGGCACTCAACGAGATCGTGACGCTCGCACTCCTATTCCCGGGCCAGGGCTCTCACTTCGTCGGCATGGGCCGAGGGCTCGCTGACGCGTTCCCGGAGGCGGCGGCCACCCTTCAGGAGGCGGACGATACGCTCGGGTTCGCGCTGTCGAAGCTGATGGCCGACGGACCGGAGGACCGATTGACCGAGACGCGGCATGCCCAGCCCGCGATTCTGGCGCATTCGGTGGCGGCCTTGCGGGTAGCGTCCGCGCGGCTCGGGCCGATCTCGATGGCCGCCGGCCACTCGCTGGGCGAGTTCAGCGCCCATGTGGCGGCGGGCACACTGACCTTCGCCGCCGCGCTGGGGGCGGTACGATTGCGCGGGGAGCTGATGTACGCGGCAGGCGAGGAGCGACCTGGCGCCATGGCGGCGATCCTCGGCCTCGATGACGAAGTACTGGAGGCCGTCTGCGCCAAGGTAGACGCGGGGACCTGCGTTCCCGCCAACTTCAACTCCGCCGGTCAGGTCGTGATCAGCGGAGACGCGGCCGGAGTGGAAGAGGGGATGCGGCTGGCGGGGGAGGCCGGCGCCAAGCGGACCGTGAGGCTCAATGTGTCCGGAGCCTTCCATTCCCCCTTGATGGCGCCCGCCGCGGTCGGACTGAGGGAGAAATTGGACGACATCGGCTTCTCCGACCCCTCTTTTCCCGTGTACTCGAACGTGACCACGGCTGCGGTGCGCGCCGGTGGGGAAGCGCGGGAGCTGTTGGTCCGCCAGCTCACCGCGCCCGTGCGCTGGGGCGCCTCGGTCGACAACATGGTCCGCGCGGGCGCCGATCGTTTCGTGGAGCTGGGACCCGGCTCGGTGCTGTGCGGCCTCAACCGCCGCAACGCCAAAGGTCTTCCCTGCGCGTCCGTGGGAGAGCCTGCCGACATCGAACGCCTCGGGGGACACGCATGAGCGAGCTGACCGGGAAGGTGGCTCTGATCACCGGTGCGACGAGAGGGATCGGGCATGCGATCTCGTTGGAGCTGAGCGCGGCTGGAGCCCGGATCGCCGTCGTCGCACGCAGCGCCGAACGGGCTCGAGAGGTTGCAGCCGCCCTGCCAGGCGAGGGCCACCAGGGGTACGGCTGCGATGTGGCAGATCCGGCACAGGCCCAGGCGACCGTCTCCTCGACGGAGACGGACGTAGGTCCCGTGGACATCCTGGTGAACAACGCGGGCATCACGCGGGACAATCTCCTCGTGCGCATGAAGGACGAGGAATTCGATGAGGTCATCGCTACGAACCTCAAGGGAGCCTTCAACTTCACCCGTGCTGTCTCCAAGGGCATGATGAAGCGCCGCGACGGGGTGATCCTGAACATGACCTCGGTCGTGGGGTTGACCGGCAATGCGGGACAGGCGAACTACTCGGCCTCCAAGGCAGGCTTGATCGGACTCACCAAGAGTGTCGCAAAAGAGCTGGCCGCCCGGGGGGTCCGATGCAACGCGATCGCGCCGGGCTTCATCCGCACCGACATGACCGACCAGTTGACGGAAACGCAGGTGCAGGGGCTCCTCGCCCAGATCCCCGCCGGGAGGCTCGGCGAGGTGTCGGACGTCGCCGCGCTGGTTCGGTTTCTCGCAGGGCCGGGTGCTCGCTACATTACCGGCCAGGTCTTGGCCGTCGACGGTGGCATGGTCATGTAGGCCGCCGTCCGGCCCTTTTCATTC